>CAMAYN010000130.1 GCA_945862285.1 Akkermansia muciniphila | reverse complement strand
GGTGGCGTTTGGAATCACTTGCCACCTTCCGCATTGTGGAAAAACATCGCGAATACTTTACGCGCCACGGATCGCATTGCACGCAAACTCGATCAACCAGTAAAAGAAATTGTCAGCGCATATAGGGCTCCGGCCTACAATGCCCGTTGCGCGGGCGCGCGGCGCTCCTCTTGGCACAAGTCAAATTTCGCCATTGATGTTTCTTTCTCGACTCGCGCCTCTACCGTCACACGCACCGCCCGTGAGATGCGCAACAAGGGATTGTTTCGTGGCGGAGTAGGCTCCTACGGCACATTCACTCACATCGACTGCCGCGGCACGAATGTGGATTGGTGATTGGCGTGAAAAAACAGTAAGATTTTTCTTCCTTGGGTATCGACAAGGTCGCGCAAGATACCTAATGTTTGTCGAACAATGATTCGCACTGCTGACCGTTACATCTTTTGCCAGGCATTGGTGGCGACGTTGTATGCGGTGGTGTTACTGAGTTTTTTCTTAGTATTGGGCACAATTTTTCAGGAAATCCGTAGCCTACTGGTGGAGAGTCGATTGCCCTTGTCGAGTGTCGGTAAGTTTGCGCTGAATATTTTCCCATCGTCGCTGATTTTCACGGTTCCGTGGGGCTTCATGGCGGCGTTGTTGCTGGTTTTTCAAAGATTGTCGGCGGAAAACGAATTGCAAGCATTGCAGCTTTCTGGGATGTCGCTGGCGCGGATTGCAGCTCCTGTTTTTGTGTTGGCGGGAATGCTGAGCTTCTTTTGTTTGTGGATCAATTTGCAGGTTGTTCCCGCAGCGGAACGCAGCAATATGGCGATTAAATACGACGTGATCGAAAATAATCCACAGGCGCTGATCAAGCCGGGGATGATCACCTCGCAGTTTGATGCGAATGTGAGTCTGTTTGTGCAAAGTCGCGATGGCAACATGGTGAAAAGCCTGCATTTGTATCGATTGCCAGCAGCGGACAAAAAGGAAGGGGGCGAATACATTTATGCAGAAGATGCCACGATCGGGCTGGATGCCGATACACGGCAAATCAAATTGACCTTAAATTCTGCTTACATAGAGCGTGGATTTGGGAAAAAGGACGAGCAGTTTTTCATGGCCTCTGCCGCGCCGTGGAAATGGGACATCACGCGCAAGCCAAAGTCGGATCCGAAGAGCATGACGAATGCAGAGATTGCCGATTTTTTGCGTCATCCGCCGGCTGATGTGAAGCCGAAGGTTATTGGCAAAATGACTAGCATGTATCATCAGCGCTTTTCGTTTGCCTTTGCGAGTTTGGCCTTTGCGTCCGTTGCCGTGCCGCTTGGCCTAGTTAAGCGCAGAAAAGAAGGTGCAGGCGGCGTATTGGTGGCACTGCTGCTGGGTGCGGGGTATTTTGTGTTTTCTGTTTTGGCCAACAAATCCACCAACCCATCGGCGGTGGCGGCGATGTTGTGGGCACCGAATTTTTTGTGTTTCGGCATTGGCATTTGGTTGTTTCACCGCGCGCGTTTCCGTTAAAAAATGAAAAAGCGACATCCCATTCAGCTCACTTGGCTCGGCGTAAAGCACTTTTTTTCAGGAGAACATCTCAGCCTATTGCCCTGGCTGGGCGCGGCGCGTAATTATGATAGCGGTAGTTTTTTTGCCGATGCGCGGGCGGCATTGAACGTCACGGTGTTGGCCATACCGCAAGGGATTGCATATGCCGCCATTGCCGAGCTGCCGATTGTTTATGGGATCATGTGCTCGGCATTAGCGGCGATGATTGCGCCCTTGTTTGCAGGCTCGCGGCACACCATTCTTGGACCAACGAATGCTACGGCGTTTATGCTATTTTCCTTTTTTGCGGCGAGCCCGACGCTGATGGCGCGGGAGATTGAGCTCGTGCCCCTGTTGGTGCTGATGGTGGGATTTTTTTGTTTGCTCGGCGCGTTATTACGGGTGGCAGATTTGCTGCAATATATATCCCGATCCGTGTTGGTAGGCTATATCGCGGGAGCGGCGGTCTTGATCATCGCCAACCAATTACGGCATGTGCTTGGCGTGACACTTGATGCCGAAAATGCCAAGAGTTTCTTCGGGCAATTGGTCGAGTTGGGTAAAAATTCCCATCATACGAAATGGCCGAGCTTGGTGACGGCGGCATCAACTTTGGCGGGCTACATTGTTTTAAAGCGCATGAAGCCGCGATGGCCGAATTTTGCACTGATGATGTTCGCTTCTGCACTGATCTGGGGCACATTGTCCTATCATGATGTTGGTGCTTTTGCCTCTTTAGAATGTTTTTCTACTTTTTCGCCAAAAGATTTAGTCCCAGCGTTGCCGAATCTGCTGAAGGCGGGGATTTTTGACGATATTGCATCGCTAACCGGCGTGGCCATGGCGGTGGCATTTTTAGCCTCGCTCGAAAATACCGTCATGGCACGAACACTGGCATCGCGCACGGGGGAGCCTGCGCAAGTCAACCAAGATATGTTTTCTGTGGGGGTGGCAAATGTGGTGATTGCCTTATGTGGTGCCATGCCGGCCTCGGGGTCGTTGACGCGCTCGGCATTGAATGAAAGCTCTGGTGCGCGCACGAGGTTTTCTTCGCTGTTTTGTGGGGTTTATACCTTGGCGATTGCGGTATTGATTTCCTTTTCGCCACGATGGGGGATTCCGTTGATCGATTTCGTGCCCAAAGCCGCGCTCGCCGCATTGATTATTGGCCTTGGATTCAGCCTCATCAACATGCGTAACATTCGCATTTGCTTGCGTTCCACACCCGATGATGCCGCCGTGCTGGTGGTGACGTTTTTAGCGACCTTGTTGGCACCGCTGCATACGGCGATTTTCCTCGGTGTGGCGTTGTCGATCGTCTTATTCTTGCGCCGTGCTAGTCGCCCGCATGTGGTGGAGTTTAACGCCGATGAAACGGGAGATCTGAGCGAATGCAATGAAAGAAAAAATCGCAAAAATCCCTCCATTTCACTGGTGCATGTGGAGGGTGATTTATTCTTCGGTGCGACGGAGATTTTCCGCACCCAGATCCAGCGCATCACCCAAGATGCGTCGTTAAAAGTCATCATCCTGCGACTGAAAAACGCCCGACATCTCGATGCTACATCCGTGATGGCACTTTCGGAATTAGCCGCCTTTGTGCGATCGCAGCAAAGGCATTTGATCATTTCCGGGTGCCCGCGTTCGATTTACCGCGTGTTGCGAAATTCCGGCATTCTCGCCGTTTTGCAAGAAGGTGCAGATCGTGAAAAAGGACAGTCAAACGTTTTTTGTGAAAACGCCATTAACCCGAATTTATCGACGCGAGATGCGCTCAAGCGAGCGCAGGAACTGCTAGGCACCAAGAATGCGGATGTTTTGATTTATGTGGATCAAAACAAGAAGAAATAATACGCAGACGTTGATGCATCGCCGCCGCAAGGGGAGCTACTCATTCTGAATTAATGAACGGATGCTCTTGTACTGCGCATTCCACGCATCACGACTGTATCCTCCCGATAAAGTCATCACATACGGAATCCCGCGCTTCTTGCAGGCCTTCACGATCATGGCGTCCCGCTTGAGGATTCCCTCATGCGTCATCTGACCCGTTGCTAACGGATCGCCTGCTAAGGCATCACAACCAGCCACATGAAACACCATGTCAGGCCGTGATTTCGCAAAAAGCTGATCCAGCCTACCGCCTAAAATTTTTAAATATTGCTCATCCGTCACCCGCGCCTCCAACTCCACATCCTCATCACCCACCTCCTTCGGCAGAGGATAAATGCCCCGTTCGTGCATCGAAAATGTATAGGTCGTGGGGTCGTCTTTCAGGCACAAGATCGTTCCATTTCCTTGATGAATATCCGTATCGATGATCAATGCCCGTTTGATCAGCTTTTCCTTCTGCAACTGCCGAATGGCAATCGGCACATCGGCAATGATACAAAATCCCTCGCCCACGTCTGGTTTTGCATGATGGTAGCCCCCGCCGAGATTGATGGCCATTTTTGACTTCGCCCGCAGAGCCTGCCGCGCCGCCGCGATCGTCCCGCCCGCTGCCTTTCTAAAGCGGCTAACGATTCGATGATCGATCATGGCATCCGGAATCACCTTCAGTGCAGGCGCCTCCAAATACTGGGCGACATGATTGGTTTTCTTTAAGTTTTCAAGGTAGTCTTGCGTGTGAATCAGCAACATTTCATCGCGGCTTACCTCTGCTGGATCGATGACGCTCTCTTCTGTCACCAAGCCATCTTTCTTCAATGCGTTAAAGATTTTATCATACTTGGCGATATCGAAGGGATGCAGTTTCTCCATCCCAAAGACGCTAATTTTATAATTTGGTGAATAAACAAGGGGAATAGGACTAAGCCGATTCGTTTGACTCGGTTCGCCACTCATTGAGCAACTCGATTGAAAAACGAGAGCTGTAATACCCATGCCAAGCCGTTGCAAAAATGCAGGAGAAAATCTTGTCGCCATACCTATGAAATACAGGGTCACGGGGAAAATATTTCAGCAATCAGCCGGATCACGCTCCCAAGTCAGCCGAATCTTGCACAAGCTAGGCATGAAAAATGGATCAAAGTAGCGAACTCGCTCGCTTGCCAAAGCCTGTCAATTCCTCCACTTTCCGTTCGGCAGACCCCTTTCCGCTCGCCAATTCCTCCCGCTCCGTTCGGCAGACCCCTTCCTGCTCAGCCAGACAGCCCCTTGCAGAACCGCAAACCCCTCACTTCTTGCCAATTCTTCCCGCTCCGTTCTACAGACCCATCCCTACTCGGTCAGACAGCCTCTTTCCGTTCTGCAAACCCATCCCTGCTCGGCCAGAACCCCTCTTTAAAAACGGGAAATGCCATTCTTCCCGACCAGAACCCCATTTTCCGTCCCAAAATGGCAAAAAATGCGACATTTTGTCCCAATTTCGGCTATCTCACGCTCCAAGAACAGCTCAGACGACAAATCCGCGAAATTCCCACAAAATCTCCTTTACCTCCCACCCCCGATGCCGTAGTGATTACTACCGTAACTTACAAACTATTGCCATGCCCTCACGTCGCTTACCCAACTCCACCCCCACCGTCATCCGCACCCTCACCGCCGCCCGCGAAGCGTGGAAACGCTTCCCGCAAGATCGCCTCATCTCCGCCAATCTCTGGGATCAGATTGACGATGCCGCCCCCGCATCCCTCTTCAATCGCTTCCTCAAAGAAGCCAGCGATGTGGATAAGGCCCTCGCCGCCCAGGCCCCTCTCTCCTCTGCGCGCGCCCAAGCCGTCGCCCGCCTCGCCCAAAACGTCAGCCACTTTCACCAAGTCTTCGACCTCGCCGTGCAGCGCGGCATTTTCACCGCTGGCTCCCGTTCCTACTACGGGCGCGATGTCAGCTCCACCAACATTCCCGATCTCACCAACCAAGATGCCGTTTTTACCGCCGCCAGAGCCATCGTCAAAGGAGAAGCGGATCGCCAAACGGCAGAAGGTGCCGCATTTGTGCCCATGGCACTACCCTCCGCCACACAAGTAGCGGCGGCGCTCGCGGACGCCCAAGATAAACGTACCGCCGTAGAAGTAGCCAAACACAGCACAGATAACGAGCAAAATGAACTTGCCGCCCTCTACCCGCAAGCGCTACGCCTCGCTGTAAGCATCGTCAATCACATCGAATTTAACCTCGACGAGCGCGCGGATCTCGATGCCCCTGGCCGTCGCCGCATCGCCCGTGCCTGGGGCGTAGTCTATGTCAACGAAGACGGCACCCTCAACGAAGACCCCGAGCCACCCACCGAGCCAACACCATAACCCCGCTAGGCAAATAAAGTGCTATCCCCCCCACCCATCTGATATAACTCATTTATGGAATACGAATTCAACTGTTAGCCCATGAAATATTACCTCCTAGTCCTCCTCCTAATCGCACAGAATCTTTACGGCCTTGACGCCGACGCAATAAGAAAGATCGCGGGTGAACCCCACAGTCGTGAGAACCTTGTGCCCGAATTGAAGATCTACCCTGATGCACGTGAGTATAAGATTACAGCTCGAAGTGGAAGTTCGGCGGACGATCTTCAGGTGGGACCAGAGATTATCGCGACGGAGAAGACCGTGCGAGGGCGCTACATCGTTTCAACGGCGAAGCTCCCGGGTGCGGAGAACCCTATGATTATGGTAGTCTCCTACGAGAAGGAGACCGACACCTTCAAAAAGTGGGTGCTGCTTCCTGATGGAATGTTTGCTTCATCGACAGGGCTAGCCGATTTCGACAAGCGCACAATAGCTTGGACGTCTGACAAAGCTGATGGAGGTCCACCTGCAACTGTTCTTGCGATCGAAACACATTCTGATGATAAGAGCACGTGGAAGGATATGACCCTACAAGGCGGCAAAGTAATCGCTGTGAGTCGCGGCGTTGCGGTAAAGACAAAATAATGGCTAACAAGACGTCTCTCTCAACACCTGCCCCGCCGCGAGTTCAAATCCGTCAGGACCATTCAACCCTCAACCCACAGTCGAAGCCTCGCCCTCGGGCAGGTGAGAGAAGATTTCGACGTTGACACATACTGAAGACCGGATGAATCGGAAGAAGAAATTCCGAAGATCAACTTTTGCTTGAATTGCATTCGCGGCAATCGTGATCGCACTTTTGTGTATCGTCACAACAGCCAAAGGTCTGACGAGGGCCTTCGCATATAAGGTAATGCCATCAGAGAGCTTTGGGGCCTCGTGGAAGTATTGCTACACTTTTTAGAGAAGACGGAATGGAATTGTGGATACTCCCCATTGCGCCTCACTATAAGCGCACACGATACGCAACCCGCGTTGGGGTTGAGGGAGTATTTTTATGCCTCCCCCTAAGGTAGCCCGACATTCGTCGTGCAACCCTAGGCTTTGTTATGTAATCCCGTTGGGATAGATGAGTGGAGGATGGCCATGATGCTACAAAAAAATCCCTCTTTTCCGAAGGCGAATTTCGCAAAACCTCCTGACGGGCGCATGCGACGAAAGCATCGAAATTGTTGTCCGCCGGAAATTTTGGCCTCTTGCGTGGGGCTGATTGGTAGCAAAGGCAGCGTTCTGAAGGTGCCAATTCCGTCGCGTTGAAGTTGTCGGATACACGCAATGATTCCTTCACACGCGTTCGGTGTGGCGGTAAAGTGCAAACCTGGATAGTTTTTCATTCTCAAGATAGCGCCAACACCAAGCATTAATGTCGTTGAAGTAACTTTCTATGAGCGCGAATTAATAGACGCGTTTTAGCGATTCACGGTAAAAATGGAAGCATGATTGAAAAAATGGGCGCGACATGTGATAGTAATTGCTCCGAATCATTTTTTTTTGGCCTAGCATTGCAATCTTGGTGGGAATTGTTCAAGGTCGCGCACGCATGAAGGTTATCTCAGGAACAGCACATCGGAGTTTGGCAGAAAATATTGCAGAAAATATTGGAACAAAACTTGCCGATGTTCATGTAACGGCATTTCCTGATGGCGAGACATTTGTCAAAATTAACGAGAACATTCGCGGGGAAGATATTTACATCATTCAGCCCACATGTCCCGCCACCAATCATAATATCATGGAGTTGCTGATCATGGTGGATGCTGCTCGCCGTGCTAGTGCGGGAAGAATTAATGCGGTGATGCCCTTTTTCGGCTATGCTCGGCAGGATCGGAAAGACCAGCCCCGCGTGCCGATCACTGCCAAGCTGATTGCCAATATTCTTACCGAAGCCGGAGTGGATCGCGTGATCACGATGGACTTACATGCGCCGCAAATTCAGGGATTTTTTGATATTCCCGTCGATCATCTTTATGCCAAGCCCGCGCTGATTCACTACTTGCGTGAACAAGGCGTGGGTGAGGATGGCAACCTCACCGTAGTTTCTCCCGATGTGGGTGGAGTAAAACTTGCGCGCGCCTACGCCGATGCGCTGAAAGCCGATCTTGCCATCGTTGCCAAACATCGTGTGAGTGCCACGCGCGTGGAAGCCATGAATGTCATCGGCGAGGTGGAAGGCAGGGACGTGATGATTTGCGATGATATGACGGAAACGGCAGGCACTTTATGTGCTGCGGCGGAAATCTTGCAACGTCATGGAGCAAAGAGAATTTTTGCCGGTGTTTCCCACGCTGTTTTGGGCGATATGGGACGCCAACGGATTCGTGATTCTGTGATCGATCAAGTGATCACCACCAATTCCGTGCCGATGGCGTATGGGGAAAAGGTTCACGCGGTCAATGTGGCTCCGTTGTTAGCAGAAGCGATTCGCCGCATTAACGGCGGTCAGTCTGTGACTTCGTTATTTGAAGTTTGATTTATCCTACTTGTTCGCCAGCGGGAAAAAATTGGTTGAGCAGGAGAGTAAGAATAAAGTTGGTAACTAAAATAAAGAGCGAAGAATAAACCATCGCACGTGTTGTTCCTCTACCTACGCCAGCGGCTCCTTGGCTGGCTGTGAGTCCTTGATGACAGGAGACGACGATGATGATCAGGCCGAACACGACGCCCTTAATCAGAGCAAAACTCACGTCGGTCAAATCCGTAAATTTTTCCATTTGGAATTTCCAATAAGCTTCACCCACGCCGAAGATTTCGATTCCCACAAGGTTTGAGGCGATAATGCCTAGCGTCACACTCTCCGTAATCAATAAGGGAATCGCAAGCAGCATCGCCAGAAGCCGTGGTGTAACTAAAAAATCAACGGGATGAACATCCATCACGCGCAGGGCATCAATTTGCTCGGTGACTTTCATAGTGCCAATTTCCGCGGCCATGGCAGAACCGACGCGGCCGGCGAGCATTAATCCCGTGACTACGGGGCCTAATTCGCGCAGCATGGATACACTCACAAGAGCTCCACCCATGGTTTGCATACCAAATTTTTCAAATTGAAATAGCGACTGCGCGGTAAGAACGGCACCCGTGAAGGCACCAGTTACCATGACCACGGGCTGAGATCGATAGCCGATTTCGGCAATTTGCTGCATGATCTGCCGAGAACGTAGCCTGCCTTTGATAAGTGACTGGAAGATATCCGCTACCAGAAGAGATAACTCTCCTATGTAGCGAATGAGCGATACAGATGAACCTCCAGTCCAAGTAATAGGTCGAATCATGCGAGAGACCTATTCTTCAACAAGTTATCGAGTAATGCAACGCGGAATTATACAGATGGAGTAACAGTCACTGCTATTATGCGCGTCGCCTTCAGTTTGCCTGATGTGACGGTGATGGTAATGTTGGCCTTACCGGTAACATTTGGCAATGGAGTAAGTGTCAATGTCCTGTCGCTTCCTGATCCTCCCAACGCAATACCTGTCAAAGGAAGCATTTTTATGTTTGAACTCGTCACAGTCACAACAAGTGATGATAAATCGACAAGATCTACATCATTGACGGTGAAAGGAATCGCCGGAATTGCCGTATTGACGGCCTGTGTGATAGGCGAGATTGCGCTTATGGTAGGTGCGTCATCGACGGGTGTAATGGTTAGAGGCATTTCATAAACACGAATATTGTTAGTTTCTGATCCGTCATTAAGCGTCAGACTAATCACTACGGCACCATTTGCGTTCGCTGCAGGTGAATATGTCATGCGAGCCGTTGTGCTTCCTGGAATATGGGAAATAACTGGATTAGGGACGATTTCTGGATGAGAAGATGTGGCAGTGATGGTGAGAGGCTGTGTCTCGAATAAACCAGAACTAAGACCACTGATGGTTAAAACGAAGGGTTTGGCATCCTCAGCCATAGC
>CAMAYN010000129.1 GCA_945862285.1 Akkermansia muciniphila | reverse complement strand
GTTTTCGGTATCGCGCTCGGCTTTGACGCGGGCTTCTTCAAGGGCGAGACGTTTGATTTCGAGGTTGCGGGGGATGCTTACCTCGTTTTCTTTGAGGGAGATTTCTGCACTTTTTGCTTCGCGTTCGAGGGTGATGGCTTTGCGAGGGATGGAAATTTCTAGGGTGCGTTTGTGGCTGAGGCGCGCGTCGTCTAGTGCGGCTTCAGCAAATTTTACGGATTCGCGTTGGCGCTTCAGGATGATTTCCTCGGTATTTTCGGTGAGGTCATCGGCTTTGTACATTTTTTCGAGCTGCTTGAGTTCTTCCATTTCGCTATCGAGGCGCAGTTCGCTGGAGCGGAGGGAAAGGTTGGCTTCGCGGATTTCGGCTTCGCGTTGGGTTTTTTGGAAATAGTCCCATGCTTCCGCAGCGTGCTCGTTTTTGAGTTTGGCGCTTTGAAGTTGCATGGGGTTGTATTTTTCTGCTGCTAGGAAGTCGGCCTCGGCATTGGCAAGGTTGAGGGAGCTGGTTTTCAGAGCTGCTTGGGCATCGTAAAGGCGTTTTGTGTAGTCTTCGGCATCGAAGCGAATGAGAGTATCACCCTTTTTAACAAGAGAACCATGAGGGGTGATGGTTTCGATCGTGAAGGCGGACCATGCGTCGGATTTTACCGCGATGAGGACGGGGTTATGGGGGAGGAGTGTTGCGGGGAAAGAGGTTTTTATGGAGAATTTTTGTTCTTTAACTTGAATAACATCGGCACAAAGAAATGCCGGGAGGGCGAGGAATGCAAAGGAAGTTGAGATGAGGTTCATGGGATTCGAAGAAATAAATTTACTGGTGCGTAACGATACTGAGGTCGAAATTTGTGCTATGAAGTTATTCGTTGCTGGTGGATGGCTTGCGGGCGAGAAGAAGAGGGTAACGGCGAGGTTTGCGGGCGTTAGGATTGCCATCGATGAAGTGCTCGGTGACCTCGAAGCCTGCTCGTTTCCAGCGACCAAAAAGACCTGGGACCGAGCGGAGTGAGACAATGCCGATGAGTCCACCTGGTTGGAGTGCATCGCGCGCTGCACCGATCCAACGATTGTCCTCGATGATGAGTCGGCCTTTTTCCATGGGGCAGCTATCGGCATGCGTAAGAATGGCGTGAACAGTACCGTTTTCGCGGGCAAGTGACGAAGGTGTCAATTGAAGTGTGAAGTCGGCGCGGGGGTCGGTGTGTAGGCAGGAATGGGGGAAAAATTGCTTTTGCCACGCGACGAGATCGGTGATGGGTTCATAAACGGTAAAACGAGCGCGCTTTTGCGCGAGCGTGGCGCAGACGCTATGGAGAAGGGAGCCGAGTCCGAGTCCGAGGATGAAGATTTTTGGCTGACGTGCAGGGCGGAACGGATGAGTGCCGAGGTGGGCGAGTTCCGAATCGAGACTGCGGGCAATTTCGCCACCGAGTTGCTGCCCATGGAGATGGAGATAGTGGCGCGAATCGTGCTCGTGGAGTTCGAGAGTGCTGCCATCAGGCAGTTGCGTATGGGCGAGAATAGTACGTGGTTTCATGATGGTAGGTTGAGCTTACTAGCGAGTTGTAAGGATAGATCGCCATCAAGTCAAAGATTTCCCGCCCCAATCATCTTTACTATTACTTCCCCTCCCAGCTTGCCCACCAAGCGCGGAATAGGGCGTGTTGGTGATGCAAATACATACGCTGGCTAGCGCTGAGGGCATCGTAGGAATTGATTTGGTAGCGGTAGGCCTCGTGCCCTTCAAGAACCATCAACTCTTTGTAGAATAAAACAAGGTCGGGCCCTTCATCAAAGGTAGAAAGGACGGTCAAGGCCTCTGATAATTCCAAGGCGTAGCGGCGGTCTTGCAGATTCCCTTTGGCCGCAGATTCGCATAATTCCACGTAGCGGAGAATTTCTTTCGGCAGGGCATTTCCTACGCCGGTGATTGCGCCAGTAGCGCCACAATTGACAAAGCCGTGATAAACTTGAGTGTCAACACCCGCCATGAGAATGACGGAGGGATCTTGGCTGGTGATGTGCTCGGCTGCATAGCTGAGGGATTTGGCACCGCCGAATTCTTTAAAGCCAACGAGAGAGGGAAATTCGGCGCGTAGGGAGAAGAACAGATCCGCTTTAGTCTCGAAGCCGTAGTAAGGAGAATTATAAATGACCGCGGGAAGATCGCCGCCAGCCCTAAGAATTTCACTGAAGTGATGACGTTGCGCGATGGGAGATAGTCCACGTGATAAAACACGTGGAATGACCATCAAGCCCGCGGCGCCCACTTCGCGGGCGTGCGCTGCCAGTGCGGCGGCACTACGACCGTTTTGAGCACCTGTGCCAACTACCGTAGGGATGCCTGCTTTTACAAGAAGTTCAACACCTTTCATGCGTTGCTCGTCGGTGAGCAATGGCCAGTCCCCCATGGAGCCGCAATACACAACACCTCGCATGCCATGAGCCATCAAATCAAGCCCTGTTGCCACAAGTGCGTCATAATTGATTTCCCCATCTTCAAAACAGGGTGTCATAAGAGCGGGAATGGTACCTTGGAATATCGGTGATGCGGAATTTGCCATGCGCAAAGATTGGTTAATTTTGCAATAAAGTGAAATACAAATTCAGGAAATTTTTCACGGCCTCATGACGCGCCAAAATCGCCGTGCTTCGTTTGTGATCGGAAATAGCCTTTCACTGCGATCTCCCGCTGCTCCTAGTACGGTCTCGAGCACTTGCCATGATTGCAGATTTACGCTGGTTTCGATGCGGTAGCTGGTGCCTGGATTACTTTCCCAACGCAGCAAAAATCCCTGAGCATTTAAACCCGCTTGCAGGATGTTGATGTGTGTATTGGCATTTTGGTGAATGACTCCGACGCCATCTAGGTCAAAGCCACCTGACCCAACAGTCGGTGTGGGATCAAAGATGCTGCGCCCTGCGGCATCTTTCGTATTTCCATTCCCAACGATATCGATGAGGCGCACGTAGCGTATATTTTCTTTGTCGAGCAAGTTGTTACTCGTCAGAACTGCTAGATCAAAGGGCGTGCCAAATCCAGCGCGATATTTTCCCGCAAATCCATCGATCTCATCAGGATACACTACTCCAAATGCTCCCACGGCACTGGGTGTGAGCGATGTTGTGGGAAATCGGAAAAAATTGATGCCGTCCGAAGAAACCTCAACAAAAGCAAGTTCGAGAAAAGTATCACTAAAGGCATTTTCAAACACCGCAAAATCCGCACCCGCGCCATCACGAATCGGCAGAGGAAAAAAAAGTGTGATCGCCCCACCGTTGCCGAGGCTGACGATATCGGAGGGCATTCCCGCTGCTTTGCCGTAGGCTTTATGCGGCGTTTGCCATGTGATATCAACATCCGCCCCGATGACATAAGAAGAATGCCCATTTGCCCAGTTCACGAATAGCGCAGAGTCTTTGTGAATCGCAGTGCTGTTAGACGTTCCAGCAGATCCAGGAAATGGCCCTTGTGCCATTAATGCCGAAGTAGAAAACAAAAACGAAATGATCTTAAAATTCATATTGCATACCGATTTGAAATTGTCGCCCAGATGCGGGAAACCAGACGCCGGAATATTTGAGTGTCGCATAATTTTCATCCCACAAATTCGTAACGCGCACGTACCAAGAAACATCATTTGTCGGCTGATGCCGAAATGTCACATTCATGATCTGATAGCCGGGCAATTCACTTTGCACATTTGCGAAATCATTCCCCTCATGTGTGGAGCTTTGCCAAAGATGCTCCAGTCGCACAGTGCAAGACGAATGAGGCCGGATCTCCAACGAACTCGTCAACCCATGGCGAGGCACCAATGGCACCGACTTACCAGAAAAAATTCCATCGCTAAATCTTGCATCAACTGCTTGGTAGATCATCTCAGCGGTAAAAAATTTTCTCTCCCACTTCACTTCCACCTCTCCGCCCAGACGACGGGTATCGGCGAAATTCACGTTCAGGTTTTTCACAAAATCATAGAGAATTTCCCCATCGAGAAATTGTGCGTACGCGTTCGCTTTAACGCGGAACGAATCATTCAGCCACTCCGCACCACATTCCCAGTTGTGTCCCTTTTCAGCTTCGAGCTGGTCGTTAAACGGCTGAGATAAAGGAAATCCTTGATACGCCGCCATCTCATCCATACTTGGCAAGCGATACAGCATATCATAGCGCAACCAGCACGCTCTCTGCTGGTCAGGTTGCCAGCGAATGCCACTCTGGAGGGCGGCGTTTGATTCACTTTGCGTTCGATCAAAGTTAAGTAATGGATCATTGGGCCGACGAATATCACGCAAGCCCGCATCCACCGCCGTCCACGCCGCGCGTGCCGATGACTGCCAGTGCAACTCATTTCCCACCTCAACATCCAACGAAGTAAAAGGAGCCACAGTCAATCTCTCTAAAGACGCTTCACTGCGCGGCATATGACGTGCAAAGTCCCGAAACAGATCCACATCCAATCGATCAAAGCGCAAATCCAATCCTTGTTCTGAACTCCAGTTCTCACGGGTTTGCCTCATTACTGGCGACACCGCAACGCTATCAAGAAACGTATCTGCATGCGCTCCAGGCCCCATGTTCCAATTCAGATTACGCCGATTCCACGAAAGTGGAATTTCGATATTTCCTAGACTAGTTCTATCAATATTTGCGCCGAAATCCGCCCGATAACTTACTTGTTCACTACCGTATTGCTCGGGAAAGTTTCCACTGTAAATCGACTGACGAGGGTTTTGTCGGAATTGCTGCGTGGACAAAGGGCCAGGAAATCGCCCTTCTTGTTCGCTGTAGGAAAAATTTGAATGCACTCGCACATGATCTAAAATATTTCGTGAAATCCCCAGAGTAACATTCCGCGATTCCGATTGTGCATTGTCCCTCCATCCACCATCGTGATTCACTTCACCATCAAGCGTAAACTGCGTGCCAAATTGCGCCGATGTGTGATTCCACCTTCCCATCCACCAATCGTTAGAACCCACAGATGTCTCTACACGCGACCATGGTTTTTCCTGTCCTTGTTGCGTGACGATGTTGATCACACCGCCCACGGCATTATCGCCAAATCGCGCAGTCTGACTTCCACGCAAAATTTCTACTCGCGCCACCCGTGCAAGGGGAATTTCCTGTAAATTTATCGTAGCCATATCGGGTCGATTCATCGGTCTGCCATCTAACAAAATCAATGTGCGACTACTGGCATTTTCACCAAACCCTCGTAGCCCAATCCCCCCGCGGGCTCGATCACCCGTAGCGCTGGTAACGCGCACCGCCGCTCGCGACTCTAATAATTCCACTAAAGACCGCACACCTGATTTACGAATCGCTTCTTCTTCGATCGTTGTGGCATTCCCGGTAAAATAGTCATTCATCACAGATCCGCGCAGACCCGTCACGGTCAGCGGCGGCAACACGATCTGCTTTTCCTGCGCCAGGACTGTACCAGCACAGGAAAATAGCAAAATCAGAGAGATGTAATTCCTCGGAATCAAATGGATTGATTCGTTAGATTTTCCTTCTCGCTCTTCTGCCTAACAGAAATATGGTCGCCGCCATTCCTAACATCGATGTCGATGACTCAGGCACCACGAATTGATCCATCGCAAAGTACGCTGGCGTATTCATGCCAAAATCCCCCACATCACTCGATGATAAGGAAAATTGAATTTCGTCCACTGTGCCTAGGGGGGTGAAATCAAGATGGGTCCACGTATTCAAAATGAAATCCATGCGATTATCAGTAAAGCGAAAATCCGCCAAATACAATTGCGCTGACCCCGTGGCTGAACCTCCATTCAAACCATGGACAGTTAGCAAAAACCAGTCTGCATCATTGCCGCTGGTGCCACCAAATTTTTTCGCAAAAGCATCGCCGTTTAACATCGAGTTTGCCGCCGCACGTGTATTCGTAAACATCGCACCATAGCCCGTCATGTCCGTTGGCGTGCCGAACACCAGTCTTGTGCTAGTGGACGAACTCACATAGCCGACCGCAAACTGCGCTCCGCTAGCCGCTCCGCCCGCATGAGAAATATACTCATTCGGCACGAAGGAAGACAGTGTTGTGTTGGTGTTATTCGAGATTGCAAACCCCGACCATGAGCCCCATGTCGCGTTAAACGAATTCGTGTGAGTCACGCCAGAAGAGGAATAAGTCACGTTGTTTACATACCCTTGCGAGCCTAGATCAATGTCCTCGTAAGTAATAATGGTAGTAGCGTGTGACACAGCAAGGGCGCACACAAGATACGCGGCAGCCGCCACGCATGTGGATTTCAGTTTCATAATGATGTGGTTGTAAGAATTTTATTTGCACCGAGAGCTGAGTACAACCATCCATGCTCGAACGATACAGCGTTCAAGAACAGAAAATTTTCCTCGTTGTCCCACTTACGCGGTGGAACGCTACACCCCAAATCTCCCGGTGAGACTTAGAGCAGGACGAGCATTACGAGCGAAGTATTCGGACTCCTGAAGTAGGCAGATTGCGCTGCCAATACTTAGTCACCTTCACCTCATTTCTACGAAAAATTTCACAAATCAGAGATTGGTAACGACTAAGCCATTCATTCAGTAACCGCTGCGCGACAGTTCTGGGCTTGCACCAGATTCCATGCACTCGCAATGATTCATCACCGCCACGCTAGTCTGCATCAAGTTTCCATGTCAAGTGCCATCATTGTAATCACGGCTCTTATCGCGCATCCACTCGCTAGGACTGCATCCAATCTCGGCACGGAACGCCTGCGCGAAATGCGATAGACTATTATACCCTACATCCAGCGCCACTTGCGTAATTGATTTTTTCCCAGACGACAATTCTTCACAGGCACGATGAATCCGGAATTTCCGTAAATGCAGTTGCAGGGGCTTTCCCGTCTCTTGACTCACCCGCCGCGACAGCAAATGCGGAGCGATTCCTACTTTTTTTGCCAGCGATGTTAGATCCAGTCCCGCATCCAGATTCGTCTGTAAAAATAGTAAGGCTCGTTCCACCGGATTCGCATGCTTAAACCGATGGCAAAAACCTGCAATTCTAATCTTCCGACTCTGAAACATCCGCAACGCCGCCCACTCTAACAAGCGCACTTCCGCCATCATCAAATCAATTCCGCTGCCTTGCTTGGCTACCTCGATCGATTCGATCAACTTCTTCTCCCACTCGCCCATCAAACCACAAAAGGCCAAATCGGTTTCCCCACGCAACCAATTCCTAAACTCAGGATGCAAGGCCTCCGGCTTAGAGCCCAATCGCGCTTGCAGCCATCCATCCGACAGCATCACCACTTCCACCAAACAAACACCGGGTTGCCGTAAAAATTTCCACGCTCCCTCCTTCAATCCACCACACACCGCGAACATCCCCGGGTGCATCGGATAACGTTCTTCCTTGCCCCAAAGCAGTCCTGTCCCTTCGCGATTTAACCAGAGCCACACGCCTTTTTCCGCAGGCAAATGCCACGCTTCCTGAGAACTCGCAGTCGCTCTCCGCAATACGCCAAATCGCAGACCCTGCGATTCATGCCACCATTGAACTATTTCGCTCACGCTAGAAATGCTAACGCTAATGAGATTCAATCGCAACAAATAACTGGTTGATCTCTCATTTTGGCGAAATATGCCCCTTTCCCGCCGTACAACGCACCGCTAATCGTACGCAATCCACCGACAGCGAATCGTCGTGCGAACGGCTATTCTTCCTCCGCCATGAACATCAAGCACCTATTCGCCACCGCCTGCCTCATCAGCCCACTCAGCGCAGAAACACTTGCACCCCATCAAGACCGTGAAGCCATTCGTTCCCTCGCGGGCACCTATCGCGTCGATTTTGATTTCCACGAGTCCTACAGTTTAGACCCGAAATACAAAATCAAAACACAGCCCTACCACGAGGAAGCGATCGAAGTCGTAAAAATCGTCGAAGACACACCAACCAGAATCACCTTGCAACATCTCCTCGTCGTCGGCGATGAAAAGGAAAATTCCGTCATCAAACACTGGGCGCAAGTCTGGACATGGAACGACCCAATTTTACTCGAATACAATGGGTCGGAAGACAACCAAAAATGGACCATCATCCAGCAAAGCCCCGAGAAGGTAACAGGCACATGGACACAACTCGTCACCAGCGTCGATGACTCCCCGCGCTACGAAGGTCGCGGCAAATGGACACATGAAAAAAATACCGCCACATGGATCAGCGAACCCACGCGCCGCCCTCTACCACGCCGTGAGTATTCCAAGCGCGAAGACTACGACTACCTGCTCGTTCGTAACAAACACGTCATCACCCCCACAGGCTGGATACATCAGCAAGACAACACCAAAGTCGTTTCACGCGAGGGCGAACCCAATCGCAATCTTTGCCAAGAATATGGACTCAATCAGTACACCCGCGTCGAACATCAAGCCACCGCCATTGCCAACCAATGGTGGCAGGAAAAACAACCATTTTGGGACGTGATCCGCACCACATGGTTAAATGAAATGAACAAACCCGGAAAAACCTTTACCTACGAAACCGCCAGCAACGGCAAACTCCTCAGCAAGAAATTCCGCGAGTGGGAAAAAAATCCCCAGCAAGCCCAACAAGCAGCGCAAGAACTTCTCACCTTCATTTCCAGAAAACCATAAACGAACAGAAAATCGATCCTATGAAATCATCCATTCTACTACCATTCATCGCCACCTCACTGACGCAGGCCGCCGTCACAATTACTTTACCCGGTAATAGCGAATCCGCCCAGTGGACCAACCTTAAAAATGCCCCACCTTACACCGGCGCTGGCGGCGCATCATCGTTTTTCAACGCTTCCGCCGCATGGCCAACTCCCATCCCCGGCAACGCCAGTGCCACATCCAGTGCCGTATTTTCGAAAATTTCTGGCGGTGGCTATTTCGCTACTTCTTCCGTTTATGATGCAGGAGTCGCGGGAATTTATTCGCTATCGGACAGCACCCCGATCAGCAATCTCGCCACCCTCGTTTTTCAAATCGATGCCGGAACGGCTATCGGTGTTTTGCCAACGCTGAACTTCAACGGCGGCAGCCAAGCACTCGCAGCCGATTTTTTCCTCAGCATGCCAGGAAACTACACTGCAAACGGTCCCGATGGCCCAGTCCCCACCACCAACCGCGCATGGCAATGGGACTTATCATCGATATCAGACATCACATCCTACGAAATTCGCTGGGGCAGCACCACCAACAATCATCTCACGCAAAATCAAATCAACATCACGGCGGGCGATGCCTTTACCCAAGTGATTCCCGAGCCAAGCACGATGTTGCTAAGCGCATTCGCTCTCTCGACCATCATACTCCGTAGGAAAAAATGAAACCACTTCTCGTATTTTTGTTAGGCATTTCATCAAGGGCATTCAGCAATGAAATCGTTCATATCAACGAACCCTCCGCTGATCGTTGGATGTATTCCTTTAATAGCACCCCTGGCAGTCGCCCCGCAGGCTCAGTCTTCAGTGCCTTGCCTGCGGCAAACAGCGGCGTTTCCGACCGCTTTGGCCAAGTCATCATGCGCTTCCCCCTCGCCGCCGCAGGTGTGCCCACGCAGCTTGGCGAAGGAAATTATTATGTCCAACGTCTCATCCTCCGCGCTACGATTTACTCCCATCGCGGCTTCCGTTACGACGACACAGCCGATCCATGGCAATCTTTCGGTAGCTCGCCCACCCAAGTCGATATCGACCCCGGACGCCCCGTCGAATTATTCGGTGTCGGCTTCCGCAATGGCTGGACGGCTACCACATTTCAGGAAAATTCCCCTCATGGCAGTAGCACACCTGGCCAGCGCAACGCCTTTGC
>CAMAYN010000128.1 GCA_945862285.1 Akkermansia muciniphila | reverse complement strand
CCATCTTGGTAGCGTTTATCGCCCGTTGCCATTTGGTATTCTGCTACGAGCATGATCGTGTAACCGTAGTACCATGTCGCCATCGCGTCGGTTTGGAAATTCGCGGCCCACTGCGCTTCGCGGCGTACGAGTGGCAAGTATTGATCATCGCCGCTTGCCAGCAGAGCTAGAGCATTGAGGGCACGTGGAATGGGGTTGATTTTCTCATAATTGGCTTGCTGCATGCGCTTGGCTAATGCCGTGCAACCGAGTTGGAGGATTTTTGCTGATTTGCTGCATGCATAAGGTGCGGTGGCGCTGTAGGAGCCTAAAACGGGTAGCGTGATGATGGCATTGCTCTGTTGTCCAGCTCGCCAGCGCAAGAGCGAAAGTTTTCCATCCGTTGCTTCTGCCGCGGTGAGTGCCATGCCAAGCTCGCGCCGTGGGTCGGCGGAGAATGCTTTGCCACCTACCCCGAGTATCACATCGCCCACGGCAAGAATGCCCGCAGAGGGAGAGCCTGCTTCTACGGCAGTAATGGCAATTTGCCGAGCATCGGTCGTGGTAAATTTCTCGCAGTGCATCCAACCGCGCACGCCGGTAGCTCCGAGAGTCCAATCATGTGGTGCTTCGGCTGGATTTTTTTCACCTTTTGTGAGATCGACTTTCGCGATGGCTGGCTGTCGTGCAGCACTGGCGGTGGCAAAAAGGCTGGTCGATACAATGACAGTGGTCAGAATGGCACGAAATGGTTGGTTTTTTTTCATTTGAAGAAAAAAAATACGCTGCTTTCGTGCCGATTGTTTCAGTAAAACGGCATAGAATCTGTCGCCCAGCTCGAGCCTATGGGGCGAGAAGCCCCAGCTTCAACCACCTTGTTGCTTCAGCGAGACGAGGTATTCGATGAGGTCGGCAAATTCTTTTGTGGTGAGGCCCGCCGCGAGGCCTGCGGGCATCATGCTCATGGCGGGATGTTGCTCTTCTTTGACATTGCCGCGTTTGATTTGCGATATCGCGCCTGTAATGTCGCGCAGGGTGACGTAGCCGTCTTTTTCATCGGTGACGAATCCCATCTTCGATGTTCCATCGTTCATTTGGAATACCGCGGTTTGGAATCCTTGGGCTACGACTTTGCCTGGCTCTAGGATGGACTCGATGAGGTAATCGCGACGGAACTTCGCACCGGCGGCACCAAGGTACGGTCCTTTTTGTTCGGCTGCGGGATCGATGCTATGGCAGGCGATGCATCCTTGGCTAACGTAGAGTTTGGCCCCGAGGGCGGCGTCGCCTTTTTGCTGCATAGCGAGCTTGGTGGCTTCTTGTACGCTGATTTCTGCGATGCGTTTGCCGGAAGATGCAGCTTGAGCTGAAGCGATGGCATCTTGCGCGGCTTTGGCGGCATCGATGGTTTTTTTATTGTCGAACGAGAGACCTGCTTGAATTTGGGCTTCATAGCCGGGGAGTTTTTTATCGGCGAGAGCGAGGAAAAATCCGACTTCTTGCGGATTTTTTTTCACGATGGTAGTAACTTGCTCCTTGTGTTGCTTGCGAGCAAGCGGTGAATGAAGCACGGTGAGCATGGAAGTCCAGGCGATACGGGATGCTTGGTCATTGGATTTTTTTGCCAATTCATTGAGCAGGGAAATTTCATTTCCGCGCGTTGTTTCGTTGACGAAATCGCTTACATGCTGAGCAGCAGCAGCGGGGGGCGGTGTTTCTTCTAGCCAAGAAGCGAGGACATCAATGCGGTGTTTGGTGGCGTTTTTTGGGTCGCGGAAAAGGGCTTTGTAGCAGCTTTCGCGAAAAGCCCATGGGCGGGATTTTTCTTTGGCTCCGCTGAGTAAAAGTGCCGCTGTGGGGGCATCGATTTCTTTACTGCTGAGAGCGAGAGTAATCGGGTCAATGCCAGCGAGTTTGAGTTGCGCGAGCGGGAGGCGATTTTTGGAAAATGTCTCAACGAGTTTGTTCCGATCAGCTTCCGCGCACTTGCCGAAGTGTTTCTCGATGGCGGCTTTAATCTTGTCCGACTCTGCCCAAAGAATCGGCTCAAAGTATGGACCGCGGTCATCGGGGCGGGTGTGCCACCATGATGTGAGATCCCATGGTTTTTCTTTGTACATCAGACGTGATAGCGTAGCGATTGCCGTGGCGAGCAGGGTTTTGTCCTTTGTCTCAGCGGCTATAGCGATGAGTCCATCAACGGCTGCAGGTGTGTGCATTTGATAGAGGGCGAGTTGCGCAGTGGGTCGAGTGGAAGGATTTTTTAGTGCGGTGAGGCATTCTTTGTCCGCCTGAAGTGCGATGACGACTTGGGTGGCGATGTGTGGCAGGGTATAGCGTTGATTTTGCTGGAATTCCGCGCCTTTTTTTAATTTTGTTTGATCATTATCGAAGCTGGCAGCAGTAGTCAATATTGCAGGAGCATTTTCTCTTTTGCCTAGGCGACCAAGACCGATGAGTGCTTGTAAGCGCACCCGAGGATTCGGGTCTTTGAGTGCTTTAAGAAATGGCTCTGAGGGAACATTGGCGAGTTCTTGCTTGCGATCAGCGAGAGCGCGCAGGGCAAATTCGCGCACCTTTTCATTTTGTGTTAGCGAAACAAGTGTAGGGTTGGCCTTGCTACCGAAGATTTGTTTGTAGGTAAAAATGGCGGCAACTCTCGATTCTAGCATGAGTTTGTCGTCCTTCATGTATTGAGCGAGCAAGCTCTGAAATTCAGGCTTGGCACCGCGTTCGATCATGGCGCGTTGTGTTTCTAGGCGAGCGACGGCGGAGGGTGAGGTGAGGCCTTTCGCCAAGTTGGCATCGCTGAGTTTCATAAGATCAGGGAAAGGCTGGGGCTTGTGGCCTTTCATGGTGATTTGTTGTACGAGTCCCACTGGTTTGCCATCGCCTTTGTAGCTGAAACTTCCATCGCGCCAATCGGCAAGATACAGACGTTGCGAGCCATCGACATCTAAGTCGATCGCGCGTGGTGTATCATGGAATACGTCTTGCTGCGCTACGAATGACGCTTCAAAATTTTTCAGTTTGTGATTGTAGCATTTCCCGGTAGTCCAATCGCAAGTGAAGAGGGTGTTGTTGAGACTTTCTGGGAAATTCGGCTCAGCAAGCCAGAATCCACCTGTGCCGGAGCCGCCGCCGTAATCGGCGAGTGGTGCGACCATTTCATCTTGGAAGTTGTGGTAAAAATGCGGATAGCCGTGGTTGGCAAACTGCACAAAGTGGTGAAGGCGAGTATTCCAACCTTTGCCATCGTTGGTGTTGTCGCGAGCAAACATGTCGAGCAATGGCGAAATCGCAACGTCGCAGATATTTCGGCAAAAAAGCGAATACGGTTCCATTTCTGAACCATCAGGACGCACACGCACGACACCACCGCCTTGAAGGGTGTATTCCACTCCGCTTGCAGTTTTTGCTTTCGGCATGCCAAAGTCACCTACAGCGACGTAAAGCCAGCCATCGATCCCCATACGAACTGCATTCGTTGTGTGATCCGCACCGCGTGGATGTTCAATGCCCCAGCCAAAGCCCGTGACGAGCACTTGATGTTTCTCTGCTACGCCATCGCCGTCTTTATCGGTAAACGCCGAAAGGTAGGGTGGATGAATGATATAGAGTGTATCGCGCAAGAAATGTCCGCCGCGTGGGGAATTTAGCAAGGGGACGAAATCAGAGAATGCGTCCGCCTTGCCATCACCATCCGTATCGCGGCAACGAATGACTTTACCATATTTTTTATCATGACCAAGTGAGCCATTGGGATCACTACTGACATACACATCGCCGTTAGCCGCAGCTGATACAGCTGTTGGATAGTTGACTTCTGGGTAGCTGGCGTAGGTATGAATCTCAAAAAGATCAGGAACGGCTAGTGCATGGGAAATAAGGAAAAACGAGCTGAATTTAACAGTTAAAGGTAAGTGCATTTTTCATCATACGGTAGAGACAGGACTATTTTTCATCATTTTTCGCATGCGCGCGAATTGATCAAATTCGTTTCATTTGATCATACATGCGATGCTCTTTTTCTGGAGTTTAGTATTCCAAGACGACCAGAGAATTATGCCCGCCCAAACTTGCTGCGATTTTCCAGATTGATCCATGGCATTCGATGCGATCCACAGGCATGGGGAATCCTGCAATCTGACTGATGTTGCGCCGATTCGGAGGCAATTGTTTGTTCTTCAAATATTCAGCCAAGATCACTGTTTCCAGCAAAGACCCCGCACCAATACCGTGCCCTAAATAGGGCTTTAGTAAATGCAAACTCGGCGTTCCTTCGGGAAAAACAGACTTTAAGCAGCTTGATTCGGCGACAGCATGAGAAAATGTGCCAGTTGCGTGCGGGCAAATCGCGACTGGTTCGCCATACATCTGCCGCGCTTTTTGCATTAATGCTACCAATTGCCCAGACGCGAAACTCAAGCCCAATGGATCCGCTGCATCAGAATTTGCCAAATATCCGCAAACCTTCACGTCTCCGGAATCGCCGCATTCGATCGCCATCGCCGCCGCAGCCTCTGCGGGGAAAATGCCCGTCGTTCCTGCTCCGTACGGATCATTGGTGCCGTCCTTCGATAAAATCCCCGTCGCTTCATAACTCCGCAGTAGTGCGCCTACCAAGGGTAAATCCGCCGCTACAACGAGTGCGCGCTTTGCTAAGCCTGCCTGCAAATGCAACATCGACATTCCCAAGGCATCTACGCCAGCAGAGCAACCCGTGGAAATGACTTGATAGGCACCCCTGATTCCTAGCTCGATCGATACCGCCGCGGCTCCCTCGCCGTGCATCGCATTACTGGCCGCCATCAAGGGGAAACCTCGTCGCTCCGGCCATGGTTCCAGCCATCCCGCCGCGCCTCCCCGCGATGTCCCAAACAGCAAAACCGCATCTTCACACTCCGCCGCGCCCCAACCCGCTTTCGCCACAGCTTGACGAGCCACATGCAAGGCAGCCATCGTCGTCGGTGACCATTTTCGATGACGTAACAGCCCTCGATCCGCAATCCATGCAGCTGGTAAATCACTGCGTGAAAATTCCATTAACTCCCCAATCGGTTGAAAAGCACACTTTCCCTCATCAATTGCACGACGATGCTCTTCCACAGTTTCCCCCATCGCCGACAAAGCGCCCATGCCGCGGATCAGTATTTGTTGCCGTTTCTCCATGCTACCTCAGTTTCTTGCCAGATCATACCCGCCCCATGCCCCAAAACAAGAACCATGATCAATTCCTTTATTTGAAAAATTTCTCCGCAATCAATAGTTGCCAAACTCGATCATTTCACGTAACGCCACTCGCGACACATCAAAAATACATTATCATGAGCAACAACCAACTTAGTGACTTCGGACTCATCGGACTCGCCGTCATGGGCCAAAACCTCGTTCTCAACGTCGAATCTCGTGGCTTTCAAGTGAGCGTCTTTAACCGCACCTCATCCACCACAGATGAATTTCTTGCAGCCCATCCCGGGAAAAAACTCGTTGGATCTCACACTCTTGAAGGATTCGTCCAGTCTCTTGCCACACCGCGTAAGATTCAAATTATGGTAAAATCATCCGCCGTCAGCGATACCGATCGTGACGCCGTTGATGCTGTCATCGAACAACTCATCCCTCTCCTCGACGCCGGGGACATCATCATCGATGGTGGAAATTCTTACTACAAAGCAACAGAGCGCCGTGATGCCTATCTTGCTGAAAAAGGCCTACGCTTCATTGGCGCTGGTGTATCAGGCGGTGAAGAAGGTGCTCGCAAAGGCCCAGCGATCATGCCAGGCGGCCCTGCTTCTACTTGGGACATCATGAAGCCGATCTTTGAATCCATCGCCGCGATTGCCGAAGGCGAACCATGCGTCACCCACATCGGCCCTGGTGGTGCAGGTCACTACGTCAAGATGATTCACAACGGCATCGAATACGGTGACATGCAGCTCATTTGCGAAGCCTATAACATTTTCAAACACGCTGGCTTCACGCCCGCAGAACTCGGTCAAATCTTTACCGACTGGAATCACGGCGACCTCGAAAGCTACCTCATTCAGATCACTGCTGAGATTTTCAAACAAAACGACCCAGAGACAGGTGCCGCGCTCGTTGATCTCATCCTTGATACCGCAGGACAAAAAGGCACAGGCAAATGGACCATCCTCAATGCCGTGGAAAATACCGTGGTAATCTCCACCATCAATGCCGCCGTTGAGGCTCGCATTCTTTCCTCCATGAAAGAAAAACGTGTTGCTGCCAGCAAGCAACTGCAAGGCCCTACCGTTGCCATTAGCGAAGAAAAAGCCGCCCTCGTCACGAAAGTCCACGATGCCCTCTTCGCCTCCAAAATCATTTCCTACGCCCAAGGTCTCGACCTCATCTCCAGCATGGGCAAAGAGAAAAACTGGGGTCTCGACCTCGGAAAAATTGCTGCCATCTGGCGCGGTGGTTGCATCATTCGCGCACGCTTCCTCAATCACATCACCGATAGCTACCGCGCCAATCCATCACTGAGCAATCTCATGCTCGCTCCCTATTTCACCAACTTGCTGAACAGCTTCCAGCAAAACTGGCGTGAAGTAGTAGCCATCGCCACCCTGAACGGCATTCCGGTTCCAGCCTTCAGTGCTAGCCTTGGTTACTACGATAGCTACCGCGCTGCCGTTCTTCCTGCGAACCTTCTGCAAGCGCAGCGTGACTTCTTTGGTGCTCACACCTACGAACGCACCGATAAACCACGGGGACAATTTTTCCACACCCAGTGGCCCGATGTCATCGGCTAATTCATTTTTGCAACTCGGCTAGCTTTCTACTTACAACAAGTTTCCTAGTTGCTCACAGACCATTCCACACGGCTTGCGATCCGCGAGTCTGTGTGGTATTTTTTCCCCACGATGAATGATTCACTCACGTTACTCGGTAATTCGCAGACAAAATGGCCATCGTCTCCCCAAGAGGCGAAGTTAGAAATATTTCCTAACAAAAGCCCTCAATCACACTACTGGGTGCATTTGGATTTTCCGGAATTTTCCTCACTTTGCCCCGTCACTGGACAGCCAGATACCGCGAGAATTCAAATTCGCTACACACCTGCTGCAACTTGCATCGAAACGAAATCGCTCAAATTTTATCTCACCTCATTTCGCAATACGGCTTCATTTAATGAGGAAATCGTAAATCGTATCCTGTCAGATCTTGTTGCTGCCTGTAGCCCCCAAGAATGTATTGTGCGCGGTGACTTTTCTGCACGTGGAGGGATCAGCCTTACTGCTCAGGCCTCATATCCATCTCCGAACCAAGCCGCGCTTACGAAAGAATCATAGTTCCAGAAATTTCTCCTTAGAACCTAAAGTTGCCTCTTGGCAGCTACACCTAATCTCATTACCTTGCCCTGCCATGCACGCTTTTTCTTACCAAAACGGACTTCTTCATTGCGAAAATGTCGCTCTCACCACACTTGCCGAGCAACATGGAACTCCGCTTTACGTCTATTCTGCCAATACCATCCTTGACCACTTCACACGCCTCGACGCCGCGCTTGCCGGCATCGATCACGAAGTCGCCTACGCCGTCAAAGCAAATTCTAATATTGCCGTATTACGTTTGCTTGCGAATGCAGGTGCAGGATTTGACATCGTCTCGGCAGGAGAACTTTACCGCGTCATTAAAGCAGGAGGCAATCCCGCACATTGCACCTTTGCTGGGGTTGGGAAAACGCGCGACGAAATGATCTACGCGCTCCAACAAGGAATTTACTGCTTTAATGTAGAGTCAGAAGCTGAACTCCGATACCTCAATGCTGTTGCCGCCGAACTTGGAGTCGTTGCTCCCGCCGCCGTGCGCGTCAACCCCAACGTCGATGCAAAAACCCACAAATATATTTCTACTGGCAAGTCGGAAAACAAGTTCGGTATCGACTTCGATAGCATAGAAGACCTCTACGCCCGTGCCGCAGTCGAGTTGAAAAACATTTCCTTGCGTGGACTGCAAATGCACATCGGCTCGCAACTTACTTCCGTTAAACCATTTGTCGAAGCAGTAGAGAAAGTCAAACCACTCGCCCTACGTTTGAAGGAGCAGCACGGCATCGAATTCTGGTCCATCGGCGGCGGCATCGGCATCGTTTATCACGATTCTCTAGCCTCTGGAAATCCCTCTTGGTGGCAACAGCAGTCGGCAGATACCAAGCCACTCACCATCGAAGATTACGGCAGTGCCATTGTCCCATTGTTGAAAGATGTAGGGCTAAAAATATTGTTAGAGCCTGGTCGTTACATCGTCGGCAATGCAGGTGTATTGATTACCTCTTGCCTCTATGAAAAGAAAGGCAGTGCCAAAACATTTAAAATCGTTGATGCTGGGATGAACGATTTAATTCGTCCAGCTCTCTACGAAGGGCATCATGAAATTGCTCCGCTTAAAGAGCAGCAAGGTGAACTTGTCAAAGCAGATATCGTCGGCCCCATTTGCGAAAGTGGCGACTTTTTCTGCCAAGATCGTGAAATGCCCGACTTTCAAGCAGGGGATGTTATCGCTTTGCTCTCTGCCGGAGCCTATGGCTTCGCGATGGCGAGCAATTACAACACGCGCCCACTTCCCGCCGAAATCCTCGTCGATGGCTCATCAGCAAAAGTCATACGTCGTCGGCAAACTCTCGACGATGTTCTCGCCGGTGAGGTAGCGGAATAGTCACGATTTTTCTTAATCAGGCAGATCCGTGCGGGAGTGCCCATGCCATGATGAAAAGGAGCATCGTATCCTGGATTTGGCCAAGTTCTCATGGACGCTGCATTTTACTCGCGCTTGGTCTATGGCCGATCCTAGCAATTGGATGGCAAGTGATTACTTTTGGTGAATCTCGCTTAATGGGTAGCACTGATTTTACATTGGCCATCATAAATGTAATAGCGCCGATTTGCTTCATCCATGGATTCCTTTTGTGGTTTCGATCCTTTATTCTTCGCCTAAATTCTAATTATCTCTGGGCTATCATTCTGGGTATTCTGACTCTCCCAATTTGGTATCTGGTAATGACTGCAACAACGTTTTTGATAGTACCGATTCGATTTGCGTCATAGGTAAGTGACTTACGACGTTTATGACTACGCTGTTTTATTGATGCGGGGCTGGGTCTGTAATTACAGAAAAATGCCCTCGTCATTTTCGTTAAATAGTGTCTTCATTTCGCTTAATACCTTCAACTTTCCTTAAACTCACTCCTCATTTCGTTAAATCCACTCATCACTTCGTTAAATCCACTCATCACTTCGTTAAAAACGCTCGTCACTTCGTTAAACGCACTTTTCACTTCGTTAAATGCCCTCGTAACTTCGTTAAATCCACTCGTCATTTTGTTAAATGCACTCATCACTTCGTTAAATGCACTCGTCATTTTGTTAAATGCCCTCGTCATTTTGTTAAATGCCCTCGTCACTTCGTTAAATGCGCTCGTCACTTGGTTAAACGCGAAATAACGCCGCTAGATCCCACTCAGCAGGTAGCCGCATCCTCCTGACCGATGAGAAACTACGTCGAAAATTCTAGTTATCACTTCGTGAATTCGTCGCCATATTTTTATCGCTATGAACAATAAAACACAAAATTATATCACGATGATTGGCACTTGCATCAAAGTATCCAATGAACCAGAACATCAACCCGTTTGGATCGGCAAAGACCCGGTAGATTTTACCGCCGACATGTCCCGCCTTACCACGTGACACACCGAATCCTCAGAACCGCCGCGCTCTGGGAACAAGCATCAGGAGGCGTTGCCGACATGAAAGAATCCCACGAAACCGCCCTCGAAAACAACGCTTACCTCCTCGCCCGCGCCTGTTACAACTACTTCAAAAAAAATCGGCGATCTCACCCGCGCTGGAAAAACGGACTACACCAAATCGGCAATCGTGCTCCTGCGCGATCAAGAACTCATCACCACCACCTCAGCCATCCGCGATCTCGCCGACCACGCCGTCACCACGCCCGGAGCCACAGCTCGTGGCATCACACCGCAACGCATAGCGGAACTCACAAAATCTATCACCGACTACGAAAAAATCGTCAAT
>CAMAYN010000127.1 GCA_945862285.1 Akkermansia muciniphila | reverse complement strand
TTCTTATGCGTCTTCTGGCAGTGCTAGAGTGATGCTGGAATCTGTTTTATCGGGGCTACGCCCAAAGCCGCCTTATCAAGACTTAGCAGCTTATGAACGATATCAACGACTTACCAGTAAGTGGATTGCTGAGTTGAATCTGGCTGACTGCGTTGCGCTGATTGATCAATGTGAAAATAAGGGAATTTCGCATTCATTGATCCAGGATTTTTATCAGCGATACGGGGCGTTGGATCATCGCGGTGCATTGGCGCGAGTTCGCAGTCTTACTGGGAAATCTGATGGTGTGAGATCGACGCTTCTGTCGCGCATCTTACAAGGTTGGGCAAAAATACAGCCACGGGAAACATGGTTGTATTTAAATCAACTCAAGGAAGAAGAATTAGCGCAAGATTCTATCTATGATGACGTTCCTTTCGAGGTATTTCGTGCGTGGGTCAACATCGATGCGGATCAAGCCTACGAAAATCTCATAAGCGCGGAAGGGGAGTATTTCCTAAGAGGCGCAAGTGGCTATTATTGGGGACTTTCAAGGGACGCTGATTTTGAAAAAGAATCGGCACGATTGGAGGCGGCCTTAAAGCAAGGCAGGCATTTATCGAGCCGCTTCGTCGTCATTGGTGGGCAAGAATGGAATGGGCGAGATTCTTTATCCGCTTATTTCGCTGCAAAGTGGGCCATGCAAGACGCGAATGCAGCGACGCAATGGTGGTTAGGCGTTTTGCCGGGTGAAGGTGCTGCAAAATCTGATCCTTATTGGCGAGCAAATCGTCTCGGGTTTTTTGTAGCTGTATGGGCTGGAATCGTATTGGAAAATGAACCAGATGCTGCTTTGGCATGGGTTGCTAAAAATCGCGAGCTTTGGCAGAGGAGCGAGTTTCAGGAATTGGTGATTCCGGAACTAGCAAAGCATCGGCCCGTTGAGACGATTACGCTATTGCAAAGCATCGATTCGCTGGACCGACAAGCACAGCTTCTTGAAGAAATGGTGAGATCGCCTGAGTATTTGAATCACGGCGCAAAAGGTGCAGTACTCAATATTGCCGCTTTGGTTCATCCGGATACGATGCGTCCCTTGTTGCGTCACTTTTCATTGAGCTCTGAGCAGGCTGACAAAGTGAACAATGCGATGATACAACGAATCGATTACGAGAGAAAAAAACCTTCCCTAGCGCCTACGGGTTGGTAGCCCAACGCAAGTTTCCGCAGAAATGAACAGGAAATCCATCCTCTAGTTCTGTCATGCGATGATCCCAGCAATGGGCGAAATTCATCTGTGGCAAAGAAGTGAGAAAATCAAACAAAACAGGCGTACGCCCCACCATGTATTGCAAGCCTTCCTGTGAAAAATCATCCGCTGTCACGTCGATCAGTGGCATGCCGAACTCGCGGAATGCGGCTAAGACCGCTTTGGCGTTTTCTGTGCTTGGTTCAAGCCAAATGTGCAAGTCTTTCGTGAACCTCGGCTGTGATTAGCGCATCGCAGCGTAGCCACCTACGATCAGATAGCGCACATTATGAACGGCGAAGAGACGTAACAGATCGACAAAATCCGAGTTCATTAGGATTCAAGTGATGCGCTTGCCAATAATCTTTTACAATTTCCCATGCAGCATGGCGGATCGCAGAGCCACCTTGCGCTTGCCAGAAAAGAATATTTTGCGTGCGCATGTCATCAAGGTCAGAGCAGCGCACCGCAGTCCACTCTTGCCTTGGCTTTTGTAGGGAATTGTCAAACACAAAAAAAGAACTATCACAGTTCGGGTAGCTCGCCAAATGGAAAGTAGCGTCCTGCGTCTCACGACGATCATGCTAGGGCGAATCATCCAAAGCTCAATAGGCATAGCGCTATTTTTTCACGAGGGATGATGAAGAGGATTTGCATGGATTCGACTGCATTGTGATAAGTTCGATCCTAATAACATTCCCAAATCCCATCAATATCATCTTCATCCGTGGTTTTGATTCCTTCGCTTCATTCCCAAGAATTTCTGCCAAATTCTCCTTTACCCACCGCACTTTTTTCCCTAGTAGTAATGCCCGTCCCTCAACAACCACCATAGAATATGCCAGCACGTCGCCTACCCAACACCAACGCCGCCGTCATTCGCACGCTCACCGCCGCCCGCGAAGCATGGAAACGCTTCCCCTCCAACCGCCTCATCACCGCCGCCCACTGGCAGCAGCTCGATGACACCCAACCCACCGCCCTGCTCAATCGCTTCCTCAAAGAATCTAGCGATGTGGACAAAGCCATCGCCGCCCAAGTCCCTCTTACCTCCGCCCAAGGCCAAGTTCTCGCCCGCCTTACCCTGCTCGTCAGCCACTTTCACCAAGTCTATGACCTTGCCGTAGAGCGCACCTACTTCACCGCCGCAGGCCGCGCCTACTACGGTCGCGATGTCAACGCCACCACCATTCCCGATCTCTCGACCCTTGATGCCGTCATCGCCGCCGCCGAGGCCATCGTCAAAGGCGAAGCCGACCGCCAAACCGCCGAGGCCGCCGCCTACAAGCCCATGGAACTCCCCTACGCCGCCGAGGTAGCAGCCGTCCTCAGTGATGCCAAACAAAAACGCGCCGCCGCCGAGACCGCCAAACTCGCCACCGATACCGAGCAAAACGAACTCGCCGCCCTCTACTCCGAGGCACAGCGATTAGCCGTCAGCCTCATCAACCACATCGAATTTAATCTCGAAGAACGCCATGACCTCGACGCCCCCGGTCGCCGCCGCATCGCCCGCGCCTGGGGTGTAGTTTACATCAACGAAGACGGATCACTTAACGAAGAGCCTGCGCCCGAATCCCCAACGCCTGTGGAGTAAGGGGATGAGGCTCCGAGGAGAACATTACAAATGTCATAAGTATACTTTTGTTTACCATCGAGAGAATGAAAAAGGGTGACTTAAGCATCCCAACTTCAAGGTCTGAAACTCCAACCTTACATTCTCTGATTTTTATAGGATGCACCGGGCTTTTGATGCTGGGAGGTTTGCTATTGCTAAGTTTTTCTTTCAACAACTTACTTTTGCTCTTAACTCATATTTGATTTAACTAGCATATGTATAGTCGTAGCACTTTTTACAAAGAAACCAATATACAATTTTCCGTGAACACGCACACAATATATATGGGCATGGCACCTACACTTTCGGGAGGGATACTCGATTATTCGAATCCTAACGTTCCAACAATTGTGAAGATCGACGATGCGGGTAAATATCACATTGATCATTTCAAAGGTGCTGATCCACTCCATATAATTGAAGCTTTTAGTGCCGTTTATTGGCATAAGCTACTGACACGTGACCAAATAGTTACCGAATTAGAACTCGTTAAAATGATTCGCGCTACTGAGTCAATTATTCCTGTCCGATATCTGCCGTCAGACTTTGAATACAAGTCCATCAAAGATGATATGGTTTTGTATACAGCAATTACATCAATGGCAGATCAACTAATACTAGTCAGCACGAGAGAGTTGATTTTGCCTGAAGATTTCGTAACTTGGTTGAGAAAATCAATTATTTTTGCAGACCGTTTTATTTGGAAAAAGCATCTTCAAAATGGAGTTCTACTCATTGACGCTTTTAGACGTGGTTTGTTGCCTTCAATATTAACTGAACACCTTAACAGTGGTATAAAGTGGAACGATAGTTATCAGGGACGTCCTAAAGCATCTGCATATCAAATCAAATGATCCGGACAAATCACATAGCTCACTACTTCTTCGGGAACCTGTCGCATGCAATTTCCCCAGAAATAGTGTGTGCTCTTTTCCTGATGATCATGGAAGGGAGCAGACATCTTAGTCCCTTGGGTGGTCTCCAGATACAATCCGCGCATGGTAACATATCACCCCAATAGAAATCAATCGGTGGCCTTGGATTGATCCCCAAGGGAAACATTTTCATCGCGTAGCCATGCCGGACAATAGCCGTAGGGTTTCAAATGCAGCCTCGGCCCGGAGGGCTAACGGACATTAGCCGGTGGTGTCAGCCACCGGAAACGGAAACAGAAACAAGAGTTGCGCTCCGGTAGGGGCGCGGGATTAGAATCGCCATGCCATCGACACACCTATCGCTCCATTACCACGTCGTGTTCAGCACCAAGAACCGAGTTGCCAGTATCAATACCGCATGGCGTGAGCGACTGCATGCCTACCTCGGCGGAGTGGTGCGTAATGACGAAGGTGTGCCAGATGCCATTGGTGGCGTTGCGGATCATCTGCATCTGCTCATCGGACTACGCGCAACAGCTTGCCTTGCAGAAGTCGTACGGGACGTGTGTTGCCGAATATCTCTCGTAATGGGGAAGATCCAACCGCATCAACGGACGCAACCCGCGATGGGATTGAATAGCGATGGGGAAATGGATTGTCACAGAAAAGATGTAGATTTTCCTCTCACAAAATGTGATGAAACGCAGTATAACTCCCGAGCAAAAAGGCCAAACTCCCGAGCAAAAAGGTCAAACTTCCGAGCAAAAAGGCAGCCCCCGCTCTTTTTGCACACCGCTTGCTTTGCCTTGAAAATGGATCACAGGTAAGAACCCCGTCCGTCATATCAACTGAGTCGCAATGACCCACCACCGCCAAGATTCCTCCTTGCCCGAATTCCGATCTTGCGGCAAGTTACTTCGCAGATGTCTTCGCTTACTCCGATGTTGAGTGCGGGAAATTCGATAGAAAAATCTTCGTATTTCACACCGAAAGAAATTGCCGCGCTTACTGCTGCGGGGTTTGCGACGTATGCCGATTTACTAACGCATTTTCCGAAGCGTCACGAAGACCGGCGGAATTTTTCTGCCTACCCGATGCACGCCACGGTGCAGGCTGTATGTCTGCGCGGGCTTGTACTAGATGCCCGCCCGATGCGTTATGGAGGAGGATTATCTTGCTATGAATGCATCATCATCGATGGTGCTGGTGGCGTTTTTGGTTCAAGTAAAATCACCTGCCGCTGGTTTAATATGCCCTTCCTCAGTAAAGTTCTCGCCGCGGGGCAAATGCTGGTAGTCTATGGTAAGGTCAAGGATCAAAAAGGTCGATTGGTGATGGATCATCCCGAGTTTGAGGTGATCAAAGACGAAGGCTCAGAGTCGATCCATGTAAGTCGCTTGGTGCCGATCTATCGGAATGTGAGTGGCATTGCCCAACGCCGATTGCGGGAAATGATTCATTTGCTGCTGACTCGTGTTGATCCCGCAAGTGCGATATGGCATGTGGATGTTGCTCCAGGGCGGGAACGCTTTGCCGATATGAAAGAGGCGCATTTTCCGGAATCGATAGAAAGTGCCCATTTGGCGTTGCGGCGATTTGCGTTAGAGGAATTTTTTCTGATTCAGTTGAATGTGGTGTGGCGTCGCACACGGCAGATGGATCATGCCGGGCGTATTTTAGGAAAAAAAACTTCCTTATTGAAACGTTTCTATGAGTCGCTGCCCTTCGATCTCACAATCGCGCAAAAACGTTCGATTCATGAAATTGCGGCAGATATGCGGCAGGCACGTCCGATGAATCGATTGCTGCAAGGGGACGTGGGCAGTGGGAAAACATTCGTGGCGATGGCGGCGATGTTATTGGCGATTGAGTCGGGCTGTCAGGCGGCATTGATGGCACCGACACAAATTTTGGCCGAACAGCATTTTTTAACATTTCGGCGATGGTTGGAGCCACTTGGGGTTCGTTTGCAATTGCGCACGGCCTCTCGCGATGATGTGGCATACGAACCACAGGAAGGTGGGGCGCAGATCATGATCGGAACACATGCGTTGTTGCATCGTGCGGAAGATTTTCCTGATTTGGGATTCGTCGTCATTGATGAACAGCATAAATTCGGTGTCGCTCAACGGGCACAACTCATTTCCCATGGCGTGAAGCCCGATGTCCTAGTGATGACTGCCACGCCTATCCCGCGCACGCTCACCATGACGCTTTACGGCGATCTGGATGTATCCATCTTAGACGAGCGACCTGCGAATCGAGGGAAAGTGATCACCGGACTGCGCACGACTGCGAAGGTCAGCGATATAACGGCATTTTTACTCGAACACCTCGCCGCTGGTCGACAAGCCTACTTGGTTTATCCCTTGGTCGAGGAATCGGAATCGATCAAAGCCGAATCCGCCACAGTGGCGCATGCAAAGTGGGTCAAGCGTCTCAAGCCCTATGGTGTGGGTCTTTTGCACGGAAAAATGTCGGCGGAAGAGAAAGAAAGCGCGATGACGCAATTTCGTGAAAATCAAACACAGGTGTTAGTATCGACTACGGTGATCGAAGTCGGGGTCGATGTCCCGAATGCTACCATCATGTTGATTCATCATGCCGAGCGATTTGGCTTAGCGCAGTTGCATCAATTGCGTGGCCGCGTGGGGCGGGGCGAGCATAAATCGTATTGTGTTTTACTCACCGAGGCGAAGGATGCCGATGCATTAGAGAAGTTGCAAGTTCTCGTCGATAGCTCAGACGGCTTCGTGATCGCGGAGGCCGACCTGCGACTGCGCGGTCCTGGCAATGTGCTAGGTATAGAGCAAAGTGGGGTGGGGGATGTGAAGTTTGTAGAATTTCTCGCTGATACGGCCTTACTCCGCGAGGCGCGCCAAATCGCCGAAGTCTGTATGAAAAATGACCCGACGATGGAAACAGAAAATCGACATTTGCGTAAGTGGATCGATACAAGTGTATTTTCCTTCCTCACGCGGGCGTAGGGTAGTGACAGCAAGTGGTCATGTTTTATCTTTACATCCAAAAGAGCACATTGATGCCAGCGCAGCCTGCAGTGCTACGATTTCATCGTTGCGAAATCGAAGTCCGAAAGACCGACGGATTGCATTCATAATCGGGTAAATCCGCCTTCTTCGCTACGCCTTCTTCATGCTTTCTCCTTCCAAAGAATCAAAAATTATTGAAAATCGAATGTTTTTCTCGCTGACATATCGATGATTTGTAACTAGGTTATATCAGGATTAGTTATTATTCATAAAATACATTGTCAAAAAGGGCAAATTAGTGTTTTTTTGTGGCGCAGAGTTAACGCATTTCAATTTTTTGTGTTAAATACTCTCAATAACTCGTTCAACAAAAAATCAAAGTAAACAAACAATATGATAAAAAAGAAAAATTATACATTGATAGTCGTAAGCAGTGCTCTGCTCGCGATCACGTCTTCGAAAGCAGCAGATGGCACATGGCTCGGCAACTCAAATTGGTGGAGCGATCCAGCCAGTTGGGTTAGTGGTCAAACTCCTGATGGTGTCGATGGAATTGCCAATTTCACAGGTGTGAATATTACTGGTAATATCAATAAGTCTCTGGGTGGTAACCGCACGATTGGCAACATCACGTTCACTGACACAACACCTACTCACAACCTAGCGCTACTTGATAACATCCTTACTCTGGATGTATCCACAGGATCCCCCCAAATCAATGTCACAAACTCAGGACGCACGCTCACAATATCAAGCACGGTCGCAGGGAATGACGGACTTACGAAAACAGGTGCTGGAATCCTCTCGCTTACAAATACAAGTAACACCTTTACAGGAAATATCCTTGTCTCCGCTGGTGAGTTGAGTGTTAACGGCGTAGCAAATGCTGCGACACCAGCTACAACAACACTAGGCAATACTGAGATTGTTGGAAGAACCCTCACAGTAAGCAGTGGCGCGTTTCTCACTTTTGCCAATCGAGACTCAATGGGAACCGGTGGTTCCGCACCGAAGCTTAAAATTATTGCAAATGGCGGCACTGTAAGGACTTCATCTGCTGGTCTGCACTCGATAGGTGCATTGGAACTTAATGGTGGCACGCTAAATTATGCGAATTCGGCAGGGACAAACCAAGGATTTCGAATTACTGGTGATATTGTGGTAGGTGGAACTACAGTTTCAACGATCAGCGGCAATGCACTTGCTTTGAATGGTAATAGAACGTTCACCGTGGCTGATTCTGTCGCTGGCAGTGGTTCAGACCTCAACGTTACCACGCCTATCATTAACATTTTCGGCACGTCTGGCATTATCAAAGCTGGTGTCGGCACAATGACGTTAACTTCTACTGGCAACACCTACACGGGGCCAACTACCATCAATGCAGGTACGTTCCGCGTGAATGGCAATAGCGGCACAGGCAGTGCGTTCACCGTAGCTTCTGGTGGTACTTTAGCAGGCACAGGAACAGTGGGTAGCACCGTGGCTGTGAGTGGCAATATAGCTCCCGGCGATACAGGAATTGGCACACTGAATACTGGTTCAGTCACATGGAACCGGGGTACAGGTACGGCTTGGCAGTTTAACCTGGGTGACAGCAATGCTTCTGACAAACTTGCGATCACTGGCAACTTCAATAAAGGAACTGGCTCGTCTGGTTCATGGGCTTTCGACTTCATGAACAGCAGCAAAGAAGGAGTATTTACCCTCGCGACTTGGACAACGAACTCGGGAACACCATTTACCGCAGGCGACTTAGGAAACTTCTCCGCTACCAACTTAGGCACTGGAGTATTCTCTGGCGGATTTTCCATCACCGGCAACACTCTACAGTTCACTGCTGTCCCCGAAGCATCGAACTTGCTCATTGGTGCCTTAGTTGGTCTTGGAGTATTCAAGCGCCGCCGCAAGAATTCATAGGCATTTTTTAGAAAAATAATAACCTAAAATTGAATAAGCCCGATTCCCCCCCGGGCTCATCTTTGTATAAAGAGTCTGAGCATTATACCACTTAACTGAAGTAATTAGTATTCCGTTTCATGTTTACTTGATTTTTCCCTCTCGCGTATTCATGAATAATCTAGGTATTGGTTTAACCGATTAGAATAATTTCCACCGATACAGAAATCTGTCCTAACAGTAAAAATATTTATTTGTTGATTTGATTACCCCAAAATGATTTAAAATTCATAAACGTTTACAATATAATTTATGAAATCCAAATACGAGCTACACCGTAATCTCCTCATTGCTGCAAGCATTTCCTTTGTCGCAATTTCATCCTCTTATGGCGCTAGCGGTACTTGGCTTGGCAACGCGAACTGGTGGAGTGATCCAGCTAGCTGGGTTGGCGGTATCACAGCAGATGGCACCGACTCGACTGCATTTTTTACGGGTGTAAACCTCACAGCCGACATCAACAAGCCACTTGGAAATACCAATCCGGTGCAGAATCGCACAATAGGCAACATCACCTTCACTGATGAAGCTACAGCCAGTAATAATCTCACGCTCAGTGCGAATACCCTTACACTTGATGTGACAAGTGGATCTCCGCAGATCAATGTCACAAACCAAACTCTGACCATTAGCAGCGTGGTTGCCGGTAGTGATGGACTTACGAAACTCGGAGCTGGCAGCTTGACTCTATCTGGTAACAACGCCTTCACCGGAATCACTGCGGTTAGCAACGGCTTTCTCACTATTGCCAACAACAATGCGCTGGGTAGCACCGCTTCTGGCAGCCACACCACTATCGCCTATAATGGCGGGCAGCGCTTGCGAATTAATAACGGCATCACTTCAGCAGAAAATATCACGATTACGGGAGTGGAAAATACTGGGGGCGGTTTTAACGGTGCCATTCAATCCGCTGGAACCAGTACCTTTAGTGGCATTATTACTTTGGCTGGTACCGGCACGATCCGCTTAGGCGGCGGAACGATCAACTGGACAGGTACGATTTCTCAATCAACTACCGCCCACGGAATTGGATTTGTTAGTACAAACACCGTCAGTAATCCCATTACCATAAATGGTGGGGCTTTGACATCGATCGGCAGTGGTGCTGTGCTTACCTTGAATGCCTCTAGTGGGTCTGGCATCGGCAATAGTTCTGTCGCGCAGGGTGGTACGATTGTTCTAGGAACAAACAATGCACTGAACCCTTCAGCCAACTTGATCGTCGGTCTTTTTAATGCTACCGATACTGGAACGGTTAGTCTGAACGGCTTTAATCAGACCATCAATGCACTCACTTCTAACTCAGCAACCCTACAAACTGGAAGCCGCATTGTCCGCAACAACCACGCAACAACGTCCAGCACTCTTACTGTAGGTAACGCGAACGGCTCAGGAACATTTAACGGCAC
>CAMAYN010000126.1 GCA_945862285.1 Akkermansia muciniphila | reverse complement strand
CTACCATCAGTAACCTGCCCGACGCCCTGCGCATCAACACCTTTTCCCAAGGCGGCACTGATGGCCTGCAACTGCTCGCCGCCTACGCCCCCTACACCCTCGACGCCGACGAAACCGCCGTGCTGCAATACCAGCGCGTAGGCATCGATACCGATTGGCAGTCCGTCCCCTACGATGCCAGCGGCAACGCCATCGGCCCCTTCGCCATTGGTCAGACCATCAAAGCCCGCACGCAGGTAAAAAACACCAGCGGCAGCCGCGAAGGCGGCGTGCGCCAACTCACCCTCATCCCCCCCGCCTAGCCGCGGGCTGAACCTTTCTCTCAGCAAGTCACGCCACGGCATCAGCGGCATGTTCCCCAGCGTCGGAAAGTCCGTATATCACCCCGCCCAGCCCACCTCGTCCCGCCTCATCCCCAAGCTGTTGATATAAAGACAAAAATGCTTGTGATTCCAAGAAAACCCCACCAAAACACTCCCCGTCATCCCATCCTGATATAACACCTCAAGGGGATACGAATAAATACTGTTCGCTCCAAAATAACATGAAGACATCCGCAATTATCCCCATATCCTTTGCGCTAGCACTTACCAGTTCGGCTCATAGTGCCACGATCTTTGGAAGTTTAACTGCATCGGTAATATCCACATACCAGAATGGTTCGGGGATTGTGCCTTCCGGAATTTTGGTCGGAACTACCGTAACGCTATCATTTAGCTACGATTCCCTAGCTCTCGCTAATGGTAATCGTAGTGGATTTGCAGGTGACCCGAACGTTGCCGAATACGGGACTGGACTGAATCTTTTTATTTCCGTGATCAGCGGGGGATACACTTGGGAGGGTGTGGCGAGCGATGGATACGCAGTTACGATGAATGGAGGAGTTGGTGGTTTTAATGATCGGTTTGAAGTGGAAGTTAGTAAAAGCTACGGCGGTTCTTTCTCTTCGTTTCCAGGAGACATGGGCGGTGATTCCTACCTTGCGTTTGCATTGAGCGATACTATTGCACCTTTGAATCTGAGCGATTCCCTAGCCCTTCCCACCGCCATATCTGACTTGAACCTCTCAGCCGCCCACAACAACGGGATCGTCATTTCGTCCCAGCTTGATTTTAATGGTTCTTGGAATATTGTGGCTGAACCAAATCTTGCGAGTCTTGTAATTATCCCCGAGCCTTCATCCATATTGTTGGTGTTTGGTGCTAGTTCCCTTTTACTTTGCCGCAGACGTAAGCTCTGATGTCGAGTAGTATTAGCATCCAGTCACCTTATAATGAAGACATGCGAACAAGCCGCTTCATCCCACCACGAGGAGCCTTTCTGTTTCCATGACTTCCCGTAACTTCAACCTCAACCCCATGATCCACGCCCGCCCCCGCTGGTAGTAGTGCTTACTCTTGAACATACTATAAAAAACAGTTGCCACGTAGCCTATGTGGGCTACCCTAAATCCATGAAAGATGCAATTGTCCGAGCAAGGGTAGAGCCACGCCTCAAGGAGGAAGCGGAAACCGTATTTGCGAGTCTAGGTATTTCGACCACCGAGGCCATTCGAATATTCCTTACCCAAGTTAAGATGCGGCGTGGCTTGCCGTTCGCTGTAGAGATTCCATCTGATTCGGATATTTTACGCTCAGCCACGGCAAGACAAGTAGCTCTCGATGCATGCTATGACGACTAAGCCTGGAGAAGTCTATCGTGTCGATCTTGGTAGCGGAGGTAAAGTGCGAATGATGCTGGTGGTGTCGCGCGAGGATTCAAATCCGCCGAGGGCGCTGAGTCTTTGTGTGCCGATAACTTCAGCATACAGAAATTCACCATACGAAGTGGAGTTGCCTTCAAGGCCATTTTTACGGATGAAGAGCTATGCCAATGTGCAGGGATTACAAGCCGTGCAGTATCACGAGCTAGAGGGGCCGATCGGAACATTTTACGGCAAGACCATGGATGATGTGCGCACAGCACTGCGTTATGCGATGGAAATCTAATGGGAAAAAGCTGCACCATCAAACTTCTACCAACCGCCCTGTTTCCATGTCTTTCCGCAACTATCAAATCAATCCCGTGATCCACGCCCGACCATCGGCGCAACTGGTGGAAGCGGCGCGCCAACAGCTCACTAGAATCTGGTGGGACGAACATCGTTTGGCCTACGATCTCGTTTGCTCACAGACCGTGATTATGAGTGTGCGAGGGGAGATTCGGCAATGGCTGAGAGGCGGCTAGCAGTTCTTGACTCGATTCCCCTCCTTGATCTTTCCGAAGAGATTCTAGCCATCGCGCAGGAACTCGTAAGCCGCCAGATCATTCCCACGAAAGCGGCTGATGATGCGATCCATATCGCCGTTGCATCTGTACACGAAGTTGATTATCTTCTTACATGGAATTGCAAACACATCGCGAATCCTCACAACTGGCGACGAATTTCTGACTGTCTTTCCGCGCACGGATACCGTGCCTCTGTAATATGCACCCCTGAAGATTTAATTGGTGATGACAACTAAAACGCAACAATCCATCCTAGACCATGTTCGCTCTCTGAAAGAGGAGAACGCCGCTGAGTATGGCTACTCTATCGAAAAGATCATAGAATCTGCTCGACGCCGCCAAGAGGAATCTGGCCGCCGGATCATCCGATTAACCAAGAGAGAACCAGACGCTACATCCAACGGCGGGAAGCGTCCTGCTTGATTTCGGGCATCACCTCCGCCGTGGATGAGCTAGACGTTGCGGATCGCCAAGCATACCGGATTGCAGCCTTCGGACCTATAAAGCAACACTGCGACGGTGCAAAGCAGGCGACTCATTTTGCCGATCCAGCAGAAGGCGATTGATTTTAGGTAAGGATCTTTTTCACTACGTGGCCGTGGACGTCGGTGAGGCGGAAGTCGCGGCCTTGGGCGCGGTAGGTGAGTTTTGTGTGGTCGAAGCCGAGCAGATGCAGGATCGTAGCGTTAAGGTCGTGGACGTGGACTTTGTCTTCTACGGCATTGAAGCCGAGTTCATCGGTTTTTCCGAGTTGATAGCCGCCTTTGACTCCGCCGCCGGAGAGCCAGACGGAGAAGGCGTTCGGATGGTGGTCGCGGCCATCGTTGCCGCCTTGCACCATCGGAGTGCGGCCAAACTCGCCACCCCAGATGATTAGGGTATCATCGAGCAATCCGCGCTGTTTGAGATCGGTAATCAAAGCGGCGCAGGCTTGATCGACATCTTTGCAGTTGGTTTCGAGGCCTTTTTTGAGGTTAAAATGTTGATCCCATGATTCGTGGAAAAGCTCAACGAAGCGCACGCCGCGTTCGATGAGGCGGCGGGCGAGCAGGCAGTTGTTGGCAAAGGAGCGTTTGCCGGGCTCGGCACCGTACATTTTCTGGATGTGCTCTGGTTCTAGGGAAATGTCGGTGACTTCGGGGGCGACGTCCTGCATGCGGAATGCCATTTCAAAGGCAGCGATGCGGGTGGCGATTTCGGGATCGCCCACGGAGTCGAAGCGTTTTTGATTGAGAATGTTGATGGCATCGATGGTGCGGCGTTGGTGCTGGCGGGTGATGCCTTTGGGGTTGGAGAGGTAAAGAACAGGCTCGCCGGTGGAGTTAAAGGATACGCCGTCGTGGACGGTGGGGAGGAAACCAGAGGACCAGTTATTGTTGCCGCCGGAGGGGCCTTTGGTGCCGGATGAAATAACCACGAAGGCGGGGAGGTTTTGGTTTTCTGAGCCGAGTCCGTACGATACCCATGAGCCGAGGGAGGGGCGGCCAAATTGTTGGGAACCGGTGGATAATAGAACCTGTGCGGGGGCGTGGTTGAAAGCATCCGTGTGCATGGAGCGGATGAGGGAGATGTCATCGGCACAGGAGCCGATGTGAGGCAAGAGTTCGGCGATTTCCATGCCACTTTGTCCATATTTTTTGAAGGGAAATTTCCCGCCGAGGAGTTTGTTTTCTGGGCGGATGAAAGCGGATTGGTAGCCTTTCAGGAGTTCGGCAGGTGGGTTTTTGCCGTCCATTTTGATCAGTTCCGGCTTGTAGTCGAAGAGATCGATGTGGCTGGGAGCCCCCCCCATGAAGAGATAGATGACGCGTTTCGCCTTGGCGGGGAAATGCGGTGCTTTGGGGATTTGCGGGTTGATGGGTGCTTGGGTAGAGGCGGTGGCGGATTGGCCAAGTAGGGAGGTGAGGGCGATGGAGCCAAGGCTGAGGCCGCAGTCTTTCATGAACCAGCGGCGGGAGTGGGAGCGTTGGATGTCTTCGAGAATGGAACGCGGGATCATGGCTAGTTTTTGGTGATGGTTTCGTCGAGATTAAGGATGACGCGGGCAACGGTGGCAGCGGCGTGGAGTTGTGGTACGGGGTGTTGTTGGAGATCGATGGTGGGAGGTTGGTAATTTTCTCGCAGAAGGCTGGCCTCGGATGATGCGGGATCGTCGAGGGCCTGCTGGTGGAGTTTTACCAAGGTGGAAAGTTCGTCGGCAGTGGGGATTCGGGCGGTGCAGCGTTGGAAGGCGCGGCTGATTTTTTCCTCGATGGTTCCTGAGTCGCTGAGAATGCTGTTGGCGAGGGCGAGCGCGGACTCAAGGGAGATTTGTTCATTGAGGGTGACGAGTGCTTGGAGCGGCGTGGTGGAGCGAGTGCGTTTCACACAGGAAACAGAGCCGTTGGGAGCATCGAAGGTGGCGAGCATGGGATATGGCACGGAGCGGAAGCGGAAGGTATAGAGGGCACGGCGGTAGCGCTGGGAGTCTTTTTCCACATCCCATGTTTTCGGGCCGTAGGAGACAGGGCGCTGGAAAAGGTAAGCGGGTGCGGGCGGGAATACGCTGCGTCCGCCGAGTTGGGGATTGATCAGGCCGGAGGCCGAGAGTTGGATATCGCGCACGGTTTCGGCAGGGACACGGAAGCGTGGGCCGCGAGCGAGGGAACGATTTTTCGGATCGAGATCGTAACTGGCGGAGGTAATGTTTGACGATTGTTGGTAGGTGGCGCTGTTGGTGATGAGGCGATGGATGTGCTTACTGCTCCAGCCATTTTCCATGAATTCACAAGCGAGCCAGTCGAGCAATTCGCGGTGGGAAGGTCGAGCGGCTTGGTGACCGAAGTCTTCTGCGGTTTCGAGCAGGCCGATGCCGAAGTAGGCTTGCCAGATGCGGTTCACATAAACGCGCGCGGCGACGGGCGATGCGGGATCGACGAGCCATTTGGCGAAGGTGAGGCGGGACGTGGGGTCCTCGTTCGCGGGAAGTGGGTGGAGGAAGGCGGGGACGTGCGGTTGGACTTCGTGCTTCGGCTGCGTTTGTTCACCGCGTTCGAAGAGTCGGGTGGTGCGGGGTTTCTTGGTTTGCGAAGCGACGAGTGTCCATGTCGTTTGCGGGGCTTGGGCGTAGAGAGCTTCGATTTCCTGGGTTTCTGCCGAAAATGCGGATTGTTGCTCGCGCCAGTGGGCGAAGAGGCGTTGCTCTTGCTCGGCGCTACGCTTTTCGGGGGATGTGAGGAGGGCATCGAGGACGAGTGGTGGGAGTTGATCGAGGGCGTTCGGGAGAGTGGCGGCTACGGAAAGGCGGATGCGCCCAAGGTTGTAGGTTTGATTTTCATCCGAGTTGTGTCCGCCGTGGTTTTGCGCAAGGTTGTACTTGAAGTGCATGGTGCCATCTACGGCAAAGGGTTTTTCCAGCGAAAACGTCAGGACAGCAGGTTCGTTGTTGCGGAGAGCATCGCGTTCGTTTGTCCATGCAGTTTTTTGATCGTTATCGAGTGCCATCGCAGCAGGGCCGGTGCGGCGGTTATCAGGTTGGCGCTTTTCATCACTAGGAAAACGCATGGGATCAAGCGGTTTTTCGGGAGGATTCACACTGGCGACGGGATTGATGAACGGAAGTTTTTCGAGTTTGTCGGCTTGGCTGCCGGCACGGAGAACAAATTCAGTGAGTGCCCCGGTGCCGCGAGTGGATCTACCGGGGCCATTCATAGGAAGGTAGGGATCGTTCATGACCTCAAGTCTTGCGGATTGGATGCTGGGGATATTTAAGGACGAGGTAAACGTTTCCGCGCCGCGTGTGGCGGCATATCCCATGTTGATGATGGATCGATCAGGTTGTGGCCAGTATGCTTGTCCTGAGTCGCCTAATTGATAGAGTTCTAGGGCATGCCAATCGGTGCGGGGTAGCGCGAGGAGCGATTGTTGCCAAGCGAGATAGGATTTTTCTACTTCGGGTGAAGATTGGCGGATTTTTTTGTCGATCGCGGCGACTTTTTGAAGAATTTCCTGTGAGCGTTGGCTATCGTCAGGATTGAGCGCGGGGATGGACGCTTCTTCGATTTGATTGAGGTAGGCAAAAATTCCGTAGTATTCTTGGTGGGTCAAGGGATCGTATTTGTGAGTGTGGCACTGGGCGCATTGCGTGGTGAGTCCGAGCATGGATTTACCGATGGCATCGACGCGGTCAAATATTCCTTCGACACGGAATTGTTCCGGTTTCGCGCCGCCTTCCTCGTTGGTCATCGAATTGCGGAGGAAGCCTGTGGCGATGCGGTCTGCTTGGGTGGCATTCGGGAGCAAGTCACCAGCGATTTGTTTGATGACAAATTGATTGTAGGGCATGTCTTGGTTCATGGCGGCGACGACCCAATCTCGATAAAAGTGGTTCATGCGGGCGAGGTCTTTTTCGTAGCCGGCGGAATCAGAATAGCGAGCGGCATCCAGCCATTCTCTAGCCCATCGCTCACCGAAATGTGGGGAGTTCATGAGTCGCTCGATGGCGGCTGCGGGTTTTTCCATCCTTGAGAGGTCTTCTAGTGATGGAGGTAACCCGACGAGATCGAGAGACAGACGTCGAAGTAGCGTTGTATCGTCGGCTGCGGGGGATGGCTTGCCGTTTACGACTTCTAATTTTGCTAGGACAAAAGCATCAATCGGGTTTTTCACCCATGCGGTTTGCTTAACCGCTGGAACTGGCGGGCGAACTGGCGTTAGGAAAGCCCAATGTGTCCCCCATTCAGCACCCTCGGCGATCCATTGGCGAAGTAGTGCGATTTGTTCGGAAGAAAGCGGCTTTTTCTTATCGGGCGGGGGCATGAATTCCGCTGGGTCGGAATGGACAATGCGCTTGATTAACTCCGAGGCGTCAGGATCACCGGGGACGATGGTCTTGCCGCTGTCGCCGCCGCGCATGGCTTTTTCGCGAGTATGGAGGTGAAGCCCGCCCTCGACCTTTGCTTCATCGGGGCCATGACAGGCGTAGCAATTTTCCGAAAGAATCGGCTGAATTTGCGTAGCAAAGTCAATTTTCTCTGCCTTTACAGCAGTGATTAGAAAAGAGAAAAAAAATACGTATGTCGTAGAAAAGAAATTCATGTTCTTGCCCAAAAACATGAAGTAATTCTGAAGATAATCAATGCGTATTTCAGTATTTTCTTTTGTTATAGAATGATCGTTCGACAGTCGGATTCGCGAATGATTTTTTTGGGGGGAGTGGTGCGCGAAATTACTCAGAATCGCTTTTCTTCATTTTAGTGATGTCGAAGCTGGGCTTGCGTTTAGGGAGGTTGATTTTGAGCTGTTTTCCTTCTGGCGCGGCGAGGATGTTGGGATCATTGGAGTTTGTGCTTTGCGCCATATTCGCTTGCGTCAGTTCGCCCCCGATTTCACGTTGGGGCGCATTGTGGATCTGTTTCAGATAGTCCTCAATCGCGGCGGCAGAACGAAACAGATTATGGAAGGCTTCGGTCTCAATGTTACCCATCAGTTCGGTAAAGAGCGTGTAGGCTTCATTTTTGTATTCGACGAGAGGATCTTTCTGTCCTTGAGCGCGGAGGGAAACGCCTTCGCGCAGGGCATCCATATTGTACAAATGCGCTTGCCATTGCTTGTCGATGGCGGCGAGAACCATGCGACGTTCTTCCGTTTCGAGAAGTTCCGGCGGGATATTGCTGGTACGGGTGGCGTAGGCTTCGCGAGTTCGCTCGATGAGGAGAGCAATAATGGCATCGGGGGTGGAAGCAGCTACGATTTCTTCTTTGGTGCAGCGAATCGGCAGATTGCCTTGCACCCAATAGAAAAGCTCGGTGCGATCTGGTGAATTATCATCACGCTCGGCAAAGTAGCCATTGACTCCAGCAGGGATGACTTTTTCGATGATTTCAAGAACGAGTTGGTGAGGTTCTTCGGAAGTGAGGACTTCGTTGCGATAGCCGTAAACGACTTCGCGTTGTTTATTCATCACGTCATCGTAGTCGAGGACTCGTTTGCGCCAGAGGTAGTTGCGTTGTTCGACGCGTTTTTGGGCGGTTTCGACAGAACGGTTGAGCCAGGAGTGTTCGAGCGCTTCGCCGTCTTTCATGCCGAAGCGTTCCATCATCGCGGTCATGCGATCAGCGGCGGCGAAGTTGCGCATCAGGTCGTCCTCGAAAGAAATATACGCTTGGGACATACCGGGGTCGCCTTGGCGGGCGCAGCGTCCACGAAGCTGGCGGTCGATACGGCGTGATTCGTGGCGTTCGGTGCCGATGACGAAAAGACCACCTAGTTCGGCGACGTCTGGCCCGAGTTTGATGTCCGTACCGCGGCCTGCCATGTTCGTGGCTACGGTGACCGAGCCTTTTTGTCCCGCATTGGCGATGATTTCTGCCTCTTGGCGGTGGTATTTGGCGTTGAGGACGGCGTGGGGGATTTTATCGCGCTTGAGGAGGCGACTGAGGGTTTCAGAGGCTTCAACCGATGCCGTGCCGACAAGCACGGGCTGCCCTTTCTCGTGAGCTTCGGTGATTTTTTTAACGACGGCGTTGTATTTTTCGCGGCGGGTTTTGAACACTTGGTCATTCAAATCCGTGCGCGTGTTCGGGCGGTTGGTGGGGATGGGAAGAACATCGAGTTTATAAATATCATGAAACTCTGAGGCTTCCGTCTCGGCAGTACCGGTCATGCCTGCGAGTTTTTCGTAGAGGCGGAAATAATTCTGAATAGTGATAGTGGCATACGTCTGAGTCTCACGCTCGATGGTGACACCTTCTTTGGCTTCTACGGCTTGGTGGAGACCGTCGGACCAGCGGCGGCCTGGCATTTCGCGTCCGGTGTTTTCATCGACGATGACAACTTTTCCATCTGCAACGACGTATTGCACATCTTTTTCGTAGATACAATAAGCCTTGAGGAGTTGGGAGATATTGTGAAGTTTTTCCCCCTGCTCGTCGAGGCGAGTCTGGAGGATTTCTTTTTTGCTAATTCGTTCTTCGTCGGAAAGCGCTGGATTCGCATCGATTTCGCCGTAGGCGGTTCCGAGGTCAGGGAGCACGAATGCATCAGCATCATTTGGGGAGAGGAATTGACGTCCGATTTCCATAAGATCGGCATCATTGGCTTTCTCATCGATGGTGAAATAGAGTTCTTCTTTAATTTCGAAGAGTTCCTTTTTCTGGGCATCTTGGTAGAAGGAAAGCTCGGTTTTTTCGAGGAGGCGGCGCAAGTCTGGATCCTCCATAAAGCGCATGAGTTGGCGGTTGCGTGGTTGTCCGAGTTTGAGTTTGAAGAGCGCGCGTCCAGCGGATTCTTTATCCCCAGAATCAATGCCGCTTTTGACTTGAGCGGCAAGATCATTGCAAAGCTCGGTTTGTTTTTTGACGAGTGCTTCGACAAGCGGTTTGTATTTATCGTATTGATGTGATGAGACGGTGGATGGTCCGGCAATGATCAGCGGGGTACGAGCTTCATCGATGAGGATGGAATCGACTTCGTCGATGACGGCGAGGTAGTGTTCGCGCTGGACTTGGTCTTCGGCGGTGCTGGCCATACCGTTGTCGCGGAGGTAATCAAAGCCAAATTCAGAGTTAGTGCCGTAGGTGATGTCGCAAAGGTATTGTTGGCGACGTTCTTCGGAATACATCTGATTCTGAATGCATCCGACGGTAAGGCCGAGGTATTTGTAGAGCGAGCCCATCCATTCCGAGTCGCGCTTGGCGAGGTAGTCGTTCACAGTGACGATGTGAACGCCGAGGCCGGTGAGGGCATTGAGATAGACGGGAAGCGTGGCGACGAGGGTTTTTCCTTCGCCAGTTTGCATTTCGGCAATCATGCCGCGATGGAGAGCAATGCCGCCGAT
>CAMAYN010000125.1 GCA_945862285.1 Akkermansia muciniphila | reverse complement strand
TATGATCTAGTTTTACGTCTTACTGGTAGTTTTAAATCTGCTTTTCCGAATGGAAAGCCTAGCTCAGAGGCCAGTGAAAACAAACCAGCATCGTTAAAAGAGGCCGAAAAGCCAGGAACGGTTTACCTCATTGCCGATACCGATGCATTTTCGAACCAAGGAGCCTACCGTGCGATGAACTTTGGCGGCATGCAACAAGTCGCACCCTACAACGGCAATTCCGTTCTGCTCATGAACATCATCGACCAAGCCGCATCCTCTTCCGACCTGATTGGTTCTCGCAGTCGCGCTTCCATACGTCGTCCCTTTACCTTGATCAATGAAATGGAAGAGAAGGCCAACGCCGAAGTCAGCGATAAAGTTGAAAAGCTCCGCGAGGAAGAAAAGGAAGCAATTTCACGCTTGACTGCATTGCAATCAGCAAAATCGAATAGTCGCGATCTTTACGCTTCCCCTGAGCAAGAAGCTGAAATCCAAAATCTTAGGGAAAAACAAGTGAATGCTGGGCGTAAAATTCGCGAATTACAAAAAGACCTCAAATCCAACAAAGACGCCCTCACCGCGAAAATCACCGCATGGAATCTTTTTGCCATACCTTCTGCTATCCTCGCTGCTGGCTTTTCCGTGTGGGGAGCTCGCCGTAGATCCTCCAGAGCACGCTAATTTCTTTAACTACATCGCTAACATATTTTTCATAAAAACACTATTTCACCCAAACATCTATGAATAAGAAATCTGTTATCATCCTCTGGGTCATCGCCATCGCGCTCGGTATTTCTGTGGCGATTTTATCCAGTAAGAAGTCCGACTCTGGAAAAGCAAACACCGCACGCGCCCGGGGCGAGACCTTGCTTGCATCATTTCCAGGAGCTAACGTCTCCAAATTGGTCATTTCGTCAGCCACAAATACCGTCACCATGGACAAAAATGGCAATGATTGGACCATTGCCGAACGCGAAAATTACCCAGCAAAAATCACCAACATCAATGCACTGATTCGTGCCATCGGCGAGGTGAAAATCAACAACGCCATCGAAGCCGGACCCTCCTACGCCAAACGCTTCGGCGTAGATGTCGAGGCAAAAGTGGCCGAGCAACACGGCAGACTCATCGAAATGAGCGATGCCTCAGGAAAAAATATCGCCAGCATTGTTATCGGCAAGGAGAGCGAGAGCGGTGGCCTGTTTATTCGCAATATGGCCGATGAGACAGGTATTTACGTTACCAATGAACCATTTCCCACTGCTACGGCTGAAGCAAAAGACTGGCTGGATGATGAATTCATTAAAGTCGAGAAAATCACATCCGTAGGAATCAGCCCCGCTGGCAAACCCGAGGAAACCGAGTGGAAGCTGACTCGATCCGATGAAAATGCCGAGTTCACGTTGGATGGATTAAAGGCTGGTGAAACGATCAATGCTACCAACACCTCGGCCATCAAATCCCTTCTCGGCTATGCACGATTCCAAGACGTGATCAGCAAGAGCAAACTCGAAGCGCATCAAAAAGCAGCTGACCTTCGGAAACTAACCATCAGCACCAAGGACGGATTCACCTATACTGTCATGCTTAGCGCGAAGCCTAACGTGGCTCCACCTTCAGCACTTGCCAATGCACAGGAGTCCTCAGCCCCACCAGAAGATGCCTACTTTATGACCGTCGCCGTCACAGCCGACATCAAAAAAGAGCGTCAAAAAGAAAAAGAGGAAAAGCCTGAAGATGCAAAGGTGAAAGACGATGCACATGCCGCCGCAGTGAAAAAGCTCGAAGAAAAACTCGCTACCGAAAAAGCCTACGAAGGGCAACTCTACGAAGTATCGAAATACCTAATCGATGCCGTGCTGAAGCCACGCTCTGAATTCATCACGCAAGCACCAGTCGTCGGCGAAACTCCACCTGCTGGGTTAAATCCCGGAAGAATCGAAGCCACAACGCCCCCGATTTCCGTCGATGGCACAGGCATAGGCCAGTAAGAATAGGTTGATTTTCTGTGGCGGCGCTTTTCAAGCGCCCAGCCAACTCTTCCCCAGTGGCTACAAGCTAAAGCGAACCCAATGACATCTTCCCGCAGAAATAATAAAAGGTATTGAATTAACAATCAAAGCCCCATCAACTTCTGGGGAATCTACCGGAATCTAAAGTGCCAAAGGTGCGGCAACATAACAGCCCGTGCAACGCGCTGGGTAACGAATAACCTCAAGTATCAACCCTCATCGCCCTACTGCCTTGCGTAGTTCATCGAAGCTTAGGAACTCTGCCGTGCCCGCATCAATCTCGGCATCCCGCCGTGCTAATTCTTGGTCGTCGGGTCCCAAAGGCGCACCTTGGAGGTTGGCGATTAAATGCGGGGCCAAGCCGGCTTGATCCTCTTCAGAAAGCTGATCCACATCAGGAAGCACTTCAGTTAACGTCTTCATGAGTTGATCCTCCGCTATGCTCGACACAATGTCAATTCTCTTAGCGAACGATGAGCACATCCCGCCACTAAGAGCGGGGGCGGACGTGGATCACGGGGTTGAGATTGTAGTTAAGGTGAAACATGGAAACAGAACGACTCCTAGTGGTTGGATGATGCGTCTTGTTAGGATTTCTTCATTGTCCGCTTTTTGAGTAGAACTTTATCTCGATCTCCTCGTCGCCACTCTTCATACGGAATTCGCCACCGTTGCTGCTAGCTTGAAGTTCCTTGAATGCCCGTTCAACTATTGGACCGAGACGCCGTCTTGCACTTGTCTTGGCTACTGCTGAAACATCAGTATGCGTCTCCCTCTTTGTCACCCGGCAACCTACAACCTTGGTTGCATATTCTCCAATCGCCCAAATCGCCGTTGCCATGAGATTGCCGACGATCGATGCTGCTCCTGGCACACTGAAAACCTGTGCCATGACCACGGATATATCTAGTTCAATCGAACCCTGCCGAATTGCTGAAACCTTAGCACGCACCAAAACATCGTCTCTATAGGTGCTCTGAGGAAGATGAAATTGCACCAGTGGCTTCTTGGCCTTGTCCAAGGCTTTGTTGTTCTCCTCGATTAAGGAGATTGCGACTTGGTTAAGTAATTTGTGCATCTCCGACCCAAGGATGCCGACCTGCAATAGGTCTAGATCGTTACTGTGAAAGTAGATCGATAACGGTTGATTCAGTTTTTCGTATTCTAGAAGCATGGGTATTTATTTTCTGCCTAACATACTTAATTGGTATCCACCCGTGAGCGTAGATCACGGTGGGAGTGGATGGGGGGACTTTTGATGATTTTGCCGATTTTGCAAGGATTTTTTAGCATATCGTGCTTAGATCCGGTCTTCGAATGTGGGAACTGGTGGGGCGGCATTCCTAGGCTGATCTACGGAGGAGCATGAACAGGCAAATGAACAAATGGCCATTTTCTGAAATCCTAGGAACCACCCGATTATCTAATGAAAAATCGTGGTTTTTTCGATCATTTGCTGCTCTTCTTTGAGCAAGCCAGTGCATCCGCGCCCAGCCTTAGCCTCTTACGATTCCACAGCTCTCCACCGCCAAGGCAATGGGAACTTTGGCAGATATGGAGAAGTAGTGCAATTCTTAGTAGACGATCCCTCCATTCTCGTTTTTCCTTAGTCGCAAGGAAACTTAGATCGGCATTTGGTGCACACCCAGAAGTAGGCTTTTTTTGATCCGTGTATGATGCCATAAATCGCTATCGGGATTCCTACTAAAAATGGAGTAAGGCAAAGCCCTATGATAACCAAGAAGCACCCGGAGGCATCATTCTTTGCTTCGGATTTTCTCTGGCACTTACATCCACAGTGCGGGCAGTCAAGCAGCTTGCTTTGATTCTCTGCCTGTCTCTCCTGTTGCCTTCTGCATAGTTCTTCTTCCCGTGCTAGGAAGCGTTCATTGGTCTCACGCTTTTCATCAGCAATGGCAGCATCCCTCTTTTCCCGAGCTAGTTTTTTCTCAGCCCGGATTTCTGCTAGCCGTTTCTTTTCCCGTGGATTCTGCGGGTAGTTCAGAAAATCGTAAAGACCTTGCATCCCTCGTATCATCATCTCGCGTAAAGAAATCCACATGGCGTTTCTTTATCATTGCCTTACTTCCCACGCAACCTTGATCTGTCTTTAGGGAATCGTAAATTGGTATATGGCGCACCCCTATTTTATTGGGGCTGTAAAAAAATGTTTTTTATGCCATCCTAACTTTCTCGGATGACAGAAAAAAAGTTTTTTGTGGCGTAGCAACTTTCTTTGGTAGCAGAAAAAAAGTTTTTTGTGCCACCGCAACTTTCTTGTGTGCCAGAAAAAATGTTTTTTGTGCCATCACAACTTTCTTGGATGCAGGAAAAAATATTTTTTGTGCCATCGCAACTTTCTCGGGTGTCATTAAAAAGTTTTTGTGGAAGGTAGGCATTTCTTGGACATTTCCGATTGTCAAATGGTGGGCAAACAATAGCGTCTGTCCTTATGATGTAATCCTAAGTAAAACCATTCAGAAACGATGCAAAGTGAGAGAAAAAATGTTACCCCGCGCAGACTGAACCCAAAGACTGTTTCGCCAGCAGCCGACTCTGCATCGGGACTGGAAAGAAGGACAAAGCAGCGTTAGAGTTCATGACGTAGTTTTCGTTTCTACGGGCTCAATTTTTGAATCAGGGTAAAATCTTATGAATGGTGTTCAAGACTACTCTTCCGTAAGAGTTACTCAGCATAGTGCAAGACGCCGATCACTCCCATCTCGGCGGAGCGGGATTTGGCGCTCCATGCGGGGGCGTTTGTTACGGGCATGTCTGGGCCATTGGCAATTGTGCCTTCCTTGGATAAAGGTGCGTATCCTGCGATGACGACGCCCCCGTCGATGGGGAATACTCCTTCTAATTTTACATCACTAGAGGATGATCCTTTCATTTGGGGATTCCAAGAGCCAGTGATAATGGAACTATATTTTAGCGTGCGCAGTTCACGGTCGTACACCCGAACAAAGTCGGACCACTTGCTTTCCCCTTCAGCAAATTTCGGCATTTTTTGATGAGCGTTGGCGGTTGTGATCACTCGCCGCCCCGTCGCAATGATCGCGATGTTGCCGAAGCGATCCACGTGTATTGCGGGCTGGCAACGGGTGGTGTTTACGTCTGGCCAGCCTGCATTCGGGGAAGGCCATCCATCCATCCATGCTTCGGGACTTGGTTTTCCATCCACTTTTGCCGTGTCTGACCACTCCGCAACGTAGGTCGCGTGAAGCATCGTGCCTTGAGTTAAGGTCATACGTCCGAGCCAGCCAATGTGGATGTTGCCGCTTTTCCCAGTGAATTGGTTTTGAAAGGAGATTCCGGGATTTTTTGGGTGCGTGATCTTATTGCCGTTCCAGAAGTTGATCACATTGTTGCCATGACAACGTGCGAGGACGACGAGGGCTCCTTCGGTATTTTCTGGCTGTGTGTAGTCGATGGCTAGACCGTCCACATATTGATCTGGTGTGGAATTTTGCGCTGTTTCTTTGTAAAGACGTTGCCACCATTTTTGCTTTCCGTCATGGGTAAACGCGATGACAAATGGCTCAAAATCTGGCTGCCCATCAGGGAGTTTCGATTGGTTATTGCCGCCGAGGTAGATGTCATTGTTACGCCGGTCAATCACAATGGCTTGTGGGTGGCCTACGGGATTTCGCCCCCACTTGTAGCCGGTGTAGCCTGGCCCACTGAGGCTTGATTTAGGGTCCTGTGGATCAAATGGCACACTGAAGAAGGTGTCCCACGGCCACTTTCCTTGTTTGGTTCCGCCATTGCCATCTGGGGTAAGTGCTTTGTAATCGGCTTCGGTCCATGAACGCAGGGAACCTCGTCCCGTCATTTTGAAAACAATGGCTGATCGCACCGATGCTCCATGAGGATTCGCCGACGCGGGTGTTCCTTGCCAATCGTTCCCTGTGGCTGTCCAGTGATTCCTCCAGTGTTCGACGACACCTGGTTTGCCGTCTGGCTCTAGTCGCTGGACGTCAGCCCAGTCTTGGCCATGTGCCTCACCGCTAGCAAAGACGATTCTGCCATCGCTACCTACGTCCCATGGCTGCTTTTCCGCAATGTCTTTTTTGGCTTTTACCTGATGAAACCAAGTGAGATGATATGGTGTGACATCAGTTCCCTTGGCATTCAGCTTGGCGATAAAATAACCCGTTGCGTTTTCGCCTGAGATGTAGAGATCACCCGTTGGTGTGTAGGGTTGATTGCTGGTCTTGATCCAACGGATGCTTTTTGCCGTGCCTTTCGGCAATGTGAGCACAAGTGGTGCATCGCGAAGGTTCTCAGATGTGATGAGAATGAAGGCAATTTTTCCCGATCCGCTATCGGGCGGTGCACCGGAAAGTTCTACTCTCTTTGTGGTAGCTGGTAACCAATCGAGCGAATCTGCACCGCCTGCAACGAGGATTTTTCCCTCTTGCAGAGCACAAATACTGGTGAATCGAACATTTCCCTTTCCTCCTGCGTAGGCGAGCACGTCCTGTTTTTTTGATGTGCTTTTTTGTGCCGTTGATGGAATGGCCGTGGCGATGAGTAGGGTTACGATGGATAAGCAGTGAAATGGATGAAACATAGATTTCTTACCTGAATGATCTGGCTCGGAATCTAGGCAAGAATGCTGCGGATTGCTAGGAAATATCTTTAAGCATCTTTGGGGTCAGGGTAGGAGCGACGTGCACCAACCCTAGGCTTTGATGCGCAATCCCTTTGGTATAGTAGGATGGTTTTTTCGCTATTTCATTTCCACAGAAGTTTCATTTTCCACAGAAGGAAAGCAAGGGAACAAAGTCTTTGCCTCTTCGTTTTCTATCTTCCCTTCTGTTAGCATTTTTACTTTGCCTTCTTGCGGTGATTTTTTATTCAAGAACAATAGGTAAGATACCCTTTGGTTGAATCCCCGCATAGCGGGTCAGGCAGATATAGTGGTTAGCTAATTTCTTCGATGAGGCCGAGGAGTTTTTCGCGTCGTTCGCGGACGAGGCGGACGATGAGGGAGGTCCATCCCGTTTGGTGGGAGGCGCCGAGGCCTTCTCCGGTTTCGGCGTGGAAGTATTCGTGGAAGAGTAGCAGATTTTGCCAGTGTGGGACATCGGTGTAGCGATAGGCATCGCCGAAGCAGGGACGGTAGCCATTTTCATTGGGGAGGAGGAGGGAGATCAGCCGGTCGCAGAGGTCGAGGGCGATTTCGATGAGGTTTTTTTGCACACCAGATCCCGTGGGGTATTCGATGAGGAAGGAATCGCCGAAGAAGTAGTGATAGCGTTCGAGTGCCTCGATGATGATGAAGTTGGTGGGGAACCAAATGGGGCCGCGCCAGTTGGAGTTGCCGCCGAACATGCTGGTGTTCGATTCGCCCGGGGTGTAGCGGACTTCATGACGATTGCCGCCATGCTCGAAGACGAAGGGCTGATGCTCGTGGATTTTGCTCATGGAGCGGATGCCGAAGGAGGAGAGGAATTCGCTCTCGGATAGCATGCGGGTGAGGGTTTTGCGGAGGCGTTCCTCGGTGGGGAGGGCGAGCAGGCATCGTCCAACGTTTTTTTCGCCTTTGACGCGTCGGACGCGGATGTATTTCAGGAGGTCTGGTCGATTGCTGAGAAACCAATCGAGGCGACGGCGGAATCCGGGTAGGGCATCGATGGTTTTTTGTTTTAAGACAGTGACGGCGCAGAGGGGCAGCAGGCCGACGAGGGAGCGAATGCGCAGGGGAATGGGATTGTCTTGGTTAATGATGAGTTGATCGTAGTAAAAGCCATCATTTTCATCCCAAAGGCCTGACCCACCGAGGGAGTTGATCGCATCGGTGATGTTGACGAAATGCTCGATGAACTTGGAGGCAATGTCCTCGTAGGCGGAATTGTGCGTGGCTAATTCTAAGGAAATGGAGAGCATAGTCAGACAGTAAAACGCCATCCATGCGGTGCCATCGGCTTGATGGAGCCTGCCGCCGCCGGGAAGGGCATGGGAGCGGTCAAAGACGCCGATGTTATCGAGACCGAGGAAGCCGCCGCCGAAGACGTGACGGCCTTCGGTGTCTTTACGATTGACCCACCAGGTGAAGTTGATGAGGAGTTTCTGGAAGGCGCGTTCGAGGAATTTGACGTCGCGCTGGCCTTTGGGGTCGGAGATTTTATAGACGCGCCAGACGGCCCAGGCGTGAACGGGCGGGTTGACATCGGAGAAATTCCATTCGTAAGCGGGGAGTTGGCCGTTCGGGTGCATGTACCACTCGCGGAGCAGGAGGAGAAGTTGATCTTTCGCGAAATCGGGATCGATGTTGCAGAAGGGAATCATGTGAAAAGCGGTATCCCATGCGGCGAACCATGGGTATTCCCATTTATCGGGCATGGAGAGGATGTCGCGGGCGAAAAAGTTCTTCCAGTCAGAGTTTCTGCCATTGAGGCGTTTGGGGTTAGTTTGTGGCCATTTAGGGTCGCCATGGAGCCAGTCGTTAATGACGTAGTGGTAGAATTGTTTGGTCCAGAGCAGCCCTGCGTAACCTTGGCGGCAGATGCGATATTCGTTTTCAGGGATGTTGGGGGTGATGATGCTGGCGTAAAATTCATCGGCCTCAGCGATGCGGGCGGCGAGGGTTTCATCGAAGTTTTGGAAAGCTTTGCAATCGTTGTTTTCATTTTCTGCGTGGAGGCGGCAGCGGATGACGACGGATTGCCCGGCGGGGATCAAAAAGTGCATCATGGCGGCGGCTTTGGTGCCTGTGCCCATGGGACTTACAGCGGATGGGTCATTTTTGATGAGGTAGCGGTGAAAGGCATCTTTGACGTAGGGTTGCTCATTGGCCCCCATGCCGAGTGTTTCACGGTTGCTTTCATTTTCGGTAAACAACCATTCTTTTTGGTTCGGGACGTGGGTGCTATCGGTATAAAATCGATAACTGCCAAGACTTTCGTGCGATGCGCGGAGGTGATCGCCTTCCAAGGTGAGGCTGGGTTTAAAAAGCGGTGCTTCTCGTTTATCGCCCCAGCTCCAGGTATTGCGGAACCAAAGTTGTGGGAGAATGTGGATGGGGGCGGCATCTGGCCCGTGATTGGTGATGGTGATGCGCCAGAGCAGGTCTTCGGGGCTGCGCTTGGCGACTTCTTGAAGCACGTCAAAGTAGCGTCCTTCTTGAAAAATCCCGAGATCGGCGAGTTCCATTTCTGGGCCATCGCGTCCGAGTTTTTGATTTTCGGCAATGATTTGGGAGTAGGGATAAGCTGCCTGTGGGTATTTGTACAGTGCCTTGGTGTAGGAATGGGTGGGGGTGGCATCGAGGTAGTAGTAACATTCCTTCACATCTTCTCCGTGGTTGCCCTCGTTGCCGCCTAAGCCGAAGAGGCGCTCTTTGAGAATACTGTCTTTGCCATTCCATAATGCTGGTGAGAAACATAGGCGACATTTGCGGTCAGACCAGCCTTGTAAACCGTCCTCGCCCCAGCGGTAGGCTCGTGAGCGCGCGTGATCATGGGGTAATGCCGTCCAACTATTGCCGTGATCGGAATAGTCTTCGCGCACTGTTCCCCATTGTCTTTCGCTCAAATAGCTACCCCAGCGTTTCCAGTTAGCGCTGCGCTCTTTGTCTTGCTGCAATCGTTCTTTTTCTCTACCCATCTCACGGAGAACTAGCATATTCCATGCAAATCTGTCGAGAATCGAATGTTTTTTTCAAAAGATTTCAATTCCTTGCTTGCAATTTTTTCAAGTCTAGCCAAAATCCGCTTCCCGCGCCGAGATGGCGGAATTGGTAGACGCGCTTGGTTTAGGTTCAAGTGGATTAATCTGTGCAGGTTCGAGTCCTGTTCTCGGTACTTAAATACAATGACATTTTACTACGCAAGTCGCGTAATAGTTGTCATCAAACGAATGAAACAAATAAAAACTCGTTTGGCTATCGTTCTGCAAGATCTATGAAAACTCTATTCGCGTTGTTCGCCTTATGTGCCGTTTCCTTTGCCGAGCCAGTCGTTGCCGGGGGGGACGCAACGCCCAAAGCCCTTCTCAGTGCGGCACTCATTCAAGGAGAAGTGCCAAAAGAATGGGAAAAAGACAGACTCTACATTCTCGAATGTTGGGCGACATGGTGCGGTCCATGCATTAAGATGATTCCTCACATGAATGAACTTCACAAGGAATACAAAGACAAGGGATTGTCGGTGATCGGCGTGAATGTGAGAGAGGACGATAAAGAAAAAGTGGCCACATTCGTCAAACGCAAAGGTGAGGGGATGTCGTATCCCATCGTGTTTGTTGGTAAAGATGGTGAATTTGTAAAAGAGTGGCTGAGTGGGCCCGACACGATTGGCATTC
>CAMAYN010000124.1 GCA_945862285.1 Akkermansia muciniphila | reverse complement strand
AATCTCGCGAGCACATTTCTGCGTTCCTAGTTTTGGCAATCAAGCCTTACGTTTGCAATGCAAAACTACAGGGAGCGGTGCCGCAGTTCAGGCCATGCATCGGCGCTATCCTGCAGCCATCGAGCGCACACTTGCCTACCACGATGCCGCCATCGCGGCACGATGGATTCAGGTGCCTGTGCATTTCGCCTGTGCGGTATTCGACCCCATGGTGGCGCCGCCGGGGCAGTTTGCCATTTACAATGCCGTGCCATCGGAGAAGAAATGTTTCGTCTTACCAGCAGGGCATTTTTCCTATCCGGGGCAAGAAATAACGGAACGCGAATTGTTACAAGAAATTCACGAATTTTTTTCCCGCCTGTGATCGATCTCGTGTAAAATATTTCCCATCGAATGAATCGCGAATACCATCTCTGGTGGAGCCCCATCATGCAACGAGACATGGAACTCTTGGTCTTCGGGCATGGAGGAGCGAAAGTGATCGTTTTCCCCACGCGAGACGGCAGGTTTTATGAATACGAAAATATGCGCATGACCGAGGTGCTGCGGCATAAAATCGATGCCGGACATATTCAGCTTTTCTGTGTGGATGGCATTTATCATGAAAGTTTTTACTGCTGGTGGGCACATCCGAGCGGGCGAATTCAGCGGCATGTCGCATTCGAAAATTACATCCTCGAAGAAGTTCTTCCGTTTATGGAGGGAAAAAATCCCCATCCCTGCCTGATTTCCCACGGGTGCAGTCTAGGTGCCTACCAAGCGGCGAATTTTGCCTTTCGACATCCGCAAAAAGTCGCGAAACTGGTGGCGTTTTCTGGCCGATATGACCTCACAGAATCAGTCGAGCATTTTGATGACTTGCTGCATTCTTACTACGACGAAACAGTGTATTTCCACACGCCAACGCATTTTCTTCCAAACATCGATTGCCCCAAGATTTTAGAAAATCTGCGGCGCATGGACATCGTTTTTGTCATCGGTGAAAGTGATCCTTTTCTTGAAAGCAATCAAAAACTCAGCCGCATTTTATCAGAAAAATCGATTCCGCATCAACTCCATTACTGGGGCGAACGAGCGCATCGAGCCCACTACTGGCGGCAAATGGCTCCGCTCTATATTTAGTCACGCCTCTGCTCAATGGCGACAATCTCTACCGTCGCGGCAACACGGAATCGCACGTCCCAACCTGCCAGTGCCACACCATAGACTCGCTCTGGATCATCGTGAATCGCGGGCCGCGGGTCTTGCGCCAGCACTTCGGTGATCAAGCTACGAGTGCGGGGCGGCAACGATTCAAAGATCTCCGCTGCACCAAACAGCACCTCCACGGGCAAGGCTAGCGGCGGCGATGACGCATAGCCCGAATCTGCAGCCTCGATCACATCGCAATACGCCACATACGGTTTCACATCAAATACCGGAGTCCCCGTCACCAAATCAAGCCCCCCAAGGTGCAATTGGGGAGGATTTGTTAGATCGACTTTTTCCAATCGACAAACTGACAAGCCAAGTCCATTCGGGCGAAACGTGCTGCGAGTCGCAAGAACGCCAACTCTGCGGTTGCCGCCCAGTCTCGGTGGGCGCACCGTGGGCGTCCACCCTTGATCCAAGTTTTGATGAAAAGAAAAAATCAACCAAACATGGGAAAATCCTTCCAATCCACGTAACAAATCGGCGTTTTGGTATTCCTTATGAAAATGCAAAATCCCCCAAGAACTTGGGCAAAGTCCACTCTGACGAGGCACCGCAAATTTCTCATCGAAGCACGTTTCTACCCAGCCGATCGGTTCGATATTCATGTCAGAAAAAAGGTTTAACCCCACTCGGTAAAGTGCAGACTCAGATCCGCCGCCAGTGCTTGGAGTTGTGGTTTTTCTTTCTGCTCGATAAAAAGGATCGATAGCCCTTTCCGCCCGGCCCGCCCCGTGCGACCACTGCGATGGGTGTAGTATTCGATTTGGTCAGGAAGTTGCGCATGCAGAACAAAAGCCAACCCTTCCACATCAATGCCGCGTGCTACCACATCTGTCGCAATGAGCAAAGGAACGCGTGATTTTTTAAAAGATCGCATCACCTTATCCCGCTCGCTTTGCATCAGATCCCCGTGGATAAGTTCCAGCGATTGCCCACGCCTGATGAGTTGATCCGCTAGCGATTTTGCACTGACGATGGTTCGACAAAAAATCACCCCGCGTTCATTGGGGCGTCGTTCCAAAAATTCTACGATGCGTTCCAGACGCTGCGCCCGTGGCGTGACTATGTACTTGTGCGTGATGTCTTTGTTGACCACGTGATGTTGATCGATCTTCAAGGTAAACGCATCGCGCTTCATGTAATCTTGAATCATATTCTGAATGCCCTTGGGAATCGTCGCAGAAAAAAGCCACATAGATTGCCGTCGGCTCGCCGCCTCGATGATCCGTGAAAGCTGTTTTTGGAATCCCATTTTCAGCATCTCATCGGCTTCATCCAGAATCAGAAATTGCACTTTTTCCAGCGAGAGTGCCCGACGTTCTAACAAATCAAGCAATCGCCCCGGAGTGGCAACGACGATGTGGGTGGGGCGTTGGAGCGCGGCGGCTTGTCGGTCGATCTGATCGCCGCCCGTGAGTGTCTCGATGAAGATTTTTTCCGTGAATTTGGTAAAACGAAAAAGCTGTTTGCCAATTTGTTTTGCTAGTTCGCGCGTAGGGGCAATCACTAACCCTTGGATTTCATTTTTTGCAGGTTGGATTTTCGATAGCAAGGGCAGCCCAAAAGCCGCGGTTTTCCCGGTTCCCGTCTGCGCCTGTGCGATGAAATCTCCGCCATTTTGGAGCAAAAAGGGAATGGCCTTTAGCTGGATGGGTGTAGGTGTCTCAATGCCCATGGCGGACAAGCCTTCCACGAGTTTTTCGGGGATTCCTAGCTCAGTAAATTGATTTTCCATGATTTTCTTGTCCGAGACTGTTTCCCTAAGTTGGATGTCAATCAAGGAAATTCTGCTTTAGCTTCTGAGCCCCCACACGCGTAACTTCACCAATTTGTTCCCTACTCACTTGGTCTCGACCACCATGGCACCTGTGAGTCCTAGCGGGATGAGTTCTTTGCCGACCCTACAGCCAGCAAGCATTCAAAATCATGAGTGCAGGCATTTTTCATAAACAAAATGGTTTTTAAGCATTGTCGAAAAGCTACAGAAGAGTTCAAACGATAGCCCCACGGATTCCAGTTAGCTTCAATCGAAAAATGTTCTCTATTTCGCCAATCAACCGCGCACTTGACATCATAAGATAATCTAAAGATGTTTTCTCTGTGAATGCATCACAAATATCACTGCTTGAGAAAATCAAACATTTCTCTCTTGATGAACAGGATGCATCATTTTCTTTCACGGTTCGACTAGCGCGTGAACAAGCCTGGTCTTTAGGGTATGCGGCTCGTGTTTGTGACGAATACAAACGATTCATGTTCCTCGCCGTAATTGCAGAACACCCCGTGACTCCTTCCGTAGATGTGGATGCCGTTTGGCATCTGCATTTACTTTATACGCGCAGCTACTGGCATTCTTGGTGCAATGAAACGCTAGAGAAAGAAATCCATCACGAGCCCACGCGCGGAGGAAACGCAGAAGATGAGAAATTCCATAATTGGTACACAGCCACTCTCCAAAGTTATATCCATTACTTCGGCAAAGAAGCCCCTATCGATATTTGGCCATCAACCAATGATCGATTCACACAAGGAGTTGCCGCGCGATGGGTCAACCCTGATACGCATTTTATAGTTCCACGTATTAATCACCTCCTAAAATCGCTAGGCGCACTTTTTTGAATCTTATGAATATCGATGATATTGTCTCAATTGCCAATGTGCCAACAGTAGAAAATTCGATTGTGCTGATCGCCTATTTGATGATTTTAGGTTGCCTGATAATCGTAGTTTCAGGCTACAAGAAGCGGGCACTACAACGAATGGAGCGTATCCATCATGTCGAGCCTAATTTAAAGATCTATGAAATCGCTTTTCTCGCAGGTGGTGCATCCCGAGTTTTACAAACGGCCATTTTCCGCCTCTATCAACAAGGACTTCTTAGTGTAAAAACGAACCTATTTCACAAAACTTTGGTGCCGGTGCAACCTGAGAAAAATCAACTTTGCGCTCTCGATCCATTCGAACAAATTGTAACTACCGCCAGTTGGCAAAGGGGAAAACTTGTCAGCTACCATCAAGAGACCTTCCGCAAGGATTCATTGCCCGAATTAGGCAGAATAGAAACCTATCTCGCACAAAATGGGTATCGACCAACAGAACGCGAAAGGGCTGCGATTGTCCGCCAAACCTGTGCTCCCTTTCTTATCCTAGGCGGAATTGGTTCTACTAGAGTGATGTATGGCATACTACACGGAAATCCATTCTGGTATTTACTCATCCTTGTCGTGGCGACATTCATCATAGCAATATTGGCGAGCAATTCCACGCCGAAGGTGACGGAGAGTGGTCGCCGCAGGTTGAATGCGCTCAAAAAGGACGCGAATGGTAAGGGTCATGCAAAATTTCAAGAAGTGCCGCAATTAGCCGCAGTAGCGGTTGCCATTGGTGGAGCCTCTGCTTTGTACAAGTTCGCAGAATATAATGAAATCATTCCCCTAATCCATTCATCTAATAATACACACGGAGATTCTTCCTCTAGTAGCGGCTGCGGCTCTAGTGGTTGCGGTGGAGGTGGTTGCGGAGGTGGATGTGGTGGCGGAGGAGATTGATCAACAACCCCTTCCAGTTCAACTTCATCCCCTCCCCTCACGATAGAAACCTGGGCAAAACGTTAAGACACAAAGATCAGCAACGAGTCGTCGCGATCATGACTCTTGGCGAAACACGGGGGAGTGTGAGCAATTTATCTATTTCAACGCATTCCACTCCGCTTCGGTAGCTGGGGATTTTTGATACTCCATGAGAATTTTCCAGCCATCATCTTTTTTCACGAGTAGTGCCTCAAGGTTGACAAATTCATGTTTCCATTCGCCGCCGCCTTCGCGAAAGGAATAGCGAAAAATCGCGGTTTCGTGGGCCGTGGTGGCATCACCGAGTCGTTGTACGAAACGGAATACCACTTCCGATTGGCGGGCGCCGGATTGCGTGTCGTCGAATTCTTTTTTCCATCTTGCTAATGCTTGTGTGAGTGGATAGCTGGTTTTTTTCGTGCCGGTGACGAGCACAGCTTCGGGATGACAAGTGGAAGTGTAGGCGGCAAAATCGCCTTCTTTCACCGCCTTTGAAACTTGATTCCAGTAACGATCTAATTCGGCGAGACGGGGTGACTCCGCACCTTCCGCAGCTGCGGAAAGGGACAGAATCGATACAGAAAGCGTGGCAAAAATGAGTAGGCTAATGAATTTCATCATGACAGCAATACGTTGCGGAATTGTAGGATTCATCGACTTTTTAGAGGAAAATCAAGCGGCGAGGAGAAATTAGACCTTTTTCAGCGTTGCGTGGGCGGCATTCGTGGCATACACAGCGCGCGTGATTTCTAATGTTTTAGCAGAACGTTATGCCTCACAGGCCATGCAAGATGTATGGTCTGCGGAGGGTCGTATTCTTTTGGAAAGAGAATTTTGGATTGCGGTCATGAAGGCGCAAAAAGATCTTGGGCTGGATATTCCCGCAGAGGCGATTGCGGCTTATGAGAAGGCGAAAGATTCTATCGATGCGGCATCGATCATGCGCCGTGAGCGGATTACCCGTCACGATGTGAAAGCGAGGATTGAGGAATTTAACGATCTCACCGGACATGAGCAGATTCACAAGGGCATGACCTCTCGCGACCTAACAGAAAACGTCGAGCAGCTTCAGGTGTATCGGTCGCTTTTGATCATTCGGGATCGCTGCGTGGCGGCTCTGCGGCGTTTCCGCACCTTGGCAGAAGCGCATAACGAGATCATTCTTACCGCCCGTACGCACAACGTTGCCGCACAGCCGACGACGCTAGGGAAACGGATTGCGATGTTTGGCGAGGAACTTTTTTTCGCGGTAAAGCAATTGGAATCGATCATCGCGCAGTATGCCGTTCGCGGATTAAAAGGCGCTGTCGGCACGCAAATGGATCAGCTTTCGTTGTTTGAAGGCGATGCCGTAAAAGTGCTAGAATTAGAGAAACGCATCACCCAGCACATCGGCATGCAAGAGGTGTGGACAAACGTCGGGCAAGTGTACCCTCGCTCTTTAGACTTCCGCGTGGTGAGTGTTCTAACAGATTTAGCGAGTGCTCCATCATCGTTTTGCAAAACCTTGCGCATCATGGCAGGGCATGAAACCGCGAGCGAAGGATTTGCGCCGGGGCAAACGGGATCGAGTGCCATGCCGCACAAGATGAATAGTCGCTCGTGCGAACGGGTGAATGGATTTCACGTCATTCTCAAAGGCTACCTCGCCATGGCTGCTGGCCTTGCCGGTGACCAATGGAACGAAGGAGATGTTTCATGCTCGGTGGTGCGACGCGTGATGCTGCCAGATTCCTTTTTTGCATTGGATGGATTGTTTGAAACGTTCCTCACCATTTTAGATCAAATGGAGGCATACCCGCAAATGATCGCTGCGGAAACTCAGCATTATTTGCCTTTCCTCCTAACAACCACGGTGATGATGGAAGCAGTCAAACGCGGAGTGGGTCGCGAAACGGCACACAAGGCGATTAAGGAACATGCTGTGGCGACGGTGAAAGATTTGCGCAATGGTGTGATCGATCGAAACAATTTGATTGATCGTCTCACGGGCGATGACCGCCTTGGTCTGAATCGCGCAGAACTCGATACCATCCTCGCTAGCGGAGAAAGGGAAACGGGTGCTGCCGTGCAACAAGTGGAAGCATTTTCGCTGATGATCGTCGCGCTCGAAGCGCAATATCCCCAAGCAGCAGCCTACGCGCCGGGTTCGATTCTTTAACCATTTTATCTACGCTTTTTTCCCTATGTCCTCAACTCCATCCATCGTATTGCTCAGCGGCGGCATGGATTCCGTCACCGCGCTTTACCATGCGCGGGAAGAGGGCGAGGTCGCTTTGGGGTTGAGCTTTGATTACGGATCGAAGCACAATCAACGTGAGATCGCTTGCGCCGCGTGGCATTGTTCCGCTTTAGGAATCAAACATGAAATCGTGAAGTTAGATTTTTTCACTGGCTTGTTTGAAAGTGCTTTGCTGCAGGGCGGCGGGGCGATTCCAGAAGGACATTATGCAGAAGCGAGCATGAAACAAACCGTGGTGCCCTTTCGCAATGGGATCATGCTGGCGGTTGCCGCAGGCGTGGCGGAAAATGCTGGCTCAGGGAGATTGGTGATCGCCGCGCATTCGGGCGACCATGCGATTTATCCCGATTGCCGGGAAGCATTTATGCAAGGCATGGAGCAAGCGGTGCGCGAGGGCACTTACGCACGTGTGGAAATTTCACGGCCTTTCATCCACCTCGATAAAGCAGCGATTGCACGTCGCGGTGCCGAGCTCGGGGTAGATTTTTCCCAAACATGGTCATGCTACAAAGGCGGCGCTGTGCATTGTGGAGTTTGCGGCACTTGTGTCGAACGACGTGAGGCATTTCTTTTAGCTGGAATTGCCGATCCCACGACGTATCTTGCCACCCCTCCCCTGCCCACTCTTCCTCCTGCGCCGTGATTATTTCTGAAACATTTCATTCCCTTCAAGGCGAAGGATCATTGCTCGGTGTGCCGAGTTTTTTCATTCGCACCTCCGGATGCAATCTGCGCTGCGCCTGGTGCGATACGCCTTATGCTTCATGGAATCCCACAGGTACAGAGATGACGCAAGAAGAGATTCTCGCTTTGCTCGATGCCGCTCCTGTCAAACACGTCGTACTTACTGGCGGCGAGCCGATGGTAGCCAAGGGAATGCACGAACTCGCTAAGGCGATTCGGGATCTCGGGCATCACATCACGATCGAAACCGCAGGCACCATTCCGCCGAATGGTATTGCTTGTGATTTGGCATCGCTCAGCCCCAAGCTCGCCCATTCCACGCCAAGTGTGGAAAAAGCAGGCGCGTGGGCCGCACGGCACGAAGCGACGCGCTGGCAGCCAGAGGTGATCCATGCATGGATGAATCACTGCAATTACCAACTAAAATTCGTCGTGCGCGATGATCGAGACGTTCTGGAAATTGTGCAATTGTTAGACGAAGCAAAAATCAAAGCCCCCGCGCATAAAATCATGCTCATGCCCGAGGGGATCGATGGCCACAAGCTCCATGAAGCGGCAACGGTCGTAGCGGAGTTGTGCAAACGCCACGGCTTCCGCTACACACCCCGCCTGCACATCGATCTTTACGGAAACACGCGAGGAACGTAAGTAGAGGAGGACTTACGATAAGGCAGTAAATGCTTTTCAGCTTTTAGCGTTTTTCATTTTTTTCGGGGCGCTTGGAAAGACGCCGCTAGGAAACCCCACCTCAATGATTACAAGATTTGCTTGCTTTTCATTCCTTGGGCTGCGATGGATCAGGGCGAATGAAATTGACTGTAGAGCAGGATGAGGAAAAGCCGTCGTGGGGGGCGTTTTGGGCGTTGATATTGATGCAGTGCCAAAATTCTTTCACGGTGAGTATTATCAAGTTTTTGCTGATTCCGCTGGGGGCTTGGTTGGTGGCGCAGAAACAGGGCGGAAGCTTGGCGGCGCATACGGAGCATGTGGTGAGCTTGTTGTTGGTTATGCCATATTTGCTGTTTTCACCTTTCGCGGGATGGATGGCGGATCGCTTTTCGAAAAGTTTAGTCATTAAAACAGCGGGATGGATTCAGTGGTTGATTGTGGCTCTTTTGTGTGGGGCGATTTTGTTGCGTTCGTTTGAATTGGGCTTGGTGTGCTTTTTTCTGTATTCGTTGCAATGTTGTTTGTTGAGTCCATCGAAGTTAGGGATCGTCAAAGATTTAGTGGGGTCGCGGAAACTGGCCTTTGCTACCGGCGTTGTGGAGGGAACGGTGATTTTGGCCATTCTTGCAGGTCAAATTTTAGGTGGGTTGTGGTTTGATGCGAATATCCAGACTGCGAGCGATGGCTGGGCGGCGATGATTTCGGCGCTGTATTGGATCGTGGGAATTGCATTGGTGGGGGCAGTAGCGGCGCAGGCAGTGAAGCGGACGCGGCAGACGATGGGTGTGCCGTTTGATGCGCGCTTGATGGTTTCGCATGTGCGGGATTCGCGGGTGGTCTGGCAGGATAAGGAATTGCGCATTTCGGCATTAGGGACAGCGTATTTTTGGGCCTTTGCGGGGTTTGTGAATTTGGTGGTGATTCAAATTGCTAAGGAAACGCAAGCCGTTGTGGGTGCGAATATAGTTTCATCAGGTTCGGCGTTATCGTTGGGGACGGCGGTGTCGAAGTTGATGTTTTTTGCGAGTTTGGGGATTGCGTGTGGCAGTGTGTTTGCGGGAATGTTGAGCAAGCGAGGGATTCAGTGGTCCTTGGTTCCGATTGGTTTATTGGTGATGAGCGGGGGCTTATTTAGCTTGAGCGTGGTGGGCACGGCGAGTGGGATGTTGCCGTGGTTGTTAGCGCTTTCGGGTGCGGGTGCGGCGGTTTTTTTAGTGCCGGTGAATGCGTTTGTGCAGGATCACCCGCCGGCGGAGATTCGCGGAACGGTGATTTCGGTATCGAATTTTTTTAATAACGTAGGTGGGATTTTGGCGGTGTTGTTGCAGTTTGCGATGGTGGCGTTGGGTCTGCCGATCTGGTTGCAGTTTTTACTAGTGGGGGCACTGACCTTTGGTTTCGCGGTGATGGCGTGTAAGAAATGGATGGCTGAATTTTTGCGGGCCTTGGTGTTGCCCTTGGTACGGACGATTTATCGGATTCGGGTGATAGGCGGCGAACACGTACCGGAGCAAGGTGGGGTGTTGTTGTTGCCGAATCATGTGACCTGGGCGGATTCGTTTTTCATTAGTGCGGCGTGCAAGCGACCGGTGCGCTTTGTGATGTATGATGGATTTGTGAAAACGCCGGGCGTGGGGTGGTTTACGCGAGTGTTTGATACAGTGCCGATCTCGGCGACGCGGGCGAAAGATGCGATTCGCGTGGTAGTAGAGGCACTGGAGCAGGGCAGTGTGGTGTGTTTGTTTGCCGAGGGCGAGTTGACGCGGACGGGGTGTTTGCAGGAAATCAAGCGAGGCTTTGAGTTGATGGCGCGGAAGGCGGCGAAACCGTGTGTGCCGTTGTGGATGGATGGGGCGTGGGGTTCGATTTTTTCGTTCGAGCGTGGGCGATTTTTTAAAAAAAGGCCGTATTCGGTGCCGTATGGGATGACCTTTGTGTTTGGTAAGCCGCGTGAGGCAGAAAAAGCGACGGCGGAGTGGTTGCGGCAGGCCTTGCAGGCAGGGAGTGCCTTGGCGTTGCGGGAGCGCTGTGGTCGAAATGG
>CAMAYN010000123.1 GCA_945862285.1 Akkermansia muciniphila | reverse complement strand
GATGGTTTTTGATTTTGGCGTTTGTGATTTTTGATTGCTAAACCAAAGTGCGATGGGCTTGGCCATTGCGATGTTGGATTGGTTGGGCGTGATGTTTGATTGAAATTGAATCAAGCCTGATGAGCAGTCGCTAAGGTATTTTGCTGTATCTGTAAATAGAGGGGCCAGAATTTTAGCCGTTTGTGCGTCACAGCCAGCGTTGATGATGATGATCGTGCGAGCACCCGGATCGATGATCCATGGAGGCAATTGTGACTTGAGACGCTGTAGAGCCTGTTCTGCGGAGGATCGTTGCTCGTCTATCGGCTCGGTTGAATCTAAAACACGTTCCCATGCTAGTAAGGCGCGCTGCATTTGGCCTTGTGATTCAAGCATTGTCGCAAGTTTAATCAAATAAGGAGCGCCTTTATTCGCCAATTCCGAATAGCATCCTAAAGCAGGCGAGTTGATCAAATCGCCAATTTCGATGAATTCTTCTTCTGGAGGTTTTTCTTCGTTATTGATCGGCGGCTCATCTGGGTAATTATTTTGTGGTTTAACTAAAATCGCAGTAGAGGATGTTTTTTCATTCTCTGCAATTTTTTCGAGTTGTTGAACCAGTTCCTCTTTTGCCAATCGGGCAGAAGTAGGAGGAGTAACGAAATCCTTTCCTCTAACGCCAATCCACCATGTGAGTGCCACGATGGTGATCGCAAGAGGTGCTACAAAGAAATACGATACACGCACGGATTTTTTCGATGAACGGCGGTGCTTATTGCTTCAACTCCGTATCGGTAGTAACGTTTGGTGAGATCGATTGCGGCCAAGGGAAAGATTTTGGTGTGAGTCCATTTCTCGCTACGGCAGCTGCACCTACAGGCCCAGGAATCCGAAGAACATCAAGCTCTTCAAGTTTGAGGTCAGGAGCTTTTGCTACTTCCTTACCAGAGATTTCTTTCCCTGAAATTTCTTTCCCAGAGACTTCTTTACCGCTAGAACTCGAATCTCCTGCTTCTTCATAAATCAGCGCAATTGAATTGATCGCTGTAAGACTATCTGGCGCCGCAGCGATTGCACATTGAGAAATCAAACGCAGTTGGTCCGGTGCCGAAAAAATGGCGGCCTCGACGACTCTACAAATAAGTGCCTCATCTGCTTTACTAAGCGAAATCGCCTCCTTAACAATTTCACATGCACGAGAAGGTTGATTACGGACGCTGTCTTCAACAACCGAGATGAGCGAATCTTCTGAGGAGATTCCATTAAATGTTTGTGAAAGACCTTCCTTTTGTTTTTCGACAACAACTCCTCCGTTGCCGCCATTCAAATCTTCTTTCGCTTGATTGAGAATTTGTACGGAACTCTCTGTGTACACGCTCGCTTCTGGAACGCGATGCGTATCGCTAACTACAGCAATTGTCTGGCTAAAACTCGATAAAGTCATGCCGATAGAAAGCAGGCTAATTTGTTTCATTTTCATAGTTTAATGCAGACAGGAAATATCTAAGAGATGAATTATCGAGGTTTGAAGGTAAATGCAAGTAAAATTTCGTGAGTATTTTCGCTCCGTGCTTCTTGGGCGGACAACTGAATGCCAAAATTACTCATCTATCATTTCGGGTCCGGGTTTTCCGCCTTCTGGCGCGCCATCGCGGCGTAGATTTCTCTCGGGACGAGGGGGGAAGTTCGGTTTGGGCTGTTGCTGCCACTCGTCACGGGAGATGAATGAATCACGATCCTTGTCGATCAATTCGAAGCGGTCTTCCTGTGCATCTTCGCCCAAATGCTTGACGACTGGAGCATGTTGAAATTCAGAAAAACTTAGTTTTTCGTCTTTATTGGTATCGATTTCTTGCCATAGCAAGCGTATGTCACGTAGTTGAGGCTTCGGCTCAAGATTTTCATCTTGTTCTAAAGCACCGTCTTTTTTCGGGAAAAATGGTCGCTTCTTGTGCATGTCATCGGGGCGGTCTTTCGGGGAAAGAAAGCCATCGCCATTTTGATCTAATTTTTCAAATATTTTCCGCTGGCGTTCTTCAGGGAATCGCGAGACGACAGGAGACTTCACAAATTCCTCAAAACTGACTTGCATGTCTTGATTCGTATCGATCTCACGCAAGTTCGGCAGCATCGGCTGACGCCTGTCTTGATCGGGCATGAACTGCAATTCATTTGGCTGAATGTTGCCGTCGGAGTTTTTATCCAATCGCTCGAAGATCAATTTTTGTTTATCAGCGGGGATTTTTGCAACGCGTTCAAGCTTGATAAATTCATCGTATGAGAGGCGGCCATCTTGGTTGGCATCGATTTTTTTCCATGCTAGAAATGCAGGGCGCTCGATGCGCGGTTTGGGATTAGGAGCACCTGGTTTTTGTTCATCTTCGGCAAGGCTAATCGTTGGAATTAGCAAGAGAAGAGAATATGGTGCAAGACTGCGCGCTTTCATATTGTGTGGAATTCATACAAAATAACTCGGGTTGTGTCAAAAAGTTGTGGATGATTTACGTGGAATTTCAGAATTTAGTAAAAATGAACCGATTTTTGGCAAATTGTTCCTTTGCTGAATCGGGAAATTCTGGCAATATTGACCGCCGATGCACATTCTGGAAATTCTTAAGCAGCAGACACCATCATTTTCGTTTGAATTTTTCCCCGCGAGAACCCAAGCGAGTGCGGAAGAGTTGTATCAAACCATTGAGGAACTAGAGTCGCTGAATCCCTCGTTTGTTTCCATCACCTATGGAGCAGGTGGTGGCACACGGGAGTTAACCCATCAGCTTGTAGCGCGGATCCGATCAAATACCACAATTCCCCCTGTGCCGCATTTGACTTGTGTGGGGCATACGCGTGAGGAAGTGGAGGAGATTTTGTGCAAATACGCTGACTTGGGGGTTTCAAACCTTTTGGCCTTGCGCGGCGACCCACCGGGGCAGGCGGCGGAATATGACTGGAGTCGCGGGGATTTTCGCCATGCAAGCGATTTGGTGAAGTTTATCCGCGAATTTAATGAGTCTGGCAGGCATCCGCTGGGAGGATTTGGTATTGGTGTCGCTGGATTTCCGGAAGGTCATCCGGCAACGCCAAATCGACTCAAGGAAATGGACTACTTGAAGGCGAAGGTCGATGCGGGGGCTAATTACATTTGCACGCAATTGTTTTTCGATAATCACGATTTTTTTGATTTCAGAGATCGATGCCATCTGATGGGGATGGATGTGCCAATCATAGCAGGAATTATGCCCGTAACATCCCTCGCATCGATGAAACGCATGGCGGAATTAGCGGCAGGAGCACGATACCCTGCGAAGTTGATGCGAGCCTTGCAGAGAGCGAACGAGCAAGCCGACGCAGTAGAGCGAGTCGGCGTGCAGTATGCATCCCAGCAGTGTGCGGAGTTATTAGACTCGGGGGTCGATGGCCTGCATTTTTATACCTTGAATAAAAGTAAGGCCACTCGGGAGATTTACCAAAATCTCGGTTTGCGCGTTTAAGAACTGAGACTCTATTTTTTCTTCAAGCTATCGTCCAGCAGCAACAACTCCTCTGCCTGTTTCAGCGTGATTTCATGAATTTTACCTTCGATGGGTAAGTCGAGCAGTAATTTTGTCTTATCTGCAGAAAGTTTCGCCTTATGAAAAATCGCGCTATTGGCATCGAACATTGATGAGGGAAACATTAGATTCATTTCCCCAGAAAAAATCATCGTCGAGGAAATGCGTTCATTGCGGATCGACACACTTTCAAGCGTTTCGTTCTCTTTCTGGAATGGCGAAATCGCTTTATTGGGCTCTTGCAAAGGATTGGGCTGAATCACGAAATTCGGTCGTTGCGCATTATCCGTAGTCAATTTTAATTGATTAAGCATTTGCTCCTTCGAACCATCAATCGCGGTGAGACTGATATCGTTGGCAATTTCTGCATCGATCTCGCGATTCTTGAGCATTTTTTCCACTTCATTGTTGGATGGGCGGCGCGTTTTCAAGGAACCGCGCATTTCGACAAATTCCGGAGATTGTAAATAGACATCATTGACTTCAAGAGAGCCATCTCCTGTTTTCAACTGAAAATAACCTTCGTTGAAGGTGATTTTTTGCAAACTGGCCGCAGGATTGATCAATGACAAGGTGCTGACGATGGGTAATCCATTTGAAAAGGTAATCGAATCTTTGTTTTGAAGGGACAATCGGCCTGCGAAAGTAACCCCGGATTGGATATTCGTTGATCCTCCGATCTTTAGTTCTCCGGATACTCTTCCTTTAATGTAAGGCTGAAATGTGGAAGAGGTGAGGCAATCGAGAGGCACGCTTTTCAGGCGAATTGTTCCAGAAAATGTGGGTCGTGCGCTACCGGTCACTCTGAATTGATGGAACGTGACCGAGCTATCTACCTCTTCTTTGGACGATGCATTGCTTGTGTTTTCTGGAACGAACTCCGCTTGATCGATAATGATTTTTCCCCGCTGAATCTTCATTTTGAGGATTTTAATTTGCAGTTTATTGAGCCAATTTTGCTTGAGAATGCCTCCTGTAATTTCCACGGAGTAGCCTTTTGCCTCTTTCTTAATGATGGCTTGTGCTCCGGAAATGGAACCGGCTGTGCGTTCCGAATATCCCCAACTAAAACGCGCGTTCTTGATTGTGATAGTGTTGAAACTAAAGTTAGGTAACTCATTCAGTAATGTATCGCCGATCAGTCGGGCATCTTCGTCTGTTTCAGCACCCGATTTTAGATTGATCGAGAAGCGATCGATAGAAATATCTTGCGCATCCCAAACGGATTTAAAACTTTCGATAATAGACATTCCAAAAGTAATTCCCGTGGCTTCGACGGTAGAAAAATAGGACTTCTGACCACCATTAAAATTCAGATACCGAATGGAAGCCTTGTTTTGGTCATGCTTAAATCCATCGACTCTGCCATCATCACAGGCGAGATGGGCGAGAAGTGTGCTGCGAAATCCTTCTTTAAATTTGTCAGTGTTAGGCCGTTTTACTAGGTAAACTAAGACCAGAATCACGCAAAATGCAGCGATCCCCAAGAGCTTGAGGAGAATGATCAAGAAATGGTGAGCTAAGATGTTCACGCCGCCACCAAGAATGGAATATCGGATTTGGAAAATGAGCCCTTGCCGAGCCACCCAATCGGAGATTCGATTCTCAAAATTTTCTCTACTATCGATATCCATTAACGCTGCTGCATGTATTCCATCGTAAGCCAGATAAAATTACCAGCCCAAAAACACATGAGCGATAAATTTGCCTCGCTTGCCGTCTGCTGAGTTGCTATTTTTCGTCCCCGTGGAAGATATTAATTACAAAGTAAAATTGGAGATTTTCGAGGGTCCACTCGATTTGCTTCTTTATTTGATCAAAAAAGAGGAAGTTGACATTCATGAGATCAGCCTCGAAAAAATCACCAAGCAGTACTTAAATTATATTTCTACTTTCAAGATGCTGAACATCGACCTTGCAGCAGAGTTTGTGCTCATGGCGGCGAATTTGATGTATATTAAGAGTAGAACCTTGCTACCCAAAGCTGAGCAACCACCCGATGAAGCTGCTGAAGATGACGATCCGCGCTGGGATCTGATTCGGCAATTGATCGAGTATAAAAAATTCAAAGACGCTGCGGGGTTTCTTTCGCGACGAGAAATGGAAATGGAAGGCAGTTTTGCCTATCAGGCAGATTTGCCAAAAAATGAAGAGCCGCCCGCTCTGGCAGAAGTATCGATCTTTGACCTGATTCGTGCCTTTCAAAATGTGGTAAAGCGCTTCGATGAAGCAAATGACTTTGGTTCCATTGTTGATGATCGCTATACCGTAGCTGATAAAATCGAGGTATTGATGCAGCTTTTTTCGCCAGGGCAAAAGATGCGCTTTGAGGATTTATTTGAAGCAGCGACGACAAAAGCCGAGGTAATTGTAACTTTTTTAGCCGTCCTGGAATTGATGAAACTCAATCAATTTTTAATCAAACAAAACCATATTCTGGGAGAGATTGAGGTAGAAAGACGATTGGTAGGAGGAGGTGATCTCTTGCCTAGTGATACGGAAATAGAGGATGTATAACAGCCATCATGGAGTCGTGGGCGGCAAGGTATTTGTCCATTCGTGGAGCTGATAGTTTTCTCCAAGACCTCCGATTTCCGCTAGCAACTCGCCGCATTTTTTCGCCCATGCTGCGTAATCTGGGGCGCTGCGTTTTTCATCTCGGCTGTTAGGAAATACCAAATAGGTGACTTTCAGATCTGATTCTGGCCGACTGTAGGGCGTAGCGCGTGGATTTAGCGCTTTCGCGAGACGTAATGAGGCCTCGCCAACTTTATAGCTTGGTCCACCATCACCAACGATGCATGGGTAGATTTTTCCCGCATGAATCACAACGGCATAGTCACCAATTTTTGGCGCGTAGGCATCAGTAGCCGTCAGGAGGTTTACTGGCATGACGATAAAAGGATCATGCTCGGCGATCAAAAAACTACGGGATTTCATATCATCGATGCCGCGCTTTAAGTAAGAAATTCGATCACGAAGCCACGTTTTGCGCTCATTTGTCGTGGTTGCCGCAGCGAGTTCTTCATTCGCTAGTACGATACGCTTTTCCCACCCTGCAACCATCGGATTGGGAGTGTTCGTGACTTTTTTCCACCCATAACTGGTAAAGGGTTGATAATTGGTGGAATTGACAATCACTTCGGGCATGTTGGGCAATCGATCACCATCAGAACCATCAGAGACAACGTCCATTTCAGCTTGCATCAGAAATCCTCGGCGTTTCGTTGTAGGATCCTGGAACTGTAGCATTGTTTCAAGATCGAAAAAATTATGTTTGCTAATTAATTCGTTTAAATTTGTCGCATCCTGTCGAATGCGCTTCACTTTATTCTGATACATTTCCTTGTAGCGAGGAGATACCTGCGGTGATTCGCTGAGCTTCGCTAATCCGGGCAAAATCTTATCGATTCCAGGGCTATTTTTTTGCAAATCAGCAATCGTTTGCGCTGCTTTGGGCAGGGCAAGTTTTAGAGTATAATGAGCAGAATAACTTGCATCGGCAACTCTCTCCGATGAGGCAAATCCCCCATCAGAAAGCTCCACGGAAGAATGAAACGGAATGCCACTGCGCAGTTTTTTGACATCGCCTTTGCTGCTATCGGTAACAATTTCTACTTCAGGGGGACGAAGTTCCTCTTCCTTTTTTTCAAGCTGTTTCGCGATAAAATCCTTGGTTTTCGCTTGATACTCCGCCTCGTATTCCGCGCGTAAGCGTTTTTCGACTTGCTGTTCTATTTGTTCACTCGACAAGGCAGATTCGGATTGGCCTCGGGTCATTTGTAAAAGGGATCGTTTGATTCTGCCCGCTAAGGGTGTACACAATATCACCAGAACGCATACGGCAACGATACATAGCGCGACCAAAGACCAGGGAGTCTTCTTCGCATTTCGGCGTTCGTTCTGCTGCTTGGTTTTCGAAAAATTCAGATCACTCATCAGAGAAACTGTATCGCAATTTCGCGATTGCGGCAAATGCAAAGGCATTACATGTGGGTTTACAATATCTTCATGTCATGCGCCGCATATCCAGTTTCTTTTCTATTCCGAAAACTTGCATTAGCCGATCTTATTTTCCTTCTTGTCTTGCATGTGAACCTCGCCTAGATTTCGGCGCAGGTATGGTTGTAATGAAATTCTGGCGTCTTCCGATTATGGCAGTTGTAGCTGCCAGTCTTAGCCAATGTTCCAATAGCATTGGCACGGGAACCATGGGTGGACCAACGATGTCCGAGCGATCCGCAGCCATCGCAACGGAACCGCGCGGAGATTTTTTTTACGGCAGACGTTATTTTGTGCAAAAAACAAATTTCTGGGGGTATTTGAGAAAACCAGGTCAGGATGCTCGCAATGCCAAGCTTGTCGTTATACAAGAGCGCCAAACATTAACTCCTGATCGCTTCTTGGCAGGTGGCGCGGGTGAAAAACAGCATGGCTTTGATCAAAATTACGAATACCGAATCTGGGGAAATTATACAGGTCGCACAGTTTATGACTTGAATAGCAATCAAATGCTCCCTGAATTCTTTTTATCTCGGTATGAACTCGTAGAGAAAAATCCCGGATGGCTTTTCCGCCCGGATGATCGATACGACTCAACCAAAATCACCTTGTTCCCGCGCTGATGACGAAACGAACGGCATGAAATCAAAACACGTACAGCGCGGCATCACCAACTACACGAAGCGTATGCCTCGTAAAGATATCGGAAGGATGACCCGTTTGCGGAAGGTGGAAGTAGAAAATGAAGAGGACGAGAATCAACCTGCGAAAAACAGGCCCAACACGCTCACATTCCAAGACAAGCTGAAGTACATTTTAGTCTTTGCACTCTTCCTGGGACTCGCTGGTCTAACCTTTGTGATTGTGGACTCGATCAGAAATGCCAAGAAAGAATTGGCCTTCGTTAGCGAAGAAAAGGAGGTATTACAGATTCAACATCCTAAAACCAAAGAGGCTATTGAAATCGCCAAGCGTTTCCTTGAAGCAACCGAACTCTATCAATGGAATGGACTCATCTGCGATCAACCTAAAGATGCGGAAAGAGCATTTTCCAAATTCGCGAAAATGAAACAAGACGGTTGGAAAATTGATCAAATGGAACATTTCGGCCCGAGGCAAGTATCGATCGGCTTTGTCAACTCGATCTTATGCAAAGACAACCTTGGGAAAACGCACTGGATCGACCTCATTCATCATAATGCAGAATGGAAAATTGATGCCGCAGCCGCTTTACAAATGCACTCGAAAGAATGGAGCGAATTCTTTGATGAAAAATCCACCCACGGCATCGTCCGCGTGCTTATTTCAGATGACTCGTCCTACTACAACGGGCGTTACAATGACGAAAGCAACTGGCAATCATTTAAAATTATCGCGTCGCAAACAGAAGAATCCATCACCGGCTATGCCAAACGTAACTCGGCTTGTCATGTCGCGATTCTGAAAATGCTCCAACAATCGCCTTTGCAAAACTGCATTCTTGAAATCCATCGCGATGTCAAAGCGGAAAAATCGCAATACGAAATCGAAAAAGTCATTTCTTCTGACTGGATCATATCGGATCAAATTTATTCCGATCTCTACATCGATCAGTCCGAGAAAGATAGCGGAATTTCCCAAGGACAATAAGGTGCATCGATCATCAATCCCGCCAGCGTTTCAGCACATCGTTGTAGGTTTCGATGCGTCGATCACGGAAGAATGGCCAAATTCTTCGGAATCCTTCAACGGCGGAATAATCGACTTCTCCATAGAGAATTTCCTCATTTTCCACGCTGGCTTTGGCAATGATTTCACCATACGGATTCGCCACAAAGGACTGACCCCAGAACTCCGTGCCAGCGTGAGAACCACTGCGATTCACTGCGGCTACGTAGCACCCATTCGCCACAGCGTGACCGCGCTGCACGGTCTCCCAAGCACAATGTTGCGCGGATCCAAGTTCGGCTTTTTCTGCGGGTAGCCAACCAATCGCCGTGGGATAAATGAGCAATTGTGCACCACCAAGCGCCATCAACCGAGCGGCTTCAGGATACCATTGATCCCAACAAATCAATACACCCAATTTCCCGTAGCGCGTTTCCCACACAGGATAACCAAGATCACCGGGTGTAAAGTAGAACTTCTCCTCAAATCCAGGATCTTGCGGAATGTGGTTTTTCCGATACATTCCTATTAACCGACCATCCGCATCAAAAATCGCTGCCGTATTATGATAAAGTCCCGGCCCGCGATGCTCGAAAAGGGATGCCACTAACACCACGCCACACTCTGCCGCCAGTTTCCCCAACTCATCTGTAACCACCCCTGGCATGGCATCCGCCAAATCAAACAAAGCCGTATCTTCCACCGTACAAAAATACGGAGTCAAAAACAATTCCTGCGTCACCACAATATTCGCCCCATTCGCCGCCGCCTCGCGGATCAGTTTCTTATGATGTTCCAAAGATTGCTCTTTACTGATGAAAGTCTGCGATTGAAGTAATGCAATACGTGGCATGCAAATGAATTAGCGGAAATAGTGAAATAACTCCAAGATATTTTTCGTCCTTGCTTCGAAAAAATCCTGCTAATGACTCCACGATTCAATTAACGAACATAAACATTACGCCACAAAGAACGCAAATATTCCCGGCGAATCATTGGCAAAATTACCAGATACGACCAAAGGCGGCAACAGGCCAAGCCGTGGCGGTGCATCCCCACCTAGCATAAAAAAATCAGGCGTCTGTGATTAATACGTTGGAGCAGCTGTTTCGGCATTGTCTCCCCCTTTGTGTCCGTGCGCCGTTTTTTCTAATCCATCAGCAGCTTGCCGCATGTCGCGCGCAAATCCAATGAAAGTGTTGCAAGATGAAAGTGCAAAAGCAGAGAGCAGAA
>CAMAYN010000122.1 GCA_945862285.1 Akkermansia muciniphila | reverse complement strand
CACTCGAAACTACCGTGCGTGTGCGCTACCGGATTGACGGAAAATTGGTAGAAGCCGCGAATCATCCGAAAAAACTCCTGCCTGCCATCGTCGCGCGGATCAAGGTCATGAGCAATTCGATGAGCATTGCGGAAAAACGCTTACCGCAGGACGGTCGTATCCAAGTCAAAGTCGGCGGCAAAGAAATTGACCTACGTGTTTCTACAGTCCCTTCGAATCATGGCGAATCCGTCGTCATGCGGATTCTTGATAAATCCGGACTCGTCCTTGGTCTGCCAGAGCTAGGATTTTTCTCTGATGACCAAGCCACCTTTGAGACACTGCTCGGACTTCCCGACGGCATCTTGCTCGTGACTGGCCCCACAGGATCAGGAAAAACCACCACGCTCTACGGTTGCCTTAACGCGATTAACCGTCCTGATAAAAAAATCATTACCGTAGAAGACCCCGTCGAATACGAGCTGGCTGGCATTAACCAAGTCATGGTGAAAACCGACATCGGTATGACCTTTGCTAATGCCCTCCGCGCCATGTTGCGCCAAGCACCTAACATCATCATGATCGGGGAAATTCGCGATGCAGAAACCGCAAACATTGCCATTAATGCCTCACTCACTGGTCACCTTGTTTTCTCCACCCTCCACACCAACGATGCGCCGTCTGCCGTCGCTCGTCTGGCGGACATCGGCGTCAAACGTTTCCTGATTGCATCTGCCGTTCGTGCCGTTTTAGCACAACGCCTCGTGCGGAAACTTTGCCCCGTATGCAAGGCTCCCACGGAACTCACCGATAAAGAATTACGCGCTCTCAATTTGGATGCAGGACGCATGGCAGATGCCACCATCTACGGCCCAGTTGGCTGCGAAAAATGCCGCGGCAAAGGATATCGTGGCCGAATGGGGATTTTCGAAATCTTCCAAATCGATGACGAAGTGCGCCACCTCGTCAACGCAAACCTTTCCTCCTCACAACTCCGCAAACGCGCCCGTGAGATGGGCATGCGCACCATGCGCGAAGACGGCATCCGCAAAGTCCTCGCTGGCATTACTACCGCTCAGGAAGTCATTCAAGTCACCATGTCAGACACGTAATTCGCCACCATTCATCAAAAAAAATTCACCACCGCCTTCCCACTCTAGCTTCTACTCCACCACATGGACAATCAACAGGTTCTTGATCTCTTTATCAACCGCGGCATGATCGATCATTCGCTGGCATCCGATATTCTACACGAAATCGACAACAGCGGCAAAGCCATTAGCGAAATCCTCGCCGATTACCAAGTCATCAATCATCGCGACGACATCTGGGTTCTCGTCGCGCAAGAACTCTCCACCGAGGTCGTTGATTTGAAAAAATGGACACCGCCGGAAGAACTTCTCGCCCTCGTACCCGCTGGCCTAGCTCGCCTACACGGCGTTCTCCCCGTTAACCTTACCAGCGAGGGGCTTTTCGTCTGCCTTGTCGATCCTCTCAATCCGCAAACTCTCGAAGACTTACGCTTTGCCCTCGGTCGCCCCGTTAACCTACTGATTGCGCCAGATTACATCGTTGAAGATCGCATCGCCGAGTATTACGGCGGCGATGGCGCGGCCATGGACGACTTGCTCAAGCAAATTGACTTCGACATCGCCGCCTCAAAAGGTGACGTGGAAGCAGAGGCAAATTCCGCGCCCATCATTCGCTACGTCGATCTCGTCTTCTACCAAGCAATCAAAGAAAAAGCCTCAGACATTCACTTCGAGCCATTCGAGAAAGAATTTAAAATCCGTTACCGCATCGATGGCGCCTTATACGAAATGTCGCCGCCTCCCGTTCATTTAGCCCTGCCCATTATTTCCCGCGTCAAGGTCATGTCGAACATGAACATTGCCGAGCGCCGTGTGCCACAAGATGGACGCATCGTGAAAACCTTTGGTGATCGCTCTGTGGACATGCGCGTTTCCTCCTTGCCTACTCAATACGGCGAATCCGTCGTTTGCCGGGTGCTCGACCGCTCATCCGTTAACCTTTCCTTGGAAAATCTTGGCCTTCCCGCCCATATTTACGAATACATCGGCGAGACTATCGAGAAGCCAAACGGCATTTTTATTGTGACCGGCCCCACAGGTGCAGGAAAAACCACCACTCTCTATGCCGCGCTGCGCCGCATTAACACCATCGATCATAAACTCCTCACCGCCGAGGATCCGGTAGAATATGACATCGATGGCATCATCCAAATCCCTACACACGAATCCATCGGCCTTGACTTTCCCCGCGTACTCCGCGCCTTCCTGCGTCAAGACCCTGACCGTATCATGATTGGGGAAATGCGCGACATTGAAACCGCGCAGATTGCCATTCAGGCATCGCTCACAGGTCACCTTGTGCTTTCCACACTCCACACCAATGATGCCTCAGGTGCCGTCACCCGTCTCATCGACATGGGATGCGAGCCGTTCCTTGTTGCCGCGTCACTCGAAGGTGTGCTAGCACAACGTCTGGTAAGGACGATTTGCAAAGAATGTAAAGCACCCTATGAACCAAGTGAGGCCATTCTCACCCAGCTCGGCATTTCCTCCCATGAAATCGGCGATAAAAGTTTCTACACAGGCCGCGGGTGCGATGTCTGCGGCGGCACCGGCTATAAAGGACGAAAAGGCCTGTACGAACTCCTCGACATCACCGATCCCGTTCGCGATTTGATCATCGAGCGCGCCCCAAGCGTCGTCATCAAGCAAAAGGCCATCGAACTCGGGATGCAAACCCTGCGCGAAGACGGTTTGCGGAATATTTACCTCGGACACACCACCATTGAGGAGGTTCTCAAATACACCTAATACAAAAAATTTCCTTTCACACAAAATTTTCATCGCCATCCCCCTACAACTTCTGTTAACTGCGCTCGTAGAGAATACCATCAACTAAAAGACCTTCAACCCACGCTATGCCAACCTTCCAATACACCGCCATGGATGCAAAAGGAGAACAAACCTCCGGCACCATCGATGCAACGAATGAATCCGACGCCCTCGCCAAGCTCAGAACCAGTGGATTTTACCCCACGCAAATTTCTGAAGTGGGTAAAACAGCGGCAAAAAAATCGGCTGCGAAAAAACCTGCCGGCAAGGGCGGACCTAAGGCTCGCACGGGCGGTCGTATCAAGCCAAAGATCTTGATGATTTTCACTCGCCAGCTCGCAACCCTGATCGACTCTGGTCTTCCGCTTCTTCGCGGCCTTACCGTTCTCGCCAAGCAAGAGCCGAATCCCGTCCTTAAGGGCACCATCAATGCCATCGCAGATTCTGTCCAAGGCGGTTCTACCTTCTCCGAGTCTCTTGCCCAGCATCCGAAGATTTTTAATAAACTCTACGTAAACATGGTCAAAGCCGGTGAACTAGGCGGTGTGCTTGAACTCGTTCTCACCCGCTTGGCAGAATACCAAGAAAAAGCCCATAAGCTGAAAAACAAAATCGTTTCCGCCATGGTTTACCCCGTGATCGTGATGTTCATCGCGGTCGCCATCCTTCTCTTCCTGATGGTATTCATCGTGCCTAGGTTTAAGGACATGTTTGCGGAACAAGGAGGCGATTTGCCGATGATTTCACAAGTCGTCTTTGGCTTTTCTGAATTCCTCATTGCCAATCCATTTTTCTTACCCAACGTCGCCTATATCCTACTCGTTGTCGTCGCCATTTACCTTGGCTTCGCGGCGTGGGGTCGAACGCCCAAGGGGCGCATCGCGGTAGATACAATCAAGCTCCGCCTGCCCATCTTCGGGGATATTCAACGAAAAAGTGCCGTTTCTCGATTTTCCCGCACACTCGGCACACTCGTCACCTCCGGCGTGCCCATCCTCCAAGCCCTGAACATCACCAAGGAGACCGCGGGTAATGTCATTATCAGTAATGCCATTGGCAATGTCTATGATGCCGTTAAAGAGGGGGAATCCATCGTCAGTCCACTCCAAGCATCAGGCGTTTTCCCTAACATGGTGATTTCCATGGTCGATGTCGGTGAAGAAACGGGTCAGCTTCCTGTCATGCTTTTGAAAGTCGCTGATGTGTACGACGATGAAGTCGATGGTGCCGTAACTGCCCTCACGAGTATTCTCGAACCCATCATGATCGTCTTCCTCGCCTTGGTTGTGGGTTCGGTCGTCTTCGCACTCTTCTTGCCGCTGATCCAGATCATCAACCAAGTCAGCAATCAGTAATCCTCAGCGTTCCTCGCGTAAAAATTTTCTGCAAAAGGCTATGAAACATCACCCAAACCGCACAAGAACTTCATTCCAGCATGCCGCAGGCTTCTCCCTGATGGAGTTGCTCGTCGTCATGGTAATCATCCTCATTCTAGCTGGACTTACGATTGGCGGAATGAAGTATGTGAACGCGAAACAAAATCTCGAGAAATGCAAAACTGACATAGCCCTCTTATGCAGAGGTCTTGAAGAATACAAACTAGACAGAGGAGAATATCCTGTTGAGCAAGGCACGGGTGCTCAGACTCTATTTGATGCGCTCTACTGGGACACAGATCTTGATGGCAGCCCAATCGCCCAAGATCCCACACAAAAAATCTACATCGCTGAACTTGATCCAAACAATACCAAGGCAAAATGGACGCAAGCCCAAGGAAATAGCTTCCAAGTCATTGATCCATGGAGCTCAGGCTACAACTACCGTCGCGGCACCCTTGCCAACGGCAGCCCGAATTCGAATGCGAAAAACCCTGACTTTGATATTTGGTCAGGCGGCCCCGATGGACGCAGCACCCCACAAGGTAACGCAAACGAAGATCGCGATAATATCACCAACTGGAAATAATCTGTGTCTGCTAGCGTCAGAAAAAATCCTTTTGCCTTATGATCTCTAAAAATCCATCACCACAACCCCGAAAACGCTCTAAGGGTTTCACTCTTGTCGAACTACTCGTTGTCATTGCCATCATTCTAGCGCTATCTGCTATCGTCTTAGGTGTAGTGAAGCGTGCGATGCTTACCGCGCAAAAAACTTCCACCACCAACACCATTCGCAATCTCCAAACGGGATTAGTCGCTTTCCAAGCAGAATACAACAAGCCACCATTGCCTGATGAAGTGATTGCTGCCGGACAAGACATCGTGATTGGAGAGCGTGGCAGTCCGTATTCAAATGCCTACATTGTAGCTGTTCTCGAAGGCCTCGGCCCTGACGACATCAACCTGAATTTCAGCTTCGGCGGTGGCGACTGGAAGGTTGCATCAGTAAATAAAAAACTTGAGGCTTACACCACATTTCCTCGTGTTGACCAAAAGAAAAACGGCGCCTACAACCGCATGGGCGATCCCGCCTTCTTGGAACTCTTCGATTCTTGGGAAAATCCCCTGATGATTGCCCTTAATGTGCCGCCCTACCAGACGGACTTTGCGCAAGGTACACGCGACAGCCGTTGCTACACCAATACCCTAGCAGACTACTCGGATACCGCGCCTCGCGATGAAAACTTTGCCATTTGGTCCTACGGAAAAGATGGTGTCAAGGGCACAACAAAAAGCGGCGGAACGCCCCGCTTTGGTGGCTCGGATGACGTAAAGTCTTGGTAATACCTAACCAATTTAAAACGGCAGTTTTTCTTGCTTTCCAAGATACTTCGGCTGCGTATCCAACACCGCGATGTCCAGCCACATTTTTACGCGAGCTCCCCACTCGCGTATTTTTGTTTTTACCCCACCGCGCCCCGAGACATCTTGGGCATTAAACGCGATGGCCTCGATCTGATGAGCCGCAGCGATACTCAAAGCGCGCTCGTTTTGGAATCTTTGGGAAATCATTAATACTTTTTCTGCACCAAAAACCTTCTTGCTCCGCACGACCGAGTCCAAGGTTCGCAAGCCCGCGTAGTCTGCGATAATTTTGTCATCCGGCACACCGCGTTGCACCAGTGCCTTACGCATCATTTTTGGCTCGTTGTAATCGGCAGAACGATTATCCCCCGACACAATCACCCCGCGCAGTTTATCTTCTTTCCACAATTGCGACACGGCATCCATCCGATACGTGAAATAGAGATTATCCCGATCACCGAAGCGGCTATCGCACCCGAACACTAATCCAATGTAGCGACCATCGATCGCTTGCGGTTGGTCATACATTTTCCCCTTGGCCGTGAGCGCAATGGAAACTTGAATGTAGGTGACAAAGATTACCAAAACCACGGTAAGCACAGATAATGCCAAGCACAATCGCCCCAGCCAGCGCTTGCGAAATATTTGCGGCACCGCCAGCTTGAAACGTGAAAAGACACCCATGCTTATGCTCCCTGAAGTTTCCGTGTCCAAGCCCAAAAGGCATTCATCGCTTCGCCAAAGCGGCTGCCCATCGGCTGCTCTGGAGCAATGACGCGCAGGCGATTCTCCATGGCAACAAATTGCGCATACGACGTTCGCCCCAGCAAATCCCCATCCACCTGAACGGGAAAATCAACATCACAACTCACTGCAAATTCCGATGCCTGTAAATGCACCACTGACTTCGCCAAATCCACCCCACCACGGGCAATCCCGGTTATCGAATCCAACACCAAGCGATACCCCGCCTCGTGAAAAACCAGAACATCTAAAATTTCATCTTGATTATTCGCCATGCGGAAAAGCGGCACTTGTCCGCCATAGAGCACGCCATTTCCCGCCAACACCGCCACGCCTTCTTCCTCCCTACCGTCCTTTGTGCGTAATTTCATCAACGGTGGCTTTTCTCCAAGAACTTTCACCGCCGCTAATAAATACGCCAATGGCCCAAGAATCTTTTTGCTCTCCCATGTCGTCTCCTCAATCACCATCGCATCGAAACCCAGCCCTGCCATTTGCATAAACGGCGAACCATTGACCTGAAAAAGATCAATCTCGCGGATAAAGCCAGCCTCGATGACATCGAATGCCTTTTCGAAATTTCCATACGGAATGCCTAGTTCCCGCGCGAAAACATTCATGGTTCCCGCAGGAATTACCCCTAATGCTGTTTTGCTACCCGCAAGACCCTGCACGACAGCATTCAGCGTCCCGTCGCCACCTGCGGCAAGCACTACTGGCTCGCCATCCGCAGCAAATTTTGCCGCCAAATCTTTTGCCTCCTCAGGCGAATTCGTGGCATATAGAGCAAACCTCGTCGCCCGCTCCATAATAAACGCTGCTGCTTTTTGCGCCCGCTCTCCACGAGCTTTCGGATTAAATAACAAGGGGTAGCGGGAAGGGAAAGGCACAGGCGAATACTATCACATTCGTAGGAATGCCGCCACAACGAATTAGAGAAAGTAGAAAAAATCAGAAATGCTACTCCGCATCTCGTTCTTCTCGCATCACCCGCAAAGCATCATACAGCGCAAAGAGCAGAAGCAGGATCGCCATCCCCGCACAAAAGCACCAATAGACCGCTAAGCGCAGCAAAGATTGCTCCAACCAACCATTGATCACCCATAATCCAAGGGCAAAATACCCAATCTGAAAGAAACAAAATCGTCCCATCCAACGTCTTCTCATACCGCGATCGTGCAAAATCTCGCGGCTCAGCATTACGATTTGTTTTCTCATGGGCTCTGACGAATCGATGAAAACCTGATAAAAAAAGCCCCAATCCCTATACAAGGATTGAGGCTGATAGTGGCTCCGGTTCTAGGATTCGAACCTAGGACCTAATGGTTAACAGCCATCCGCTCTACCGCTGAGCTAAACCGGAGTTACCTTCCACTTTCGTGGGTGGACGGCGACTTTAGGAGATAATCGCGCAATTAGGCAAGAAAAAATTATCAGAAATTTTTTTCTCACCGCATCGACGCTTCTTTCAGCCATCGGCCAGTCTGCAAAAACGTCCGATATTGCTCAATTCCTTCGCGACCGTCACGAATACCTTCTTGCTTAACCGAGCCATCGATGCACAAATAAATGACTCTCCCATGATACAAAAAGGGAACTCCTAGCAAAGCCTGTGATCCGTCATCGGACGTGCTTTTCCCTTTTCCAAAATACTGGATCGGCTCCAACTTCTTCTGGTTTTCTACATAGAGCCAACTTTTATCCAAATCCCATTTTGCGAGATAGCCCTCATCAGCGAGTTGATACAGGGAGTCAGGAAAATGGCCTTTCTCCTGGTCGTAATCGATGAGCGAAAGATAGAGCATTTTGAAATGATGGATCGATCGGTGTTTATCGGGATGGCCCTTACCACGATTCACCATGATTTCCTTATTCCCAAGCCAAATCAATTGATGGACACAGCCCACTAAAGCGCATGAGGAAACAAACATCACTACGAATAGCGCATTCAAGCGCAACGATTGCACAAAGCGCCACTCGCCGTTTTTCTGCTTCATCACCCAACGGCAAAACGCATGCAGCAACCATAAGCCAATGGCCCAGCCAAGCACGCCGCTCAATACCATCTCCGCGCCGAATTGCACCCTCGCTGCATTGTCTTTGATAAAATGAATCCAACCAAAGACGAGAAAATACGGGATCTTTAACAGTGGATCCCCTAGCACTGAGGCGATGACAAAAAGGAAGATCGCCCACGCGATGGCAATCATGAGCCATTCACCGATCGTTCGCTTTTTCTTTGCTGTTTCCATAAAAATCACTTGGTTAATTCCGCAAACACCCGAGATTCACTCCAAAGCTCCACACTGCCATCGCGCAAAACGACAAAACGTTCTGCCCCCGCCTCCGTCGGTTCATACAACAACACCTCGCGTCCGCCTCCTATCGATTGACAAGGCAAATACGCATAACAACCACCCGTTGGAGCCTGCCATTCTTTCCATGGGATTTCTCCACTAAATACACCACTGGGCACTCGCCCGTCATGCTCGCGAGCAAAGAGCCAAATCCGCTCCTTCATTTCCATCACGCATGCCTTGCGGAAGTCACGCGGCACCTGCGCCATGCCAGGATTCCCGCGCAGACGATACCGCGATCCGTCTTTTTCCCATGCCGCAGGAGTCATTAACTCACGAGCCCCGGCAATCATGGTCAGCACAACGTGAATCAATAAACCAAACAACACTAACAATCCTAGAGCCCAGCGATACGTCAACACGGGCCAAGAAGGAAATGCCCCGCGCAAGCCATTCCACAATCGCTTAAGGCCCCAACCTAACAGTAACAACAACACCAGAAAAAATGATAACGCTTGCAACCGAAACTGCGCAATGTCATCTAACGCATACGATGTCATCCCCGCTTGAATGGGTAAAATCCCCCACGGGTCAGCTATTTTCACAAACAGAAATGGAAACATTGGAGAATTCTCTTCATCCCATAACTCTCCGTCAAGAATGCTCAGGCCATTCGCGAAAAATTCACTTTCTCTTCACACAACATTCAACTTGCGCGTCGGATTTTTGCTCCGCACAGCAAATTTCCATTGCTTGGCTGCCTCATGTTCGTTAGAGAAATGCATGATCATTGTCGGCACAAGAGGCATTACTTCTACCAAGCAAAGTGGCGGCTGGCATTGCCCAGCATGTGGTGCGGGTGCAACCTATTCACAAAAAAGTGTGCGGCGCTATTTCACCCTGTTTTTTGTCCCCATCATCCCCCTAAACGAACAGGCCAAGTATGTCGAATGCCATCGCTGCGGTGGCACCTTTACTCCAGAAACATTACTCTGGATTGGTGGCGCCCCCCCTAGTTTGCCCGCTCGGCCTCCCGCCATTTCCGCCTATCACAGCAATGGTCTTGCTATACCTCATCAATCAACCACCACAGTCAACCAGCGCGGTAACGGCATGGCGACGGCATCGATGGTCTTAGGCATCGTTTCATTGCTCCCCTGTCTGAATGTGATTACGATTCCTTTGGCTCTCATTTTTGGTATCATCGGCTTGTCGAAGGTCAAGAACGGCGGCGGGCTAACTACAGGAAAAGGCCAAGCAGTCAGCGGCTTGATTTGTGCCACGCTCGCCATTTGTATCTATGCGACATTCCTTGTTTACACGTATAAAAATCCACCAAACAAGGGATTGGCAGACAACCCCGCGTATGTGACCGCAAACAAGTTTATTAGCAAAAGAAACGATCGCGACGGCATCACCATTCCCTACGGCGGCAATAATGCTAAAGCTGCGGAAATCGCTCGCGCGACAGCAGAACTTTTAACGATCGCTGGGGAGGAGAGCTACAAACAGGCGAAGATCGATATTTCAAAAAATCCCTTCCGTGTGTATTGCGAACTCGGGGAAAAATCCTGTGCTGTGCTGATTTTCGTACCCGCCTATCGCAAATGGGAGTCTGACTCAAAAAGCGACTTGCATGACACGACTTGGTCTTTAGTCAAAGTCGCAGCAATTCCACAAAACCTCTCCGATGACACCGCACTAGCTGTGGCGATGAAAGGAGATCTTATCTACGGCTCCGTGAGCTTTGGCAACTTCGCAGACGAGAAACCGACGCGTCAAAACGCCAGCGAGGACGAAATAAAACAATTCTTTGCCGACCACGCCGCTGTCAAAGAGCACAAGGAAGCGGACAAAACGCCA
>CAMAYN010000121.1 GCA_945862285.1 Akkermansia muciniphila | reverse complement strand
GTCGCCGCGATTGGCAACAGAGGTGGGCACTCTAATTATAGCGATTTCGGGCCAATGATTGTCGTTGGAGGACCATCGGGAACTAGTGCCGCTAATGGCATTGTCACGACCGACCGAACTGGTGTTAGGGGGTACAACACACTCGAAATTGCAGGTGAACTGAAAGACAATAACTACACTAACACATTTAGCGGCACGTCCTCAGCAACACCTCTAGTTTCTGGAATTATTGCTCTCATGTTGGAGGCGAATCCCAATCTTGGCTATCGCGATGTGAAAGAGATATTACTCAGAACTTCAGGTCGCACCGACTTAGACGGAAGGGGATGGGTGGTTCGTGATGGACTGCGCCCAGACCTTCCTCCGATTAAACATCACAATGCCTACGGCGGCGGAACAATCAATGCGCACGCTGCGGTTGTTCTAGCTCGCGATTGGACGAATTTGCCAGCACTTGCACCTGAAATAACAAAAAGCATTACGCTGTCTAGCCCCGCAGTTTTACTTCGTCAGGATGAAGATATTCTCACAGGGTCATTTACGATACAGAATTTTGACACCACTACCGATCCCCTTGTTCGCGTGGAGCATGTGTTTGTCGATTTCCCCAATACGGGCTTAAGCATCGATAATCTGCCGGACTTATCATTGATTCTAACTTCACCTGATGGAACAGAGAGTGTATTTCATTTTGCTGATAAAGAATTGGCATTGGAAGAAGCAGAAGCAACTGTGCCAGCTGGCTTTTACTTTACTTCGGTAAGACACTGGGGTTCTCAAAGTCGTGGCATTTGGAAACTACGCGTAGCTGACGGGCAAATTAATCGCAATCAATTTGTGGAAGAACCATTTGGCGTGACTCTATCATCTGCTCGTATTCGAATCTCGGGAACACCGCTTTCTGAAGATCAAACCAGAATTATTTCCATTACAGGGCCTGTCGATTTGGACTTTGGCACCCAAGACGTTGGCAATGACAACACGCGAAGCTTCACGATTACTAACTCTGGCGGCGTTGACATGCACGTTACGAAAGTCAGATTCTCTGGAGATGAAGTATTCAGCGGAAATTTCTCCGGTGTCGTTCCAGCAAATAGCTCCAGAAACTTTGATGTCACCTTTAGTCCTACTTCTGCTAAAGCTTTTAATGGAGTCATGCTAGTTGATTCCACAGCCACACAGGGCACTGCTTCGGTAGCAATTAAAGGAACAGGAAGACAAGTGCCTGCACCAACAATCACGGCTTTGTCGAACCAAACCATTCGTGCATCATCTTCGGTTTCGATACCCATCATATCAGAACATGCCGTATCATTTCGGCAGACAGGCTTACCTCGTGGTCTTTCAATCGACCCCGTAACGGGAACAATTTCTGGTAATACCTCTGCTTCAGGCACCTTCAAAGTCGTAGTGACCGCGATTAACCCTTGGGGGCAAACAAAAATCAATTTTGATCTTGTGATTCAACCCTTTGCTACGTCACTCCAAGGGTCTTATACAATGACCATCGAAAGATCGCCCGAAATCAATTCGGGTTATGGTGGCATGTTACGTATGAATGTCTTGGCGAATGGAACCTACAGCGGCCAGATCTTAATCGCTAACAACCGGATTCCTATCCGTGGCTTCATTGCTGGAGTAACTTCTGGAAATCCTATACTAAATCAGGTTGTTGGAGGTCGCGGCACTCCCCAATATACTCTGCAGCTTGAATTTTTTCCTAATCAAACAGTATCGGGCAAGCTCGATTTCGTAGGCTCGATCTCTACCGCCGAAGCAATCATCGAGGGTTGGCGCAATTCATTTCTTGCTACCAAGAGTTTTCCTAATGTTGGTTTTTTCAATCACCAATTGAGCCTATCTTCTACCAGCATCGGTGTTGAATCGATACCTCAAGGTCATAGTTTTTATTCACAAAATATTGCAAACAATGGACTATCGCGCGTTACGGGGATCACATCCGATGGCCAACGTTTTACCTCCGTTGGTGATATTGGCAGTAACGGTGAGTATGTGGTTTGGTCGATGATTTATCGTGGTAGAGGGGTAGTGGCCGACATAGGAGACATTAACGGTAAAGTTGCAACTGGTAATGGTTTCTGGATTAAAACACCTCATGAATTAGACACGGCGAGATTATATTATCAAGGATTTGGTATTGCTAGCGATGTAGATCTCGTTACTACCGGTGGTTATTACACTCCTCCATCGTCCACCCAAACGCAGCTTGGGAAGGTCCCTGGCACAAACAACGCGCAGATTAAATTTACGAACGGAGGTCTTTCTCAATCAGTGATGAATCCTAATATGACTTTCTCTTTGGGAGCCGCAGGTCTCGTGACGCTACCCGTTGCAGGCTCTACAGAGAATCCCGCGAAAATTCGTTTGAGGATCAATAATAGAAATGGCTCTGTTACTGGAGAAATGATCATTGCCGATCCTAACCCAATCATTCCAATTGAGCCTTACCGAAGAAGAGTTGCATTTAATGGTGTCATTGACTCTAGTACAAATAAAGCTTATGGCTACTTTTTGTTAAATCAACTACCTCCAACTACTGGTCTGCCCATACCACTCACGAACACTTCTCTCCTATCGGGCGGCTTCATTATTGAGTAATTGTCTGTAAATACATATTTATTCTGCTATTTGCTTTTTATAGTAGAACATCAAACCAATAAGCCAAATTAGCCTGTAAGTTACTTTTTTTGAATGCCAGAAATTATTGATTCGTTTGACCGCATTCAGTCCCTGATTGAAGAGTTATCCGGAGATGTTAGAATATGCGCGATCGATACGGAAGCCGATAGTTTACATCGATACAAAGAGTCCCTTTGCCTAATTCAGCTTTCAGCTGCGGGAAAGAATGTCCTCATTGATCCACTAGCCATTGATGACATGATGCCAATGGCTACATACTTGGATGAATGCCAAGTATGGATGCATGGTGCGGATTATGATATGACCATGCTGAAGCGGGAATTCGGTCGTTTGCCCAACCAAGTTTGGGATACCCAAATCGGAGCTCGTCTTCTAGGGTTAAGAAAATTTGGCTTATCTGATCTTGTAGAGCATTGGTTCGGAGTGACACTTCTCAAAACATCGCAGAAAGCAGATTGGGGAAAGCGTCCACTCACGGACAAAATGCTCGATTACGCAATCAACGATGTCGTTTATCTGCTTCCGTTGGGAGAATGCATTGTAGAAGAGTTAATCGAGCTTGGCCGATATGATTGGTTTGTTGAAAGCTGTAACGCGGCTTATGCTAAAGTAATGGCGCGTAATGATTCTCGCGAAGACTTGTGGAGAATCAATGGTAGTGGTCGTCTGAATCCTAGAGGACTTTGTTACTTAAAGCATTTATGGCAATGGCGTGAATCAGAAGCAGCGATGTGGGATAAACCCACATTCATGGTCTTGAATAATAAAGATATGATTCTGTGGGCGGAATTATTAGCGGAAGACAAGCCTGCGCCTTTACCGCGGCACCTTGCGAGGCCTGATCGACTTAAACGATTTGAGGCGGCTCTCTCGACAGCGCATACTGCGCAAGAGAATGATTGGCCGAAGAAAATTAGGGCGATCAAAAGGAAAAAAGATGCTATTTTGGATAAAGAGCTAGATCATCTTATTAAACATCGTAATGCCATAGCAGATCGTTTACAAATTGATCCTGCGTTGATTCTTTCACGATCCAACGCGGAGGCAATTGTTGCCAAGGAAGTTTGTGCCGAGAATGTTTTAATGAATTGGCAAAGTAAGCTACTTGGTATCTAGTGTGTGCGGCCATCATTTCCGTCACCAACATATGAGAGAAGGCATTATCCGATTTCAGTGTATGAATTGCGGGGCGATTTTACAGGCTCCCTCATGTTACTCTGGGCACTATGCACCTTGCCCTAGTTGTGGATCTACAGTTTTGGCAACTGCTGGTAGAGAAATCATGGATCGATGGATTTCAACTACTTATAATCCTTCAAGCGATTCGAACGATAGCATGACTGCTGCCATGGGTACAATTGGTGACTCAGATCCAGCGTCAAATCATCATTCAGATCATAATGGAAGTTCAATACTTCGTCCAAGAATCCTTCCCGATCAATGTATTTCATTCAGAGATTTAGAGCGCAAAGAAAATCGGAAATTTATTAGAATGGTCATTTTCGCAGCGATTGTATTTGGGTTTATGTTGTCCATTTACTGGCTCAGTAAATCGCATTTAAATCATTGATTTCGCAAGGTGTATCAATGCGCAATTTTCCCTTTCAAAAGCTGCTTTTATCTTGCTTATAAGACTTGGGTTAAATAGAATTTTTCTACGCATGGCAGACTCACTCACACCCGCAGAAAATACACCGCCTAATGTCTCCACTGATCAGCAATACGATGCCGCACAGATCGATAAACTGGAAGGTCTAGAAGCCGTCAGAAAACGCCCAGGCATGTACATTGGCGACCCTGATGAACGTGGTCTCCATCACTGCGTATTTGAGGTGTTAGATAACTCTATCGACGAGCACCTCGCTGGATATTGCCAACGCATTAAAGTTACTATTCATATCGATGGCTCCATCTCTGTTTCCGACAATGGCCGAGGCATTCCCGTTGATATACACCCAAAATTCGGCATCCCCGCTGTAGAACTTGTTCTCACCAATCTCCATGCAGGTGGTAAGTTCGGTCAAGGCGCCTATAAATATTCTGGTGGTCTTCACGGTGTCGGTGCCAAGTGCGTCAATGCTTTGTCCGACTGGTTTAAAGCAGAAGTCCGTCGCGGGGGCAAAGTTCACATGATCGCCTTCGAGCGCGGAAAAACGACAACGCCACTCAAAGTCATAGGCGAGTGTCCTCCAGATCACACAGGCACCTCTGTCACGTTCTTTCCCGATGCCACGATCTTTGTTGATACAATCGTCTTCAACTTCGAGCGCCTCTCCACACGCCTCCGCGAACTCGCATTCCTTAACCCCGGACTCACGATCGACCTCGAAGACGAGCGTCCTGAGTCCGCCAAAAAAACGTCTTTTTACTATGCCCAAGGCATCGTCGAATTTGTCACTCAGCTAGGCGAAAACAAACCCATCATACATGAAAACCCCATCGTTCTTTCGGGAAGACGCCAAGTCGAAATCGAATACGATGGCAAAATCGCGCAGGACGATGTCTTTGCCGATGTTGTATTTCAATACAACGACTCCTACAACGACCAGATTCTTTGCTTCGCTAACTCAATTCCTAACCCCGATGGCGGCACGCACCTTTCCGGCTTTCGCTCGGCACTGACTCGCGCCATCAACCAATTTGCCAAAGCAAACAAAATCCTCAAAGACAAAGACCCATCCCTCAGCGGTGATGATGTCCGCGAAGGTCTCGTATGCGTTATCTCCGTAAAAATGCCCAGCCCGCGCTTCAACTCGCAGACTAAGGCAAAACTTGTCAATACCGAGATCGAAGGTGTCGTCTCATCCGTCGTTTACGAAAGCCTCATGACCCATTTCGAGGAAAATCCTGCCCTCGCGAAAAAAATCATCGAAAAATCCGTCAATGCCGCCCGTGCCCGCGAAGCAGCACGCAAAGCTCGCGAAACTGTTCGCAAATCCGTGCTCTCCGGCGGCGGGCTCCCCGGTAAACTTGCCGACTGCTCTGAGCGCGACCCCGCCAAATCCGAACTCTACATCGTCGAAGGTGACTCCGCTGGTGGCTCCGCCAAACAAGGCCGCGATCGCCGCACCCAAGCCATCCTTCCCCTGCGCGGAAAACTCATCAACGTCGAAAAAGCACGACTTTACCGCGCCCTGCAAAATAAAGAAATCCAATCGATGATCACCGCCATCGGTGCGGGCATCGGCGAAGGCGATCAAGACGGTGCATTCAACGTAGAAAAAATCCGCTACCACAAAATCGTCATCATGACCGATGCCGACGTCGATGGCTCGCACATCCGCACGCTGCTTCTCACCTTTTTCTGCCGCCACATGCCCGACCTCGTCAAACGCGGTCACCTCTTCATCGCCCAACCACCACTTTACCTCGTCACCAGAAAAAAACGTGCTGAATACGTCCAAGACAACGACTCCCTCAACCGCATCCTCATTGACCTCGGTGCCGGCGATGTCACCCTGCGAGCGATCCACAACGACCGCATCTTCACATCCGAAGAACTTCCCAGCGTTCTCGAAACCATCTCCCAGCTCACACGCTACGCCGACTCCATCGTCCGCAGCGGTGGCAGCTTCGCTGACTTCATTGCCGCCTCTACCGGAAATCACCTTCCAACCTACCTTCTACGCGTGCGCCAAGGCAACGAAGAAACCACCCATTATTTCACCGATGAAGCCGCTCTCCACGCCTTCGGAGCCGCCAATCGCGACCTACGCCTTTTCGGCGAATCCCTCACCGATGAAGAACTCGCCGCTTTAAACAACTCCATCTCCCGTCGCGCCGTTCTCAAAGAACTCCACGAATCCCACGGTATCGAGAAACTCCTTGCCCGTCTCGCCGAAAAAGGCATCGATAGCAAAAACGTTCTCTCGAACGACCAACCGCTCTTTGAAATCATCGAAGGCGAAGGCGAGAAAAAATCTATCACCCCCATCTTTTCCATCCTCGAAGTATTGGAAAAAGTGTTAGAAATTGGTCGCCGTGGAGTCCAGATTAAGCGCTTCAAAGGCCTAGGTGAAATGAACGCCAAGGAACTCTTCGAGACCACTATGGATCCAAACAAACGCCAATTTTTACGAGTCCGACTTGATGAAGACAACGCCGTCGAAGCCGACAAAATGTTCGATGTCCTCATGGGAGATATCGTAGAACCCCGCAAACGCTTCATCGAAGATAATGCCCTTAATGTTCGCAACTTAGACGTGTAAGTTCAGCAGTCTTTGGAATCATCAACGTCTAACAATTTTATCCGTCTAATCCGTCGTATCATCATCTATGTCCGATAACATCAAACCAATCTCCGTAGCCGAAGAACTCTCCACCAGCTTCTTAGACTACTCCATGTCCGTCATCATCTCCCGCGCGCTACCCGATGTGCGTGACGGACTCAAGCCATCACAACGACGCATCCTCTTTGCCATGCGCGAACTCAATCTCGCTCCCGGCAAACAACATATCAAATGCGCAAAAATTTGCGGTGACACCTCGGGTAACTACCACCCTCACGGCGAAGCAGTGATCTATCCTACTTTGGTCAACATGGGTCAGCACTGGACTTACCGAGAAACACTCATCGACGGACAAGGAAACTTCGGCTCTGTGGAAGGCGATCCACCCGCTGCGATGCGATATACTGAAGCCCGCCTCACCCATCTAGGCATGGCGATGATGGAAGACCTCGAAAAAGACACCGTCGATTTTGTTCCGAACTACGACGAACGTCTTACTGAGCCCACCGTTCTGCCCTCGGCATTTCCGAACTTGTTAGTGAATGGCGGCACCGGTATCGCCGTCGGTATGGCAACCAACCTTGCTCCACACAACCTCCGTGAAGTCGTCGATGCCATCTGCGCTCAGATCGATAAACCAGACATTACCATCGATGAACTTATGCACTACGTCAAAGGGCCAGACTTCGCAGGGAAATGCGAAATCCGTGGCCTGCGTGGCATTGAAGATTACTTCCGCACTGGTCGTGGTTCCGTTAGATTGCGCGGCAGAATCGAGATCGAAGAAAACGAAGGCGGCAAATCCCTGCTTATCATCCGCGAAGTTCCCCATGGCGTAAACCGCGCCACCCTGCAAGAACGCATCGCGGAACTCGTAAACGAAAAAGTCCTCACAGGAATCTCCGGCATGCGTGACCTTTCCGACGAGGAAACCCGGATCGAGATCGAACTCAAACGCGATGCCCGCGCCCAAGTGGTTGCCAACCAACTCTTCAAGCTCACATCCATGGAGACATCTTTCAGCGTGAACATGCTCGCCATTCACGAAAAACGCCCGAAGATGCTCAATCTGAAGGACGCCATCGATTGCTACATCGAGCATCGCCGCGAAGTCATCATCCGCCGCACCAAATGGCTCCTCCGCAAAGCCGAAGATCGCGCCGAAAACCTCGAAGCTTACCTGCTCGCACTCGGCCACCTCGATGACTTCATCCACATCATTCGCTCCTCGAAAAATCGCGACGAAGCCCGTGAGCGCCTTGCCGCCTATACGTTCCCCATCGCCACCGCAGAACAACTCGGCATCCTCATTCGCAGTCAGCCATCGATTCAAGGAGACCGCTACGTCTTTACCGATCGCCAAGTGAATTCCATTCTCGAACTCCGTCTCTATCAACTCACTGGCATGGAGCGTGATAAGATCAAAGGCGAATACGACAACGTCCTCATCGAGATCAAAGATTTCCTCGACATCCTTGCCCGCGAAATTCGCGTGCTCACCATTATTAAAGAAGAACTCCGCGCCATTGCTGAAAAGTACGGCAGCCCACGCCGCTGCCCCATCCTACCCGACGAAGGTGAACGCCAAAAAGAAGACTTCATCGCTAATGACGCGATGATTGTTACTCTAACACATCGCGGTTACATCAAGCGCACACCTGCCAGCGAATTCCGCGTTCAAGCCCGCGGCGGCAAAGGACTACGCGGCATGGAAACGCGCACGGCAAAAGATCAAGAAGACGACTTCATCGAGCACCTCTTCTCCACTCAAGCTCACGACTACCTGCTCTTTTTCACTAACACGGGACGCATGTATGTGGAGCGCGTTTTTGAACTCCCTGAAGGTAGTCGTGCAGCTAAAGGTCGAGGCATTCGCAACGTCCTCAACCTCCAACCAGAAGAAAAAATTTCTGCTCTTTTACGTCTCGAACGCACTGTCGATGAAAACGGCAATGACATCACCTTCCGTGAAGAAGCTGGCTTTGTCCTCTTTGCTACCAAAGTCGGCGTCGTCAAAAAAACTGCTGTCTTCGAATACCGCAACTACCGCAAAGACGGCATCCGCGCTATCAATCTCGAAGAGGGCGATTCTCTCATCGGCGTGCGTCTCACAAATGGCAACGATGAAGTCATTCTTGTCACCCATCATGGCATTAGCATCCGCTTCCACGAGAGCGATTGCCGTGCCATGGGCCGCACCGCCACAGGCGTCTGGGGCATTCGTCCTGAAGACGGCGATACTGTTGTGAGTCTTTCGCTGGTTACACCAGGAAGCACCTTGTTGGTCGCCGCAGAAAATGGCCTAGGGAAACGTACCGCCTTTGAAGAATATCGTCTCCAATCACGGGGCGGCAAAGGCATCATCACCATGAAAGTTACCGAAAAAACCGGCAACGTCGTAGGAGCTGTTACGGTAGAAGAAAGCGACGAGCTCATGCTCATGACCAACGGCGGATTGAGCATCCGCATCAAAGTCAACACCATCCGCGAGACTGGCCGCAATGCCCAAGGCGTAAAACTCCTGTCCATGAAAGAAGGAGAATTCCTCCAAGACATCGCCAAAGTCATCCCCGATGGGGAAGATCATGTTTCAGAAGCTAACGACCAACCAGATCAGTCCGATCCGTTAGGTGCCCTTGATCAGTCAGACGCACTAGAAACACCAGCAGAAGAATAGGCTTATGAGCAAGACCTTCATCACCGACCTGCATATTGAATAAGTTCGTCATATTGAGAACTTCGATATTCCCCTGTGCAAGTCGGAGATGAAACATCTGATCATTATTGGCAAAAATGGTAGCGGGAAGACAAGTGTTTTAAACTAGATTAAACAAGCATGCGCAATGCTGTTGAAAAATAAATGTATTCTTACTCAGTTAATGAAGAACGATCCATTTAATTCACTTTTATCATTCTCAAAAGATATCAACACAGTCTTGCCCGAAGCGTTACGTGGTGATTATCAAATCGTATTCTTTGAAGCCAGAAGAACCTCGAACCTTAAAAGCCCAAACGGCAGAGAGGCTCGATTTACCGGAAAAACCAAGCATCGCTCCTGAGGCTGGAAAAGAGTTCATCCAACTCGCCACTAGGCTCCCGCAATGATTACGACGGCATAATTTTCATTTAAAACAGACGCAGCAACCATTCAGATGGCTGTTTTTAGCGTGAAAACAGGCGTCGTAATCATTCCGATGCCTGTTTGAAATGTAAAACAAGCGCGGCAACCGTTCGGATGGCTGTTTTTAACGTGAAAACAGGCGTCGTAATCATTCCGATGCCTGTTAAAAATGTAAAACAGGCGCGGCAACCGTTGGGATGGCTGTTTTTAAGGTGAAAACTAGCGTGGCAATTGCTGGCGGGATGTTTGTAACGCATTTATGAGGGTTTCGCTGATTTTTTCGGCTGAATGAGGGCTGTTTTGGGCTCGCAACCTTATAGCGGCGCTCAAAAGACTCGGAACTATTTCTCCCGAACAAGAATGAGAGAGTGTATGAATTTTTGTGTAAGTGCTTTTTGGTGAGAGCAACAAAAAGTAGAAAAACACATCGCAATGAAATCAAAAATAACAGACACACTCCTCGACGAAATACTCAAGAAATACACCCAGCCCAGCGATCTTCTAGGTCCGG
>CAMAYN010000120.1 GCA_945862285.1 Akkermansia muciniphila | reverse complement strand
AAATGAATCAGCCCACGCTGGTTCGTGTGCTTGATGATGAAGTTGATGGCACCTTTCAAACGGCTCTTGTTCCGCTTTTCTTCGATTCTCCGCTTGGGAAAGGAAATAACCGCATTTGTTTTGGCAGTGAAGGATCGATTTATGTAGGAAAAACCGCGTTATCTTGGGCGGGAGATCAAGGTATTGCTCGCGTAAAATGGAATGGTAAATCTTTCCTGTCGCTATCGACAATGAAGGCGACACCACAAGGATTTTCGTTGGCTTTCTCGGAAGCAATCGATGCTAAAACGCTGAGCACCATTAAAGTCTCCAGTTATCGCTACAACTATTTCGCCAACTACGGATCACCCAAAGTTGATGAAAAAGCCATGACCGTAAAAAAAGCCAACCTATCGAACGGAGGAAAAACCCTCGCCTTAGATTTAGAAGCGCTGCGCCCTGGTCACTTGCATTACGTCGATCTCACAGGAATCACTTCGCCAAACGGCAAACCCTTGTTAGGCAATAAGGCTTGGTATCATGTGATCAAAACACCACGCTAAGCGGTAACTACGCCCCGAGTATCCACGCGATGTGCGGGGTGTAAAGATGCGGCTCTAACAAAAATGAGTCGTGGCCTTTATCAGAATGAACCGTAATTTGCGTTGATTGGATATCCGCCCGCTCGAGGTGGAGCGTTAAGTCGGCTTGCTCCTCGGGATAAAAGCAGAAATCACTATCGATGGAAAAAACCAACCATTGCTGGCCGGCGTCTGCGCAACGAGCGAGCAATTCACGTGGGCTATTCGCCTTCGCTTCGGCAACGGCATCGTAGGAACACCACATTTCGATGATTCGTAGATAGGTATTGGCATCAAATCGGCGGACGAATTTTTTCCCCTGATAGAGCATGTATGACTGCACCTGATCGTTGACGCGGAACCATGCTAACGAATCTTTATCCTGCACAATATCCTGCCGTGCACGGCGTTCGATGGCATCAAGGTGGACGAATGTTTTATGCGAAATCATCCGCGCCAAGGCCAAGCCGTACGTCGGTGGCCCATCAGCATAATAATCGCCACCTTTAAAATTCGGGTCATTTTCGATTGCTAAAATTTGTTCAAAGAGAATCAAGCGATTGAGCACCGTGGTCTTGAATCCTGCGGCAATCGAAACCACCTTTTTCACGCGCTGCGGGTGTGTGGTGGCAAATGTGAGTGCCAGTAATCCGCCCACGGATGGCCCGACTACGGCCAAAAGCTGCTCGATTCCTAGGTGGTCAAGCAGGCGCGTCGATGCTCGCACTTGATCCGCCGCCGCGATGCGCGGGAATGCAGCCCCCCATGGCAAATTCGTCTGCGGATTTAGGGAGGATGGGCCCGTACTGCCATAGCATCCGCCTAAATAATTGTGGCAAATGATGAAATAGCGATCTGTATCCAAGGCCTTCCCTGGACCAATCATTTCTTCCCACCAGCCATCGTGCATTTCTGGCTGCCAGTAATCGTCCACACCATCGATGCTGGAATTGTATCCCGCCGCATGATGCGATCCTGATAAGGCATGGTAGAGTAAAATCGCATTGCTGCGTTCGGCATTCAGCGTGCCCCACGTTTCATAGGCAATGCGCACACGGGGCAAAGCTTGCCCATCTGCGAGGGGGAATTCTTCCTCGTCATCAAAAAATTTCGTTTCTACACATTTTCGATCCATGCCGTCGCGCACTCTATGGGGCTATTTCCGGCAAATCAAATATAAAACATCGCCGCGCCTGGATCGAGTGCCATGTCCTCTAAGGTGATTTGATTCAGCTCCGCACGCATTTTTTCCGCCACCGTAAGCCATGCCTTCGCCACCGTCGCGCCAGATTGTCCTTCTTGGCTCATGATGAAATCAAACATACCTGGATCGATGGACTCGACGATCTCAGCGAGACGAATTTGCTTCGCATCGCGTGCTAATTCATAGCCGCCATCTTTCCCGCGATGGCTCACCACCAGTCCGGCGTGGCGTAAATCTGCGAGAATTTGCACTAAAAAGTTCGCTGACACGACTTCCGTTTGCGCAATCTCATCTAAGCGTGTAAGCTGTCCCGAAGCACGACGCTTCGCAAGTTGAGCAAGAGCCCGACAAGCATATTCGATTTTTTGAGAAATCCGCATGGACGAAGATAAGCAAAACAAACAGGACGCGGAAAGTGTCAATTCGGAAAATTTACCGCAGTCATCCATTTCATCGCGTCTGTGCCAAATGCAGCAGAAGATCGATGTGACCGATCTTTGGCAACGAATGCAGCACGAAGCCCGTGAGATAAGCCATCATGAACCGGAAATGACGAGTATGCTCAATGATGTGGTGCTTTCTCGTTCCGATCTCGCAACGGCACTCGCCTGCCGATTATCGCGCAAACTCGCCCGCGAAGATATGTGCAAGCAGGCGTTGATGCCGCTTCTTTCGGATATTTTTTCAAAAAATCCCACCCTCGTCGCCAGCGCAGCACGAGATTTGCTAGCCATCTGCGAGCGCGATCCTGCATGCGATTCACCGCTGATTCCGCTGCTCTATTTCAAAGGCTTCTGTGCCATCACCACGTATCGTGTATCTCATGTTTTATGGCAAGCAGGACGCAAGCATCTGGCATTTTATTTCCAAAGTCTGAGCAGTGAAATTTTTGCCGTCGATATTCATCCCGCTGCCAGAATCGGCTGTGGGATTTTGCTCGATCATGCCACCAGCCTGGTGATTGGCGAGACGGCCATCGTCGAAGATAACGTTTCCATCCTCCACGAAGTCACCCTTGGCGGCACGGGGAAAGCAACGGGCGATCGCCATCCCATCATCCGCTCGGGTGTATTGATCGGTGCTGGGGCAAAAATCCTCGGACGTGTGGAAGTCGGAACTGGAGCAAAAATCGGTGCTGGCAGTGTCGTGCTTCATGATGTTCCCGCCCACAAAACTGTGGCCGGCGTGCCAGCAGTGATCGTCGGCGAGGCTCGTCAATCCGCACCGGCGCTTGACATGGATCAACAATTATAAATCCCTAGCCCACAAAAAAGAGCGAGCAATCTCCACCCCGCCGCAGGGCGGGCAAGGAAATCTGCCGAAGCAAAAGCAAAAAATCCCATCGCCCCGTCCATCCGCCGACCGAGAAATCGCCCCGTACAAATCTCCGCCCCGATTTTCGGCGCCCGAAATGCTTCCGCGCGCGCCAACGCCCCGATTTCCATCGCCCGAAATAGCCCCGTACAAATTTCCGCCCCGATTTCCGCCGCCCAAAAAGCCTCCGCGCGCGCCAACGCCTCGATTTCCGGTGCCCAAAAAGCCTCCGCGCGCGCCAACGCCTCGATTTCCGTCGCCCGAAAAGCCTCCGCTCGTGCCAACGCCTCGATTTCCGGTGCCAGAAAAGCCTCCGCTCGCGCCAGCGCCCCGATTTCCGCCAGCCCCCAGCTCGCAGACTCCGCAAACTCGATCTACCGTGATGCATGCGAAGCTGCGGATGCCACATCGCATCCGTCGAGTGGTGGCTCCCCGTGTTGGTTCAGAAATACGCCTACTCGCCAATGGGTTGATAAGCTGCTTCGCGATCAATGCCGAAGGACCAACGCAAAGGTGATTCCACCAATTTTCCTGCGGTATTTTTCCATGTAATGGATACCTGGCAAGAATCCATCCGTAAACGGCGATTCGCCTTCCAAGAAAACGTTTTTTGCTTTTCATCATAGACGGCAGGGACTTCGCCAAAGCCTGCCACGCGCATCACCAGAGAAGCAGGGTTTAGGTCTGAAACATCGGACAAATTCGCCGAAATGGTGGGCGTTCGCGAATGGATTTTCATTCCAGGTTCAGGCAAAACAGGATACGCGACTTTTTGTTTGGCTACACCACTATTCGCACTGGCATCCATGGCCGATCCTGGAAATTCGGTTGCCAAGGTGAAAATATGATCATGCGTTCCAAGAATGATGTAACGTGGCAATGTCATATCGTCGGTGTTGCGCTTAATTTTACCAGGTAACACGGTGAACAAATGCTGGTATTGATGCGTGCGAGCAAAGTCAAACATCTCCGGCGTATGGAATCCCCCAGGGTAGCAATAGGTTGTCACCGTTTGTGAGTAATCGCTTTCTAATTTTTTCTTCGATTGCAGCATTTCAGATTCAAGAAACGCCTTGTAAGCATCCGTACCCTTAGCCTTGTATTTCCGCACGGTGCCGGGATAAGGATGTGTGTGCGAGTGGCAGCCAATGGTCGCCCCATGAGCTTGCATTTCCTTGATCATCTTGCTCGACATCGATTTGCCACCCACATCGATGTATTTGGTGTAAAGAAATAGGGTAAACGGATAGCCAAATTCTTTTAAAATCGGAAAGGCATCGGTGTAAACGGAGAGCCAGCCATCATCGATGGTGATGAGGGCCACTCGTGGCGGCAGGGATTTTTCCCCGCGTTTCCATGCTTGAAAATCGCCCATGCTGACCACGGGGATTCCTTGGTCTTTCAATGCCTGCATTTGGCGGCGGAATTTATCCGTATTGATACGCATTTCCGTCTCTTTCAGGGTGCGTGAAAAATCATGGTAGCCCAAGATGGAAACCCTCACCCCATCATCGTCAACGGTAGATGCACTCGTGCGTAAATCGAGTGGGGGGGGAACTTGTTTATCATCGGCAAAACTCACACGTGAACTCGTCAATAAAGCCAAGCCAAGTGCTAACAAGCGCCAAAAGAAAGGGAAATGGTGTGTCGCAGCCACGAATTTTGATAGTATCGGATTTTTCTCCTGTAAAGCGCAAACATCATCTCGCCTGACAGCACGAGCCAAGCAGTCGTATCTTGCGAGGTGGCATAGATCAAATATTGATCTTCCCGGTTGAATCGCCGATCCTTTCCGCCTTGACGTTCATGCGCTCAAGAAGAGCGAGGTGAAGATTGGTAAGTGGCGTTTCATTAGGAACTTGGTTCAAGCGCCCGCGTTCGAGCGAGCCTCCGCCACCTCCTGCTAGAATGATGGGCAAATTATCGTGATTATGCCGATCGCCATCCGATATCCCGCCACCGAATACGATCATTGAGTGATCGAGTAAATTTCCGGCACCCTCTTTCGTAGCTTTCATCTTATCCAAAAATCGCTTCAATTCCGTTGCGTAAAATCGATCAATTTTTGCAATTTGAGCCAGTTTTCGTGCATCGCGCTGATGGTGGGAAAGATTGTGATGTGCTTCATTGACCCCAACATCAGGAAAAGTGCGATTCGATCCATCGTGAGCAAGAAGAAATGTGGCGATGCGCGTGGAATCCGTCTGAAAGGCGAGATGGAGCATATCATACATCGTGCGAATATGCTCAGCGTACGTCGCTGGCACACCATTGGGGACATCGATTTCAGGAACTTCAATGCGGTGATGCTCCGCATTTTCGATCCGTTTTTCGACTTCTCGCACGGCAGTAAAATACTCGTCGAGTTTATTCCGATCCGCTCCCGTAGCGCGGGATTCGAGACGCTTGGCGTCATTCAAAACGAAGTCGAGCACGGATTTTTTCCTCGCGATGCGATTCTGGGTAGCCGCGTCCTGGGGATTCGTGCCGAAAAGTGCTTCAAAAACCGCGCGGGGGTCACGCATTGGTGGCGCCGGAGTGGTATCACTGCGCCATGCGAGATTGTATTGATAGGCGCATGAGTAGCCTGAATCGCAATTCCCTGATCGACGTGCTTCATCCGTGGATAACTCTAAGGAAGGTAAGCGAGTGAGACGACCGATTTGCTGTGCGGCAATTTGATCAGCAGAAATGCCCGATCTCACATCCGCCCCCGCCGTTTTTTTGGGCTGGCATCCAGTGAGGAACGTGGCATTCGCGCGGGCGTGATCCCCTGCCCCATCGCCGTTTGCACGAGCTTTATCCAGTGTCAAACCAGTAATGATTTGCAGGTCATCGCGTAATTCTTGGAGCGGTTCGAGTGAAGAAGAGAACTTGAAACTTTTTCCCCTCCCTTCAGGAAACCAAAGTTTGGTGTTCACGCCATTTGGTAAATACACATACGCTAATCGCAACGGGTTAGCGGCGATACCCGGCTTTGCGCCCCCATACAAAGGTTCAAGCATTGGCAAAGCGATGGTTGAGGCGAGACTGCGGAGAAATGTGCGACGACTGTGCATAGCTGTTAGGGGTTATGGATGGAACAACGAAAATAGAATTGCGGTTTATCTACGCACTCTAGATACGATACATTTCAGAAAATACAAATGGATGAATCAAATAGGCATCCGCAACACAACTATGATTCTAATAAAATCCCCATGAATAGATTTGACAGCAAAGGCGAAAAACCTAAATTGATCACGAAATAACAAGGAAATATCGTGGATAACGGACTATTACATACAGAAAAAATCATTGCGGATCGTAAGACATTTTACATCGATCTCAAAGAAAATGCGCGTGGCAGAGTTGTCAAAATCACCGAAGATGTCGGTGGCAATCGGGACACCATTATGATCCCCGCCGACATTCTTGATGATTTCATTCAAGCATTGCAAGATGTGAAAGCTACGGCTGACTCACTCTAACAAATACTCCTCATTTACCAGAACTTCACTCTTCCTGTTCTCGGAATTTTTTCTGCCCTATATGAATGCACCCAAGTCTGTCATTGTCACACGGGTTACTTATTTGTTGCTGTGTGAATTACTTGGGGTAGCAGTTTCGCTGAATTTTCCTTATTTGATCCCCGTTTGGCTGGGGTTATTGGTGGCATTAATCATCGGCTGCTTTTTTATACTCATCGAAACCACACTCAACGGCTTTACCCTACGAGGATTCTCCACGGCGACATTTGGTCTGGCAGTAGGATTGCTTTGCGCCTGGCTCTTAACGCGGGTGGAGGTGGATCGTTTGCTTGTGGGAATTATCGCTGATACATCTCGCTCGCACGACATCGATGTGGAATCCCAAGCGGCGGCGGTGCGTTTATCATTCAACGTGGCACTCTATGCCAGCATGGGATTTCTTGGTGCAACCTTGGCCTTGCGCAGCAATCGTGATGACTTTGCGTTCATCATTCCTTTTGTGAGATTCCGCCAAGAAGGCTCTCAGGGACGGCCCGTCGTTCTCGCCGCAGATGCGGTGATCGACAGCCGCGTCATCAACGTAGCGAAAGCAGGATTTCTTGGCGGTCGATTGATCATTCCACGCTTTGTGTTGCAGGAAATTCAAGAACTGGCGGATTCTGCAAACTTAGGGCAAAAACAACGCGGGCAACGTGGCTTAGATGTACTAAAACAAATGCAAGCTGACCCGAGCACAGACGTGGTCATTCATGAATCGAATCAAGTCGCGAGTGCCGATACCATATCGACTCGCCTAATGGAAGTGACGAAGCTGCTCGATGCACGGCTATTAACCAATGATGAGAATCTGGCCAAAGTGGCGCGACTCCAAGGATTTGCCACTCTTAGCCTGCATGAATTAATGGACGCGCTGCGCCCTAGTGTTGCTGTAGGTGAGACGATTCGTCTCGCCCTGGTACGCCCAGGAAAAGACGACCATCAAGCATTAGGTTACTTGAATGATGGGACAATGATCGTTGTGAATCATGCTGCCGCTTACATGAACACCACACAGAATGTCCGCGTGATCAGTATATTTCAAACGACCAACGGCTTAATGATTTTTGCCGATATGGAATTGCCGAAGTAATGGCTTAGTTAGATTCGAGTAATGGTAGCTTGGCTGACCTCGTAGCATGGAAGCTGGGAAAATGGCACTTTTTCTTCCCACCAGTCGAGGTTGGTTGTGGTGATCCATTTCTGTGCATTTGTAGGAAGCGCTTGCATGAGGGCATTGCGCCGCACGGGGTCAAGTTCGCCGAAAATATCGTCAATCAGATAAATCGGACAGAGTTTTCGTTGCTGTTCTAGCATGGCTCCTTGGGCGAGTTTCAGGGCAATGGCAAGTGTGCGCTGTTGTCCTTCACTCGCAAATTCAGCGGCATTGAGGTCATTGATTTGAAGGGAAATATCGTCACGATGCGGACCAACGGCTGATTGATGCGTGCGGCGTTCGCGCTCGTGCGCTTGATGCATCGCCGTGCGTAGGTCTTCTCCACCGCTGCGACGATAATCGATAGAGATCGTTTCTCTACTTGAGCTAATCGCACGATGAGCCTCAGCAATAGCGGGTTGAAGTCGATGGAGCATTTGTTGTCGAACTTCGGCAAGGATCGTGCCACTTTCGATCATCATTTCTTCCCATGAGGTGATCTGCTTTTCATCAAGGTAGGATGATTTGAGCAGGGCATTTTTCATCTTTAGTGCGCGACGGTAACGAGACCAATGAGTGCGATAAAATGGATCCCATTGCGCGCCAAGAAAGTCGAGGTAGCGGCGACGAGTCTCACCACTGCCGCGAATGAGTTCGAGGTCGTCATTACCCATCCAGACGACGAGTCCGCTATCGCGCAGGTATTCGCTTGTCGTGGCGCGAGGCTCGGCATCGACTTCGCAGACAAGAGATCCATTGACATGACGTACTTTTCTCAAGGATTCATGAAAATCAGCAGCGATACCAAATCCCGGGGAGGAAAAGCGCGTGAGACTTGTGAGCTTATGGGTGCGCGGAGATTGCAGACGGAGAAGAACACATGCAGCCTCAAGCAGGGAGGTTTTTCCTTGCGCGTTATTACCGACGAATATTCCCCCTGCGGGTGCTAGCTCTAACGATACATTCCCCCAGCAGCGGAAATCGATAGCGCGTAAGGTATGTATCATGGCGAGGAATGGGTAAACTCTACCCCAAGCACTGGCAAGGAAAGATGTGCGTGAATGCACTTGGCAGTTCGCGATGGTGCGTTTAGTTTTTTCGCATGAGTGACTTACTCTCTCGCTTTCGTGATAAATACATGGGCAAGCCATCGGTGTATCGATATTTGATGGTGACGATTTTTTTGTTAACCGCATCGGTGATGACCTCCGCGATTTCGCAGGTAGGCAGTCATTTGGAGAAAATCGATCTACTATTTTTTTCTTCGCAAAATGAAATTGAAAGTGCGCGACAAGATTTTTTAACTACCTATCAAAGCGAAGACAGCAGCGAATTGGCTGAATCTTTTATGAATTTCGAGCGGCAACGGGCGATGAGTCGAGGGACGGGAGCATTTCACGATATTTCTCGTGGGCAAATATGGCGATTGGTCACGCCGATGTTTGTACACATGGATGTATTGCACATTGTTTTTAATATGATGTGGTTGTGGCAGTTTGGGATTTTTTTAGAAACACGCTTTGGATCATGGAAATTTCTTGGACTCGTTTTGGTGATTTCTGCCGTAGCAAACATAGCGCAGGCTTGGTTTGTGGGAACGTCGTTTGGAGGCATGTCGGGTGTGAATTATGGATTTTTTGGATTTTTGCTTTTGAGAAGTCGCCTACATCCCGATCCTAGCTTCGTGATCCGCAAGGAGATTGTGGTATGGATGCTGCTTTGGCTCGTCGTTTGTATGACCGGGAGGATGGGACCGGTTGCCAATCATGCCCATGTGGGCGGCTTTTTATGTGGCGGGGTCATAGGCACCATCCATGCCTTGCGCGCCGGTGGCTGGAAGCTCCAGCGTCGTCGTGCACAATTTAAATCGGCTCTACGAGCAAGTGATGATTCCATGTATCGCTGTGTGGTTTGCGGAGCCACCGAGCAATCGCATGCCGAGCGCACCTTTGTCGTGAGTCGCGTGGATGGGCAAGATTACTGTGATCTACATTTACCCGAAGAACACAAATGATGACCTTGATTTTCGCTTAGAGTGCGAGGAAATTTTTGATGAGTTGGATTCCGCAATCTTGGCTTTTTTCTGGATGAAATTGCACAGCCCAGACATTTTTATGGATGATGGCGGCGGCAAATAGCTCCTCGTAATCTGTGGTTGCAGCAATGATGCTTGGGTCATCAGGCACTGGGAAATAGGAATGCACGTAATAGAAATAGGGCTCTGCGGGCATTTCTGCCCAGCATGAGTGCGCTGCATTCAGAGGACGAACGGCATTCCATCCCATGTGGGGAATTTTCTTGCCAGGATGGAAGCGTTTGACTTTTCCCGAAAAAATTCCCAAGCCTTCCACGCTCGGACTTTCTTCACTTTGCTGAAAAAGAAGTTGGTACCCTACGCAAATCCCGAGAAAGGGCACGCCTGCCTGAATGGCTGATCGAACAGGTTGATCGAGTCCACGAGCAACGAGTTCGTTCATGGAGTCACCAAAAGATCCAACGCCAGGCAAAATGATGCGGGTAGGATGGGCGGGGAATTCTTCGCCCGATGAAACGATTTGCACCTCGGCGCCGACGCTGTTCATGGCATTGGCGACGCTGCGCAAGTTACCCGCTCCATAGTCAATCAGTACAGTAGAGGACATGATGGAATTAGAGGGCAAGCTTGGTGGAGGGAAGACTTTTTTCGCGCGGATCTAGTGCCATGGCTGTGCGTAACGCGCGCGCAAGACCTTTAAAAATCGCTTCTGCGATGTGGTGACCATCTCGCCCGTATAACAATTCAATATGAATATTGGCTCGCAAATTATTGGCTAGGGCACGGCAGAATTCCTCGGTTAGACTTAAGGGAAAGTTCGGCGCATCAGCCGTGTTGGGTGGTGTGCGAAATTCTA
>CAMAYN010000119.1 GCA_945862285.1 Akkermansia muciniphila | reverse complement strand
GACGTTCGATAAAGAAATATGAAAAAAACACTGGCCATACTACTTCTGACAGTAATTTCTGCATTCTCATCCGAATCCGAAGAATCCTTGAAGCTGCAACTCCAGCAAGTCAAGATCGGCATGACGCGTGCAGAGGTTGAGAAGATCGTTCAGAGACAAAAGTCTTCTCCATTATCCGCAATTGGAACAGGAGGTGCTCGATTTGAGACTTTTTGGATCGATCCGCATTGGAAGATAAGTATCGGATATGACTACACAGGAATACCACGAGACAAAGAAGGTAAAGCACGCGATCATGTCAGTTTAGAGAATAAGGTTGTGAGCACGCCTCAATTGATTCGGGAGGATATGCCCAGCCCTCTAGTTATGAAGACCAAGAAATCGAACAAGCCGTGAGTGGCAACCGGCGATAACGTCTCTAGTTGAATCGGAGCTTGTTCTCGCCGGTGCCACCACTCATCGTTCGGCAAGAGCAAGCAATCGACATTTCACCCCAAGCAATGAGCATTTCACCCTAAGCAATGAGCATTTCACCCTAAGCAATGAGCATTTCACCTCAAGCAACGAGCATTTCACCTCAAGCAACGAGCATTTCACCTCAAGCAAAGAGCATTTCACCTCAAGCAATAGGCATTTCACTTCAAGCAACGAGCATTTCACCTCAAGCAATGGGCATTTCGACTCAAGCAATGGTTGGGCTTCGTAACAAAAACCAAAAAGCCGAACAAGACGCATCATCCAACCACTAGGAGCCGCCTTGTTTCCCAGCCTCTATGATAACTCCAACCTCAACCCCGCGTTCAAGCCTCGCCCTCGCTCCTAGTGGTGGATGTGCTCATCGATAGGCTAGATACTGAATGATCCAAAAAATTGTCATCCGCACATTTATCGTGCTCTTTGGGCTGATCGCAATCTCCGTGGTCGGTGCCCTTATTTTTGCGGGCGACGGTAATCCGAACGAGCAACTTCATCGTGCCGCCAGTGAATTCCGTTCCATGCCGTCTGAGAATCGACTGCGGCGTCTTCTGCAAATCGAAACCGATGGAGAGTATTCGTTACTTAAAATGGCGCTAATTGGTCAGGCATTTGCAGAACATCCAACAATTTTCCGATCGGTGGCAGTCTCCCCCTTAACCCCTATGGAACAAAACTGCATCAACAATCTCGGTCGTCTAGGTGCGCTTGTATTTGACTACGACAAATCACTAAAGCCACCAAGTTTTGACGTGACGTTCCGTTGTGCCACTTGGTTGAAATCAAATGCCCAACATGCCGAATCATCCAACCACTAGGAGCCGTTCTGTTTCCATGACTTCCCGTAACTTCAACATCCACCCAGTGATCGACGTGCTGCGCGACTGGCAGTAGTATATTCGTTCATCGTACTGTTCAAAATATTGACCTTAATCATTTCGTTGTATGCTTTACGAATTAATCCAACTCATACGTGCGCCATACAAAGCGGCGAGGCAACAAGCGGAGGATTCCAGAGTAGGGCAGTCTGAATGGGATAGGAAGAGCATCCGATTCTGGAAGTGGTTTGCTTGGATTCTGACTTTCATTGTTGTCGGCATCCCTGTCGCTGCTTGGCTAGCATGGACACTACTAACCAACTGAATCGAAGTGCAAATGCCACATCATCCAACAACTAGAAGCCGATCAATTTCCCTGACTTCCCGTAGTTTCAACACCTCCCCCGATCCATGTTCACCTGCGGATTTAGTGGTGGTTGTGCTCAGCACCAAGAATGATGAACAATAAGGAAAGAGCTAAGATCGCGCAGATCATTGAGCAAGGCTCCTACTTTAGTGCAATGAATCATACGAAGTGGCGTGCGCTGGCTAATGCATTTGGCGATGGTATTCGGGCGCGAGTTAAGCTAATCACAAAAGATGAAGTGGATCGATGGACATGCATGGATATTGCTGCATGTGACAAGTTTCTTGATGGTGCAAGTTATGGGCCTGTCCCGTTTATCGAGATCGAATGGATCGATATTCTGATTTCTTACGATAGTCCAAGATACAATGATACGATGAAAGCGATTCGCGATCTTAAACTGCCACATACTGATTTCGAAGATTTCACAAGGGTTTTCGGGCACATCGCACCTGGAATCTCAGTAAAATACCAAGTTGAACAAGACGCATCAGCCAAACACTAGAAACCTCGTATTTCGATGATCTCTGATATTTTCGACCTGAATCCCATGAGCAACGCTATCCCGCCTGTTGCTGAGGATGGGGTTTGCTGAAGGAAATCAAATATTTGCTTTGTTGAGTCATCTGGAAAGAATAGGCTTGAGTATGGAGAAGAACATTAGCCGAAGGAAACTATTTCTACTGGGAGGTGGTGCCGCCACTGCGGCTTCGGTATTTTCGCCGCGGAATTTGTTTGGGATTGACGAGCTTGCAGCAAAGGCTGAAATGCGACCAAGTAAAATGAAAATCCGAGCGGTGCAAAGCGCTAGGATTGAGGATGAATATGTCTGTAACTTGATCAAGGTGACAACCGACTCTGGGCTATACGGAATCGGTGAAGCACGCTGCAAGATCCTTGTGGCTCATCAGATTGAAACATTTCGTAAGCTGGTGATTGGTGAGGATCCGCTGCGAGTGGATTTTCTCACACGAAAAATGTTGGCGGCAAGCACGCATCCATCAAGGGTGGAGATTGGCGTTGTTGCTGGCATCGAAACCGCGCTGTGGGATCTTGCGGGGAAAATTCTGAATACCCCGACGTACAATCTTCTCGGCGGTGCGTGTCGGGACAAGATACCCGTTTATCACGATTTAGCTCCTGCGGAAACGCCTAAAACTACCGAGCCTGCGCTATGGGCGGCGTGTGCCAAGGAGGCGAAGAAGGCGGGTTTTAGCGCGATGAAGTTCGATATTTACAGGGGTGGCGGTGACGTTCGGGAATGGGTGCGAATTTTACAAGCGATCCGAACTGAGGTTGGTCCGGAGGTGCAGCTTGGCGCGGAATTTCATTGGCGCTTGAATTCTGAAAAGACGGATCAGTTTATCGCGATGACGGAAGATCTCGACCTTTGGTTCATCGAGGATCCGATGTCGTATGGTGAGAACTTGGCGCATTATCAGCGACTGACTGCGGCGGGAAAGGTTCCGATCGTGGCGCTTGAGCAAATGCAGACAGTGAAGAGTTTTCACGAGATGCTGGAGAAGCGGATGTGTACTATCATCGAGCCGGATGCTCAGTATTGCGGCGGTCTGCTCTCGCTCAAGCGGATTGCCGATCTGGGCGAGTTGTATGGTCAGGATATACTATGCCACAACATGTCTTCGCCGGTGGGAACTTATGCCCAGGCACACGCTTGTGCAACGATCCCGAATTTCGTGGCCCTAGAAAACGCATGTGCCGAGAATGTGATACTGCACAAAGGTTCGCTGTACCACAATGGCACACTTGTTCTCAACGACAAGCCTGGTTTCGGTATCGAACTGAACGAGGAATATTGCCGGAAGCATATAAGCAAAGGCTCGACGTATTTTGATACCTAGGCACGGTGAAGTGAGCAGGCGAGACGTGCCGTGAAATGTTATTTCGGTTGTAGTTTATCGGCTTTTCCTATGCCAATTTCTTGAAGCCATCTGCGACATTCCGTAGCCCATGGATGAACTTTTGTCGGGTCGAGGTAGTCTTTGGTGGCAAGACCTATGCCGTGACGTCCACTGCGATAGATGTGAAGTTCGTGGGGGACTTTATGGCGGGCGAGAGACGAGGCAAAGAGGAGCGAATTGGCTACGGGAACGCCAGCATCATCCGCGGTGTGCCAGAGGAATGTGGGTGGTGTTGCTGGAGTGACTTGCGTTTCATTCGAGAGGAATTTTAGCATTTCTGCTGTGGGTTTTTCTCCGAGTAGGTAGTTGCGTGATCCTTTGTGGGTGACGGCGTCGTCGGATAAATTGATGACGGGGTAACATAGGATGCCGAAGTCCGGCTTGGAGGGTTGGCGATCTATGGCATCAGGGGCGGAAGCTTGGCCTGAATCGAAATGCGTGAGTAATGTTGAGGCAAGGTGGCCACCTGCGGAGGATCCCATGATGCCGACTTTTTTTACGCCCCATGTGGTGGCGTGGTGACGCACGAGGCGAACGGCACGTGCAGCATCGTTGAGCATGGAGGGGTGACGGTATTGGTGTTTACCGAGGCGGTACTGGAGGACAAAGGCGTGGATGCCTTGTTGATTCAGCCAGAGCGCGTAGTCAGCTCCTTCGTGTTGGGCGAGTGCGCCGTAGCCACCGCCGGGACAGACGATGATCGCGTGTCCGGTGGAAGTTTCTTGATTGGCGGGGTAACAGGTGATTTTTGGCACGTCGTGTGGGTTATCGCCCAGAGCCAGTGGTGCGGCGCCATCCCACAAGCGGATGATTTGGCCTTGGGTGGGCGTTTGTGCTTGTGCGGTCATGGAAATAAGTGAGATGAGTAGAGCAAATGCTTTCATTGAGGTGAGTTTAGGGATTTTGTGAAATTGATCAATCACGATCATAGATACTTTTTTTGCGAGAAAAACGAAAGGCGATCCCGCAAACGAGTATCAAAAATGGAGCCTGCTGCCAACCGAATAGCTCGCAGCCCATGAGTATGCAGGCGATGGGGCAGCGGCTGGCGGCGGCAAACACGGCGACCATGCCAGCGGCAGCAAAGTCGGAGAGCGGGGCATGGGTCAGCGTGGCGATGAGATTTCCTAAGCTAGCGCCAATGAAAAATAACGGTGTGACCTCGCCGCCTTTAAAGCCGCTTCCTAGGGTGATCGCCGTGAATATCAACTTCGCGAGCCAACTCCACCATGTCGCGCCTTGTGCATGGAAGGAGGAGGTGATCGAAACGCCGCCGGGATGTCTGGGATCGATGCCTAGACCGAGGTAATCATCGGTGCCGATGGCAAAAAGTAGGACGATCAAAGCGCAAGCACCAACGAAGGGACGTGCCCAGGGGGACCTTACTTTTTTTTGTAAAATGGTTTTCGTTTTTTCCACGGAAGCTTGGAAAAGATTCGCTGCCATGGCACAAGATAGGGCGAGAATAAGGCAAGCGATCCACCAGCGAGGAGATCGCCACGAAGCGTGGGAGCTTGGTTGCAATGAGTGAAAATCGGTGTGAGAAATACCAAAACTATAATGGGCGAACGCATCGGCGATGTAGGCGACGATGCAGTAAAGCGGTAAGCTGCACCAGTGGGGCGATTCTTTGCGAGCGAGTTCGTAGCAGAAAAATGCCGCAGCGAGTGGAGTGCCGAAGACGGCGGCAAAGCACGCAACCATGCCACAGGCAATGAGCCATCGTCGCGCCTGGGGTTCGTGGAATCGATGGGTCAGCGTAGCTGCCAAGCCGCCGCCCATTTGCAGTGCCGTGCCTTCGCGTCCCGCAGAACCGCCGCAGAGATGGGTGGCAAGCGTGGCGATGTAAATCAAAGGGGCGATCCAATACCTGACGTGCTTGTTGCCGCCGCGGAGCGTGTGTGCGAGGGCTTTCGTGCCGTCTTGGCAAGGTGATTCATCGGCCTTGGTGCGATGCGTATCCCATTGATAAAGAGCATGCATGGCAATCCCTATGATTGGCAAAAAAAAGATCAGCCATGGATTTCGCGTGCTACATTTTGTTACGAAGTCCAGGGAACGGACGAAGATGGCACCAGCAAAGCTACACGAGAGTGATAAAAATACTAAGGCGCACCAAAATTTTGGCTGTATGAGGATCGAGTGTCGTCGTTCATTTTTCACACCAAGCGTAGGCGAGCCAAATCTTGCGTATCTACCAAACCTACGGGGCGATGGTCATCACCGAGCACGACGACGTCATCGATGCGATGCGAGCCGATCATATTGACGGCCTGCACGGCGAGGGCACTGGCCATGACGGTGATAGGATTACGAGTCATGAAATCGGCTACAGCACGTTCGGCGAGCAATGGCTCACGTTGAAACGCACGCACAAAATCGCCGTGAGTAAAAACGCCCGCCAAGTTCCCATCATCGGCGAGGATGACGCAGGCCCCTGAACGTGCATGGGTCATCGCTAAAAGTACGGAGGCGACAGTAGCATTTTGCGGAGCGGTAGCCATCGCCGTGCCTGTGCGCATGATGTCGGCGACTTTCGTGAGTAAGGCTCGCCCGAGGGAGCCGCCAGGGTGGTATTTAGCAAAATCTTCCTCTGTGAATCCGCGAGCATCTAACAATGCCATGGCCAAAGCATCACCCATGACGAGCATGGCAGTGGAGGAGGATGTGGGGGCGAGATTGAGTGGGCAGGCTTCGCGCTGGACGGATGTGTCGAGTAAAATATCGGCATGCTCTGCCAAAGTGGAGCTTGGATTGCCGGTGATGGCAATAAGGCCGGAGCATACTCTCTTCAGGTGTGGTAAAAGAAGCAAAAGTTCTGGCGTTTCTCCCGAATACGACATGGCAATGGCAATGTCACCATCGGCAATGACGCCAAGATCGCCGTGGAGGGCATTTTGCGAATGCAGCACGACGCATGTAGCACCAGTGGAATTCAAGGTGGCGGCGATTTTGTGACCAATGTTGCCCGATTTACCGACACCGACGATGACAATTTTTGACTTTCTCGCCAGGGCATCGCGCATGAGATCCACGGCTTGGCAGAATCGATCATCGAGACGTTGCGCGAGGTCGGTCAACGCATCAGCCTCCATGCGAATGACATTGCGTCCCATCGTAAGGGAATTTTTCATTTGAGCAGGAGGCTTGATGGGCGGGAAAAGCGATTATTTCTCTTTAGGCTCCTCGGCGGCAGCTTCACCATTATCGACCTCGGGCTTGTATTTCAGAAGGATATTAAACTGAGAAGGCAAGGCCTTGCCATCGCCCAAAGTGAATTGATACAATGCCGCCATGGCACCAGCTTCGATAAGGTGCATGCGGCCAGTAGAAGTTTTATTTTCATCCTCGGTGCCCCAGTTTTTCATCGCCGTCTGCACATCAGGATTGGCGAGATGGATGCGCATGACGGCAACAGCGGATTGCTCAGCGATTTCTTGCGTGGCACCGATGTCAGCGATCAGAGCCATATTGTAGGCATTGAGAGCTTTGGTTGATTTCTTCTGTGCTTCATAGCCTTGCGCGAGGCAGAAGGCGACTTGGGCGCGTTGGTAGGCGATTTGTTTCTCGGCGATTCTTTCCTCGCCGATGGCAACGACGCGATCCCACGACTTCGTGCGAACGGCATCCCAGAGAGCGTAAAGCTCGAATTGGCGTACTTGTGATGGGCGTGAAAGTCCGCGGCCATCGAAGGCAGCAGCGGCTTTTGACAATGCTTCAAGATCGCCTAATCGACGCATGCATTCCATTTCGTAAAATCCAGCGAGAACAGAATAATTGTTCGGCAGGGCTTTCGTGAATTTGTAGTCTGCGCTGACCTTATTAAAGATGGGCAGAGCCTCGGCATATTTGCGAGCTTGGTATAGTTCAACGGCTTGACGATACGGCTTAGGCTCATAAAGATAAACGGATTGAACGTCCGACAATTTCAACTGCGGCTCGTTATCCGAAGCATTAGGAGTACTTTTGTAGAGAATCGCTGATGAGTTTGAGTTTACGATATAAACTGTGATAGCGGGGGAGTCTTCATAAATCAGCATCGCGGGAGCCTGTCCCGGGTTGAAGAAGACTTGGCCACCAGCGGCGACTTGCGCGTGTAAATCGCCAGCAGAAGCGATGATAGCTACGACAGAAAACAGGATAGTAGATAGGGATTTCATAAGTAAGAGTTCTTTCGATTTTTAGGGTTATTTTACTTTCTCCAGTCTTTTCTTCTGTTTCGCCTTCGATTCGATACCGGGGGAAATTTCGTAATTTTTCACGGCTTCCTCGACTTCTGTCCATAGCGCTTTTTCTTCATCAGTCATCTTTGTGAGTAGCGGGCGGGTTGTATCGACGTAGGCGTAGCCATTATCGTAGGCGCCTTGACGATCGGCTGGTGACTTATCAGACGCGGGTTGATTCCGTTCCCAGCAAAGCTCCATCCAGCGTTTGCAAGCCGGAGCAGAGTAGATAATCGAGCCGCGAAGGTTTCCTGTCCAGATGGCCGCATAGCTGAAAATGGCATCGGAGATTTTACCTTCGTTTTCATAGGATTTTGCCAGTAGCAGCAAGACAGGCCCTTTGCTCATGGAATAATTGTTTTCTTTGGCTAGGTATTGCTTGGCCGCTTCGTTACACTTTGCCCAGTCACCCTTGGCGGCGTAGGTGGCGACCATGGCAGCGAGGGCTTTCTCCTTTTGCTTTTTGTTTTCGGCTTTTTCCAAGATACTCTTCAAGTCCACTAATGCGGCGTCGAGATCTGCTGGATTTTTGCTTCTTGAAAGAACATCGGCACGGCCGAACATTGCTTCGAGCTGGTAGCCACCGGTTTTGCGACTGAGTGCTTCGGAATAGTAATCGAGAGCCTCACGAGGCGAGCCTGTTTTTTCGCGAATAAAGTCACCCACACGGACGAGAATGAAGTTCGTCAATTGTTTGACATCAAACTCCGTTTTTAGAGCCTTAAAGAGGTTTTGCACATCAGCCTCTGCTCTCTTTCTGGTATCATCGTCTTTGGCTTTCTTCAATTCACTTTCAAACACTCCGATGACGGCCATTTGGAGCAAAGCACGAGCCACGGCGTCTTTGTACTGTATGCCAGGGAACTTGTAGTAGTGCTCCTTGAGCTCTGCGGGACTGTGTTTTGTCAAATAGAATTCCGTATAGGAATTGATGGCTTCTTCGAGGCCGCGCGCCATGGGGTCGCCTGCCATCTCGACAATAACATCACGAACCCGATTCAGGCCTTCTTCCCCGCGACCAACAGCATCAAGGGCATAAATGCCAGCGACGGATGCTTCTGTGCGGAATGGCGATCCTACGGCGTGTTCTTTCCAGAATGTATCGATATATGGAACGGCATTCTTAATCAGAGCTTCGTCGCCTTTGAAATTCTGCTTGTCGCCAAGCATGGCAATCAGGAGGTAAACACTCTGGCTAGCTGGAATGGCCAGATTCCGCGCTTTCGAGGTCTCCAGTCCTTTTTTATAGTATTCCTCGGCACCTTTAAGATCTTTTTCTGCGAGAAGAATATTTCCTTTGAGGATATATACATCTTGGAGAACTTCGGTGCTGGGGAATTCTTTTTCGATGCGAGTTACAAGTGTAGCCGCTGGTTGGTATTCGCTATCGGAGTAGTGGCAGTTCGCGCGATCAAACAAAGCAAATGGCAAGAAGGCATTCTGACCTGGATCAGGGTATTCTTTCAAGAAGGCATCAAGCAAAACGGCACCTTTCTTGAATTCTTGTAATTTCACTAAGTTCGACGCTTGGAAAAACAAAGCGGGAACCCGGAATTTGGAAGATTTGTATTCTGTGGCGTGTTGATCTAACAAAGGCAGAGCTAAATCATACTGGCCATCATAGTAGTAGGAGCCGCCGAGGACATGGAGACAAATGTCATGTTGCTCGCTTCCTTTTTCCAGCTTATCGATGATGACCGTTGCGACCTCGATGCATTTTTTGTATTCACCTTCGAAGAAGAGCGAGGTGAGCATCATGCGTTGCACCGCTTGCACGTGTTCTGACTCGGGATAAGTCTTTAAAAAGATTTGGCCATATTTCTCCGTGACCATGACCTCGCCAATGATGGAGCTGGTACGGATCAGCTGGAAGAGATTATTTTCTCGCTTCGCATGTTTATTGTACATCTGCTCGATGATTTCGTAAGCCGCGTAAGCTGCACGAGGATTGCCATTTTTTTCATGAATGTAGGCAAGCGAAAGCAACTGTGTGCACTCAGGAAACTTATTGTCCGACTGCATTTTTTTCATGCCATCTCTGCTCGCCTTGAGCTTGGAGGCATCAATTTTTCTTGTGCCATCAAGCACTCCTGTGCGGTTGCCGAGTGATTCAAGGCGAGTTGTGATGTCTTCCACAGTCAATTCCGTATTGGACACCATTTGGTAGAGGGCAATAGCGGCTCGCTGCATTTGAGCCGTGTAGGCATCATGCGCACTCTTCAGGAACAGAGCATTGAGTTCTGCCATTTCGAATGGCTCAATGGTGATTTCTGAGCGATTTTTCGCAATAAAGTCGAGCAGAGCTTGCTCATTCTTCTTGGCGATACATGCGCCAACAAAAGTTTGGAATGCCGCTGCTATGCCAGCATCGGGGGTAGGGAATGTTTCACGATTTTTAATCGCGATTTCAAGGTTTTCTGTGCCTTCTGGGATTTTCGCTAGCTTGTAGTTGCAAATGGCAAGATTGATGTAGTAGGCGCCTTGAGAATAAGAGTCTTTGCCGCGTTCTTTGCTGCGTTCGGCTACGAATTGCTTGTAAAGTCTGATGGCTTCTTCATATTTTTCCAGCGCCTGTGCGGATTCACCCCATTTGAGGAGAGATAATTTATGATAGAGATTCCCACCACCTCCATCTTCGGGGGGATAGTCCTTATAGCAAGTCTGGAAGCATTTGATCGCCTCATCATGTTGCCCCATTTTGGCATGACAGATTCCTTTACGATACCAGATCACCCCAAACTTGGATCCGAAAACTAACTTCGTGTTAGGAATCGCCGTTGCCTTGGAAAGGAGTTGCTCGGCTTCGGCCCATTTCTTATTGTTCATCAAATCCAGTGACTTGTTGACGAGTTCGCCCACGTCTGCGCCTTGCGCATGAACTTGAACGGAGGAGAGAAACAACCAGGAGAG
>CAMAYN010000118.1 GCA_945862285.1 Akkermansia muciniphila | reverse complement strand
AAGAATTGCGACATGGTGCTATCTCTCTCGTCCATGACCATGCAGCATGAGTTGGCGTTGGTGGTTTTGCTGGAGCAGATTTATCGAATCGCGACCTTGCGCAAGGGTGAGCCGTATCATCGGGATTAGGGGGGAGAAGAGGACGCAGGGCGTTTCTGCTTTTTTAAAAAAAATCTGAAAATCCATTGATTTGCGGTGAATCACCTCCATAATCACCGCGCAATAAGCGGTGATTATGCAATACATTCACGAACAAGATAACTGGCCAACTTTCACATGGGACGACAATAAGCTCTTACCTTTCGTGGCAGATGTTCGTTATCATCAGGGAAAATTGCTAGGACGCATGGAAGGACTAGGGTTTCCGTTTCGATCAGAAGCAAATTTGAATACGCTCACGGCCGACGTGGTGAAATCAAGCGCGATCGAAGGCGAGTTCCTCCCATTAGAACAAGTACGCTCGTCGATTGCTCGCAGGCTAGGCATCGAATTCGCAGGCATGGTTCATAGTAGCCATGATGTGGATGGAATTGTCGAAATGATGCTTGATGCTACGCAACGACGAACTGAGCCACTTACAGCAGAACGTTTATTCGGTTGGCACGCTCTCTTATTTCCTCATGGAAGGAGTGGAATGTATAAGATCAAGGTTGGGGCATGGCGCACCGATGATGCAGGTCCTATGCAAGTCATTTCTGGTGGGTTTGGGCGAGAAAAAATTCATTTTGTCGCGCCATCTGCTGAGCGAGTGGAAAGAGAGATGCTCGCATTTTTACTTTGGGTCGAAAGCGAGCAGAAACTTGATCCGTTAATGAAAGCGGGAATTGCCCATTTGTGGTTCCTCACGATTCATCCTTTTGAAGATGGAAATGGACGCATTGCGCGAGCAATCGTTGATATGCTACTTGGGCGGGCCGACGGATGCGCTCATCGTTATTACAGCATGTCATCCCAAATCGAACTGGATCGGAAGGAGTATTACCTACAACTTGAGCGATGCCAGCGCGGGAGTATGGACATCACCCAGTGGCTCGAATGGTTTTTACGCTGCCTAGAGCGCGCACTCGCGAAATCGGAGATCTCACTGATGGAGATCTTGCGTAAAGCAAAAATTTGGGAGATGGCAAATGCCGCCAAGGTCAATCAGCGCCAGCAACTTGTAATCAATCGATTACTTGATGGGTTTCAGGGGAATCTGACGACATCGAAATATGCTAAACTTGCTAAATGTTCGGAAGACACAGGACTGCGTGATATTCGGATGCTTATAGAAGCAGGAATTCTGATTCAAAACAGTGGAGGTGGTCGGAGCAGTAGTTATTCAATTCGCTAGCGAGGTCTAGTTTGAAATTGAATCACTGCGATCATCTAATTTTGCCTCGCTTTAATGCGATATTGCGCGCCATCGAAAGTGCCGACATTTCGCTATACTGCTAGGGGGCGATATGCGTCGGCGTGCTATTTTTTCTCGGTAGTTTTCTCTGCTATGGGAGACAGGATGATGGCGGCTTCGTGAACGTCATAGCTGTGATTGGTCTGTTTACAGATTTCGATAAGCAGGTTTTCCAACGTCGCGTTACGTAGGTTGAGCTGATTGATGTTCGGTTGCTCACGCTCATCGTTGTTTCTCATGATGATAAAATTTACGTATTTTTGCGGTGACAATTCTGCTGACCTTAAACGGAGCAGGCTGATGGCTTCATCAAGAGTTACGTTAGCGAGCCTAAGGGAGGGAATGGTAATTTCTTTGATCTGTTGCTGGAGCAGTGCTTTGGCCTGCGGGTCGATCTCGTTTACCAAGCCAAGATCGCCGTTGCTACTGGGAGTGATCTCAAGCGCATACTTTCCTATCGATAGCTTCATGTTTGTTAGCATGCAGATATACTTCAATGAGGAAATGGCTGGGACATTATTGAGGTAAAGTTTTTTTATGACTGGGGCAACCTTAGCTTCAGTATCAGAAGATTCTTTGGGGGCGAGCGGATCGGGTGTTTTTTCTGGTGTTAGATTCTTGCAATTCATGCCACGCATAGTCGGTTCTTTTTCCTCTGTATCCAACTCGCGTGTTCGCATTCTGATGAAATCAATCGCTTCTTCCAATTTGGCATCCTCAAGGTTAACCATAGGAATGATGATCTGACTAAGTCTATTGATGACTTGCTGTTTCACGGTATCAACTTCCGCGGTTGGTGCGGGCACGGGTTGTTCTGATATAACTGTGAGTGGATACCACAGAGCAATGAAACAACTGGCAAAAAGCGTAATGGATGTGGTGTTCTTATTCATGACGTTTCTATTTTTTTTCGCGTTTGATACTACAGAGACGAATAGCAGAATATGCTCATAAGCCTAGCAAATTGTCTGGATTGAAGAAGAGTTTTGAAAAATAAGAATTTTGAATCGGCGTGCGAAGGAAACGTATCGGCGATTGCGGTGCTTTGAAGAGTTTTGGCGCGACATGTCGCGCCATTGAAAGCTCCGACATGTCGGCGCACTCCAAGGGGGGGTGAGCGATAGCAAATCCTTCGGTGTTTCTACTTTTTTGTTGTCTGTGGGAATGGGATGGGGCATTTTCTGCCTCCGCTATGGCAAATGCAATGTTTCAATCTTTACCTGGATTTCGAGATTTTCTTCCTCGCGATTTTGCGATTCGGCAGTATTTGCATGAGACGTGGCGTGGCGTTGCACGATCTCACGGGTTTGTGGAGTATGAAACTCCTTTGTTAGAGGATACAGAGCTGTATTTGAAAAAATCGGGAGGGGAGTTGTCATCACAATTATTTCGATTTGATGATCAAGGTGGAAGGAACGTGACCTTGCGTCCGGAGGTGACGGCCTCGTTGGCTCGGTTGGCGGCGACGCATCAACGGGATTTTCCTAAGCCGCTGAAGTGGTTTGAGATCGGGCAGTGCTTTCGCTATGAAAAGCCGCAGAAGGGCCGTGGGCGGGAGTTTTTCCAATTTAATGTGGATGTGCTCGGTGAGGCGGGCGTGGCGGCGGATGCGGAATTATTAGCAGTGGCGATTACGACGATGCTTTCACTGGGATTCGTGGCGGGGGATTTTCGGGTGCGGGTATCTGATCGGAATGCGTGGTCGGAGTATGCGGCGCGGATGGGAGTGATGGAAGATCGATTGGCAGAATTTTTACAAATCGTCGATAAGTTAGAGCGGGAAAGGGCGGAGGTCTTGGAGGAGAAATTAGCGTCATTGGGTTTGAGTTTAGCGGGGGTGAAGGAGTTTATTGGCAATCCCGAAAATGCCTCGGCGATGTATCGGGAATTGTATGCGGATTTGAAGGCACGGGGTTTGGCAGAGTATTTGGAGTGGGATCTATCGATCGTGCGCGGGCTGGCGTATTATACGGGTATGGTGTTCGAGGTGTTTGATGCACGCGGTGAAATGCGGGCGGTGGCAGGAGGTGGGCGGTATGATCGGTTGATCGCGACGATGAGTGGCGGCAAGGTGGATCTGCCGGCGACGGGGTTTGCGATGGGAGATTATGTGATTCGGAATTTGATCGAGGAGACGCCGCATGCGTTGATGGCGATGGAGAAGTGGCTGGGAAAAAATGCGGCGGCTTGTGAGGTGTATGTGGTGGTGGATCGTGAGGAAGATCGGGCTGAGGCGCTCGCAGTGGTGACGAAATTACGGCTGGCGCGAATCTCGGTGGATTTTCCGCTGAACGCGGTGAAATTTCCTAAACAAATGCAGCGCGCGGAGCAGTGCAAGGCACGGATTGCTGTGATTGTAAAGGCGGGAGAGAAAGAGTTGCGGGTGAAAATTTTATCAAGTCGCAGTGATGTGACGATTCTGGCAGATGATGTCGTTACGGGTGTAAGGAATTTGTTAGATCGACCAGATGAATCCTTGATGGCATGATTTTTTTTAGATAAAAAAGTAGATATGATAAAGCAAATAATCACGCATCCGGGAAGTGCGCATAAGGATGATTTTCTCGCATGCTGTTTGCTGATGGCAGAGTATGGGGTGGCAGTGCATCGGCGAGAGCCGTCACAGGAAGAAGTGGCAGACCCAGAAATCGCTGTGGTAGATGTGGGCGGGAGTCATGATCCTGATTTGATGAATTTTGACCATCATCAATTTCCTGCGGATCATCCTCCATTGTGTGCATTGAGTTTGGTTTTGCAGTATTTAGGATTGTATGAGGATGCGCGGGCTTTGTGCGATTGGTTAGAGCCGGTCGAGTGGTTTGATACGCGTGGGCCAGTGCAGACATCGGCATGGTTGGGAGTAGAGCGCGAAACATTAGGTAAGCTGCAATCGACAATTGAACTATCGATGATGAGGAGGTTTGCGGGGCAGCAGAGAATCGATGTGGGGACGAGTTTGTGGGAGACGATGAATTGGATTGGCGGGGATTTATTGCATTATTTGAGAGGGATGAGGGAGCGGATTCAGGCTTTATCGACAATGGTGACTTTTTGGGAAATCGCGAAAGGCGAGGATATCATTCGGGTGATGTTTTTGCCGCGAATGGAGGGGAATTACGATGATCCATCTGGCGCGATGGGACGGTATTTACGTATGTGTGGGAAAGAAGGGGAAATTTTTGCGATGGTGTATCCGGATCGACGTGGCAGCGGCTATGGGCTTAGCCGCTTGAATGATTATCCGCGCTTTGACTTTACTCGTATCAAAGGAGAAAATGATGTGCACTTTGCGCATGCGCGGGGGTTTGTTGCGAAGACAACGGCAACAGAGGAAGATCGCTTGCGTGAGTTAATCGCGATGGCATGGGCATGAAACGATGCGAAGAAACGGAGTTATTGACGAGTGTCTTGAAGGACGTTTCGCGTTCATTTTATCTCAGTTTGCGGATGCTGCCGCAACCGATGCGGCGAGGTGCGGGGATCGGTTATCTTTTGGCGAGGGCTAGTGATACGATCGCGGATACTGCTGCGGTAAGCGTGGCGTGGAGGATGGGCGAGTTAGAGCGGTACCGCAATGTTTTTTCGGGAAATGGGGTGTGGGAGATCGATGCTGCCGTGATGCAGCATTGCACGGCTGGCGAGCGTGTATTGATGGCGCGACTGAAGGATGTATTTGGGCTTTTTTCGCGACTTCCCGATGGCGAGCGCGCATTGGTGCGGGATGTAGTGGAGGTGATTATTTCTGGTCAGATGTTAGATGTAGTGCGACTGGCGGAAGTTGATGGAATGCATCTAGAGAGCGATGAGGAATTGTGGGATTATTGTGATCGTGTGGCGGGCTGCGTGGGGGAGTTTTGGACAAGGTTGGGCTATCTTACGATGGGCGATGCATTTTCCCAAGAACCGATCGAGCGTATGTGTGAGGCAGGAAAATCACTTGGGCGCGGATTGCAGTTAGTGAATTTACTACGCGACCTTCCAGAAGATGTGCGGAATGGTCGATATTACCTGCCACGTACGCGTGGGCTTGAGGAAAAAGAACTGATGAGGGAGATGCACCGCTGGTTATATAATGCGCGAAATTGCGTAGCAGATGGGTTGATTTACGCGAGTCATCTGCGGGATCGGAGAGCACGTGCAGCGAGTGTCCTACCGGCATTACTTGCAGAGGATACGATAGAGCTACTTGAGCGAGCGAGTTGGACGGAATGGCAAAAGCGCGTGAAAGTGGGAAGATTGCATGTTTTCCGTGCGATGGCAGAGGCGATGATTTATCGATGATAGAGAAAACGGAATCGTTGATGGTTACGGAGCGATTTTTTTTGCAGCGAGAAGGTATGTGAGAATCGCTTTTTCATCTGCTTTGGCTAACCCCGCATTCCACGCCATGCCTGGCACTACGGTGTGCCAATCAGCCGCACTTATTGTAGAAGGCATCTGAGGTTCGTGACATCGCCCACAGTGACTGAGAACAAGTGCGTGCCCATGGTCTAGAGTCGCAAGATTCGCTCCGCTTTTTTGCGCCATAGTAATCGTCGGCTTTGGTGGGATCGGGGTTTCTGAATTCGTGCAAGCTGCGAGCAGCAAGCATACAAATGAAACACGATAGATGGATCTCACGAGTATGAAAATTTTTAGAGTTTTTTTACTGCTAAAATATAGGCGAGGACAGCATTTCCTTCTTCTTTGCTAATGCCTGAATGCCGAACCATTTCGGGGATTGTGTCGATGAAATCGGCTTCAGCTAACGCGTTTGGTAGCGGATATTCGTGACATTCAGCACACCGAAGCATATAGACGGAATGACCTTGCTGAAGTTTTTCTAGGCTAACAGAACTTTTTTGAACCATGTCCATAGAAGGATTCGGCACTTCTGAAATACCTCCTTGTTCTTGCATGGCACAAGAGTGGAGGAATATTGAGGAAAGTAGAATCAATAAGAATGGTTGCCGTTTCATACTATATTTTGAACACGAATTTGAGAAAATTGCAACATGCCGTAGTGGGTTGACCCTTTCGAATGTAGTGACTTTCTGTGGAGCCGTCTATGAAGAATATAGGCGGCGAATCACTTTTTATCGTTTACGGCGTCACGCTTTTCTTTTTTTCCATTTCGTTGGAGGTAAGCCATTCATGAGAGATTATCTCGTGTTCCGCGTGAAGTAATTGCTGCTTAGATCCAGAATTCAAAGATGGCGTGGCATTCGCAAAGGGAGGAAACATTTTTGTGAAATAGCCTAAAAAGAATAGCCCCACGCAGATGAATGCAGCCGCTGCGGAAACCCGATGGCGATGTTTCATTACTTTCGAAGACAGGGGATCGACTTCCGACTGAGGAGATCCGAGCTGGTATGCCAGTGCATTGTTTCCGCTTTGTTCAAAAGCTTTCAGGAAAAATGGTCCAAGCTGTGATCTGTGTGGGAACAAAGAGGGATCCAGAGGCGAGCTAGCGTCATCTCGGCCCGCAAAATCCCCTCCATGGTAGGTTTGGTTACGGAAATGCGGCGTAGTCCAGCGATTCACAACAATCTCTACCGATACAGGATCTACGAATTCGCAAGCGGAGCTAGCGATATACCCTGCCCGAGTTTCCGCAGGTAATAGGGGAAGTGATCGAATACTATACATAATAAGGATTTGCTGAAAATCAAAATACCTAAATAAATAGTATATGTCAATAATATTGATATACGAAATGATTTTATTTCAAAATTGAAGAAATGGCGTGACGAAACAAACGCTTCACTGTCACATTACGCCTATGACAAAAGCATTGATAATGACGATTCTGGGTCCAGATCAGCGTGGATTGGTGCGATCGATAGCCGGCATGATTGAAAAACATGAAGGAAACTGGGTGGAAAGCAGGTTGGCTCGTCTCGCAGGGCAGTTTGCTGGAGTTATCCGCGTTGTATGTCCGACAGGGAAAATTGACGGATTAAAAGAAGATCTAACCAAGCTGGAAGAAGTGGGTATCGCAGTAAACTTCGTTCAAGAAATCCCAGAAGTAAGCCCAGTTTCACCCAGTGTATTCATCGAGGTGATCGGCAATGACAGGCCGGGGATCATTCGTGAATTAACCGATGCTATCGTTACAATCGGCGGAAATGTAGAAGAATTAACGACGGGTGTAGAAAGTGCGCCGATGAGTGGGGGGCTAATTTTTCGGGCGCGTGGCGAAGTATCGTTCACGGAATCCGTTGCTCTGTCTATGTTGCTATCGAGCATCGAAGGTCTCAGTGACGATTTAACCGTAACAATCACAGAATCAAAATAATAGAAGAAGAAAAATGGCGAACATCTTTGAAAATAAACCGCCAGCGATTTTATTGCTGGGCGCACCAGGTGCAGGTAAGGGAACATTGGGAAAAATTTTAGGAATGATTCCGCGATTTTTCCATTGTGAGTGCGGAAACGTTTTTCGCTCTTTAGATACTAGAACATCTCTGGGTAAACAATTTGTAGAATACTCCAGCCGCGGTGAACTCGTGCCGGATGAACTCACGGTAGAACTCTGGAAAACTCAGGTAGCCAACTGGAGTGATATGCACGTGTATAAATCTGATGTTGATTACTTAGTCTTGGATGGAATTCCTCGAAATGTGAATCAAGCGAAAATGTTAGAAAAATATTTATCGATTGAGCAAGTATTTCATCTCTCATGTCCTGATCGCACTGAGCTCGCTCGCAGATTGCGTAAAAGAGCGCTCAAAGACAACCGCATCGATGACGCGAGCGAAGTAGTGATCCAGAAGCGTATTTCGACCTATGAGTCGGAAACCAAACCGATATTGGAATATTTTCCGGATGATATTATTTGTGAGATCGATGCAACAAAGCCGCCCGTGCAAGTGCTGAATCGAGTAACTTCGGTTATTCTCGATCTGCCCACGCATAAATTGCGCGAGACGATCGTTGTCTAATTTTTCCATGAAAATCCTTGTCGTAGCGACTGGCGATATTGCTTTGCCACTGTGGGATTGGCTTGTCAGGCAAGATGTGTCGATCTTAGGCTTGGTAACGCAGCCAGACAAACCCCAAGGGCGTAAGATGGTAATGACACCGCCGACGATTAAGCTTCGTGCTATTGCTGCTGGCATTCGCGTGTTTCAGCCCGAAAGTTTGCGTAAGAAAAAGGTCATTGATGAGTTGGTGATGTTAGAACCCGACTTGATTGTGGTCATGGCGTATGGGCAGATGTTACCTATGCGATTCATCGAATCGGGAAGGCTTGGCTGCGTGAATTTACACGCTTCATTACTGCCAAAATATCGAGGTGCCGCTTGCATACCCGCCGCGATTTGGAATGGCGATGATGTGACCGGAGTCACATTAATGCACGTGGTCAAGGAGATGGATGCAGGCGATATTATCACTCAAATCTCGATACCGATTTCTCCAACCGACACTGGCGGAAGCCTGCATGATGCGTTAGCGCAATTGGCTCCGCGTGTATTAGCTGACGCTATTCAGGATCTCGCAGCAGGCACAGCAAAAAGATTCCCCCAAGATCCTCATTTGGTTAGCCATGTAGGTAAGCTCAATCGCGATCATGGGCGCATTGATTGGCGTAAACCAGCGATAGAAATTGAGCGTTTACTCCGTGCCATGGATCCGTGGCCGAGTACATTCACACAATGCGCCAACGGGCAGAGAATTAAAATTTTCCCCGCACAAAACCTGATATCCGGAAATCTCCCTGCGGGTGAAACGATGATCTTAGATGATCAATTTTGCGTCGGCACGGGACGAGATTTACTGGTAATCGGGGACGTGCAACCTGAAGGTGGCAAACGCATGCCAGCGATTGCCTTCGCAAGAGGGTTACGTGATTCATGTGGATTCGTTTAATCGAGTGCTGACACGCGATCTTACTGATATTTTTCTGCCCGCAAAATCTGGATATCGGATAGATACACAACCAATGACCAATGGGAAAAATAAGATGCACTTAGCTGCTGTAGTATGCGATCCGCACATTCGGCATTTACGATGGTATCGATTTGAAAATTGCGCCCCTCGAATTCAGATGCTCTCATTCCACGGCTTCCCTCCCCATTGACTTCGGTCAATGTCCAGCCTTTGGCACCATTTTTTTTGATGAGGTCGATAATGTCATCTTTGAGCACTCGCTCAAGGATGATGCTGATTTTTTTCATGGGTGTGGTTAAAGCCATATTGCAAGGTAGTGGGAAATTTTCGCATAGAGTGGAATGCCCAGAGCGATGTTAAAAGGAAACGTAATGCCAAGTGCGAGAGTGAGATAGTAAGCAGGATTCGCCTCGGGCAGGGCGATGCGAACTGCTGCAGGTGCTGCTATGTACGAGGCACTTGCTGACATACTGCCGAGAACCATGGCTCCGCCCACGGATAATCCGCAGAATAATCCGACGGCAACGCCGAAAGCACCGAGAATCGGCGGCAGCAGAAATCCTAGCGTAATCAAGCGAAACCCCGCGCGTGCGGCATCACGTAGACGCTTGCTGGCGACGATTCCTAACTCGATCATAAACAAACACAAAGCTCCCTTAAAACAACCGACAAACAGCGGGTCTAGTTCGCTTACCTTCTGTTTGCCACACAAAGCGCCAATCAACATGCCGCCTGCAAGCAAAACGATGCTTTTTCCGGTAACTACCTCATGAAGAGCCTTCGACCAACTATTTTTGTTCGATGAACGGGCGAAAAGCAAAGCGATGACAATTCCTGGGATTTCCAATAATGCAACCAAGGCTGAAAGATACGATTCTGATTCTAAACCTAAACGTTTAGCCGCTTCAACGGATGCTAGAAATGTAACGACAGAAACAGAGCCATAGTGCGCCGCTACCGCAGCACTATCTTCTTTACTCAATTTTCCCGCGTATCGCACGGCGTAGAAGGCGATAAATGGCGTGACAACCCCGATCAAGATGGTGCCCAGAGCGGGGCGATAGAACTCAGTGAAAGACGTTTGTGATAGAGCAACTCCGCCCTTTAAACCGATGGCAAATAACAAATAAATCGACAAACCTGAATACACTGCCTCAGGAAGCGCTAAATCACTGCGAATCAAACGCGATACAGCACCCAGCAAAAAGCAAAGCACCACTGGCGAGATCAGTTGCTGCGTTAGTGCATCCATAGCATTGGCTCAAACCCCAAGAAACTCACGGTGCCGCATCATCAACTGCACGAGAAGATCCATTTTCGCTACTTACTAAATCAGGTAAAGTCGCTGCATTCGTGGAAGCAACAGGAGTAATTGGTGAAGGACTCGGCTTGATTTCGGTGAAGAATGATAAACCTAGCCAAAGTAAAAGGACAAAACTACCGAAGACAACAAAGGTTTTTGAATTCATGTGTGTAGGATG
>CAMAYN010000117.1 GCA_945862285.1 Akkermansia muciniphila | reverse complement strand
TTGGAGTGGGGCGTCAGTGCCGCATTCGATGATGAGCTTGCAATTGAGGAGGTAAGGAGCGCCAGGTTTTTGGGAATCTGCGGAAATACTGTAGATTTTTTTGATGACGTGGTTTTGTTCCGTGCGCGCTATGAATACGGCTGTTTTACCAGCGGTGGATTGCTCTGGCATGTAGAAGTAGGGAAGTTCGTCCGCCTGGCCGTTGCGGTTAAGGGCACCTACTGGGTATTTGCCATCGGTGTTGATACGGATGGGGATTTTTTTGTCGCCAATTTCGTATTCTTTTTTGAGTTCGGCGTATTTTACACCGCCGCCGATGTTGGTGAGAACAAAGGCCGCTTGATCATTCTCGACGGTAACTAGGGTTTCTTTGATTTCTTCTTTTTGGGGAGAAGGTGTAGGAGTTTGCGGTGTAGTCTCAGAGGAACCGCTGGCATTGGCTGCAGTTCCGTTAAATTGATCTTGCGCTTGCGTGGCGGGTGGCGGGGTTGGGGCAAAGTAAAAATTGGCGATGAGACCTGCGATGCAGAGCGAGACGACGAACCATGTTTTTTTATCGTACATAAGGAAATGACTGAAGATGATGTAGGAAAAGAGAAATGCGCCTTGTAGTGAAACTTAGCGCGTTGGAGAAGGCAAGATACTGAGTCGTTTGGCTTGTTTGCACCAGTCTTTTTCGAGTTCTTCGAAGCTAGCTTGTAAAGTGTTGTAGCGGGCAATCACCACGATATATCGGAGAGGTTGGCTGACTTCGCATAGGTGTTTTTGGAGGATGGCACGAAAGCGGCGGCGAATGAGATTGCGGTCGTGAGCTTTGCCAACTTTTCTGGTTGTAATAAAGGCCCACATGGTATGGGGAAGAGCCGTGTTTTCTAAGGTGCTAAGAACAAGAAACCGGCCTGCTACGGAGCGGCCGGTTTCACGAACTTTCTGAAAGTCGGCCCGCATGCTCATAGTGTGCTTGCGGGGAAATCGCATGTGCGGGACGAGCCGAGAGATCAGTTGGATGTGTGTTGTTGCACGTGGCGCTTGAAGGCGACTTCTGCACCTTTGCCGATGAGCCGCTTGCGGCCTTTACGGCGACGGCGGCTTAAAATAGCGCGTCCACCTTTGGTGGCCATGCGAGCGCGAAACCCGTGTTGTTGTTTACGGGTTCTTTTTGATGGGCGAAATGTAGGCATCATAGGAGTGTAGTAGTAAGAGGTGATGTCGTTTCTATCATGCCGTAAAGCGTAGATGTAACAACGGGGGGCGGAGGTTAGGAGAATTTAATCAGTTGTCAATCCAACAAATACGAAAAATTACATTTTAATGAATATTTTTTCATTATCGCCAGAAGAGGCAGATCAGGGTGAAGGAAATGAGCAGGTAAAGCAGAGTGAAGAGAAAGAGAGAGCGGGCAGTTTCGCGAGTGGGATCGCTCATGAATTTCCACGATTTATAGCACATATAAATGCTAGGAATGATGAGTGCTATCGCCCCAAAGAGGTGCATTTTTTCTGCGATGGCAGGCCAGAGAGTGACGACAGTGAGACAAAGGGAGAAAAAAGCGGCGATGCGAGCACTGCGTTTGCCGCTAAGGTCACCATTCGACCACATCTTGTAGCCCGCGCTTTCGTATTCTTCCCGGCACAGCCAATTGATGGCTACAAAATGAGGGAGCTGCCAAAAAATCATTAGTGTGAAAAGAAACCATGCGGGGGCGGTGAGTGGTGCGCCGGTTGCGGCCCAACCGATGAGTGGCGGGATGGCGCCGGGAATGGCGCCAACGAGAGTATTCGATGAGTGCCAACGTTTCATGGGGGTGTAGATGAATACGTAGGATATGAGCGTAAGTGCCGCAAGAATGCACGAGGTGGGGCCGACAGTTACGGATAGGTGAACGAGCCCGAAGGCGGATAAGCCCGTGCCGATCAAGAACGCGGCTACGACATCGAGTCTTTTGCTGGGCAAGGGGCGATCTGCGGTACGTTTCATGCGCGCATCTTGATCAATTTCCATCAATTGATTCAATGCGGCGGAACCAAATGCGGCACTTGCGGTACCGATGAGGGTGTGAATGAAAGTCATCCAATTCCAACCATACTCGCGGGATGCGAGGAAATAACCAAAAAATGACGTCGCGAGAACGAAGGTGTTGAGACGTATTTTCGTTAAGTTGGCGAAATCTTGTTGCCAACTTACCGGCGTTTCATGTTGTGCATCGTTTTCCATCTAGCGCGAAGAATATGAAGCATTCCATGCTCTGTGCAAATACAGCTTTAGAAGTGGTAATTTTATCTAAGATGTTTGGAAATTTTTTCTAGGGCAGCTTGTGCTGTTAGGCCGTGGAGCTGTCGAAGAATTTCTGGTTTACCGTGTTCGACAAAGGCATCGGGCCAAGCGATTCGTTCAACGGGCGTATAAATTCCGGCATCGTGAAGAAGTTCGATCACGCCGCAGCCGAAGCCGTTATGTGAGACATGATCTTCGAAAGTGCAGACGACTTTGGCATTTTTTGCGTAGTTGCAGATTGTCTCGGCATCGAGCGGTTTGATAAATCGCGGGTTGATTAAGGTAACGGAGAAACCTTTTTCCTCGAGTAATGCTTTCGTCTCCTGCGCCATCTCAAACATGGTGCCTAAGCCTAAGAGCGTTACATCCGTGCCTTCGGCGATCACTTCTGCTTTGCCGATGGGAATCGCGGAGCGCGTCGGGGCAATCGGCGTGCCTGCGATGGGTCCGCGTGGGTAACGGATGGCAATGGGGCCTTTATCGTATCCCGCCATGAGGTGCAGCATGTCCACAAATTCCGTTTCGTCCTTTGGCTGCATAAAGACGAGTCCCGGGACATGACGTAGATAACCGATGTCAAAAAGCCCGTGGTGGGTGGGACCATCATCGCCAGAAAGTCCGCCGCGATCCATACAGAGACGCACGGGCAAATCTTGCAGTGCCATGTCGTGCAAAATCATATCATAGGCGCGCTGCATGAAGGTGGAATAAATTGCCAAAAAAGGCTTTATGCCACGAGTAGCGAGACCGCAGGCAAAAAGGGCGGCGTGCTCTTCTGCAATGCCGACATCGAAGTATCTTTCGGGGATTTCTGTTTTAAATATATCCAGCTTCGTCCCGCCAGGCATGGCGCCTGTGATAGCGACGATACTTGGATCATTTTTCGCCAAATCAGTGACAGTGCGTCCAAAGATTTCAGACGCTGTAGGTGGGCCGCTCACACTGGTAGAGCCATCTTCCACGTTGTAGGCACCAAGTCCGTGAAATTTCCCTGGGTTATTAATGGCAGGTTGGTAGCCACGCCCTTTTTCGGTGATGATATGGAGGACGCATGGTTCGTTGAGCGTTTTGAGGTGCTCGAAAGTTCTTACCAAGAGAGGTAAGTCGTGTCCATCGATCGGGCCGAAGTAACGAAGTCCGAACTTTTCGAATAAGACATTGGGGAAAAGTAAATTTTTCGCACCTTCCTCGACTTTATGGGCGAGATTTCGAACGGCTTTACCCGCGTGTTTTTCCACAAAATTTGCCGCCTTGGAGCGCACTGCCGCATAGGTTGAGTGAGTTTGCAGGGCATTGAAATATTTTGCGATTGCACCTACGTTTTTATCGATTGACCATTCATTATCATTGAGGACAACAATGAATTTTTTCGTTGTTTCAGAAATGTTGTTAAGAGCTTCGAGAGTAGGTCCGCAAGTAAAAGCAGCATCGCCCGCCACGGCAACCACATGGGAATCCTCTTTAAGTTGATCTCTGGCTGCTGCCATCCCCAGTGCTGCGGATAAAGCTGTCCCAGCATGACCTGCACCGTAGGCGTCATGAGGTGATTCACTACGCAAAAGAAATCCATTCAGCCCCTTGTAGGTACGGATCGTGTGGATTTTGTCAGCGCGCCCTGTAAGCATTTTGTGGACGTAGCCTTGATGCGCTACATCGAACACAAATTTATCTTTAGGCGTGGAGAAAACGCGATGCAGTGCAATGGTCAGTTCGACTACACCGAGGTTCGGTCCTAAGTGTCCGCCTGTCCGCGCGAGAGAAGAAATCAAGCTATGCCGAATTTCTGCGGCAAGATCGGGCAACTGAATATCCATCAGTTTTTTTACGTCATCGGGTGACTGAATGGCCGATAGTAACGGGCCTAGAGCAGGTGGTTCAGAAGAGGCTGATGGAGTCATCGTGTTCGGTTGGCGGCACTGCCGTCGGAGTATCATTGTGCATGTTTGAGTCAAATGCTAGTGCTTTTTCAAGAGAATCTTCAGGACTAGAAATTTTTTCTAATCTCTGACGAGCGGATTTAAGGGTTTGTTCGCAAGATTTCAGAAGGGAGTTTCCCCTCTCAAAAGAAGAAATCATATTCTCTAGCGTAAGAGATTCCGTTTCCAGATCTGAGACAATTTTTTCTAATTCTGCGATCGAAGACTCAAAATCGAGTGGAATTTCTTCTGATTTGCGTCTGGTCATATCATTATTCGATAATTTTGAATGGTACTATACTGTAATAAATGATGTCATACGTTAGCAAGCTATACTTGTAGCGATACTTGCTCGATATGGTATTCAACTTGGGGCTTTTATCGAAAAGGGTCACAGGATTCGGCTGGGTTGCGAGAGATGCGCGCCCGTCAATACAGAGTGCCGTAAAATCCTCGAATTGATCGGTAATTTGAATTATACTTCGATTTCCGTGAGAAGAAGGTGTGATTAATATCCCTGAAATGGGTGTTTTCCGAGAAGCCGCGGAACTTTCCAATTTCTCGAAGCTTTCTACTTTTTTGGGTAGCCAGATCGACATGCGATCCGCATACCAAGCAACAGCCCAAGGCTGATCACTAACGATAATATTGTCTGCTTCGATCGCGCCGTTTTGCTCTAGCTTACAAAGAGATGATGGGAAATAGGGCGGCCAATGCGGAAATCCAGCCTCACCACGAAGCAGACCATTTTTTGCAAGCTGATACGATCCCAGCAGTAAAGGCACAATGCTGAGCAGTATGAGAATCCAATGATGCGCATTTGCAAGAAGAGGATACGAGCGCACGATCTCTAGTCGCGTCCATAAGATTGTGATGAATGCGATTCCATATGCTGTCATCAACGGCGCGAAAAGAATATGAATTTGATTGGGATGCAAATTATCAGCCGAAACACCAAAAATGGACATGCCAACAACGGAAAAGATCCACATAATAAATATTCCCCATCGGAAAATGGCAATCGAATCCCGCTTAAACTGGTGCACCAAGGCAAGGAAGAAAATGGGGGCGGCGAATATGGATCCTAAAAAGGGCAGAATATCTGTCGACTGAAGGATAATCGTTCGGAATATTTTCATGGCGATCCCATCAATACGCAAGGTGGTATCAGATCCGGTAACTTCCGTAACCCGCATGGCGGCATCTTCACCAATTCCTAAGCCTGAATAGATAACATAAAACGCCGATCCAAGAACCGATCCACTTGCTTGGTAATTTCGCCAAAGTGGATAAGCAAAAAATGCGACCGCCATCGCAGCGACAACCAGCGAGATCATACCACGCGGGCGGAATGCAATCGCTGCATAAATCAAATAGGCAAACAAGATCCACACACAGATCCAATGTGTGAGGGACAACAAAATTAAGAATAAGCCTCCCAGTATTGCGGGTGCCACAGGCGACTTCCCATCGCTCGAATTATCAACTGCCGCGTAAGTGAAATAAGCAGCACAGGAAAATAAAAATAACATCAACATTTGAGGCAAACCACTTGTAGAAAAATTCCACATTAATTCGCAACAAAGCATCAATAACGCAGTAACTCCGGCGATTTTCGAGTCAAAAATTCTACCCACCAGCAGATAATTAACACCAATCGATAATATAAAAAACGTCATCGATATACCCGCAACGACGCGATCTAGGTCGTAAATCATTTGCTTTTTGTCCGTCATTGCCCATTTTTTCGTATCACCCGCATCGATCAGCTTAAACACTGCCGCATTAACCAATAAGTTGAGAGGCGCATGATGAGTATCACGGAAATTCACAAAGTCTGACTTTGCGTCTGGTGCCGCAACACTTTTCGCGTAGGCAACGGGACGAATAAATTTCGAACTGATTCCATTATTTCGAGAAATTTCGCGTGATATTTGTGCATGATCCATGCCTTCTGCACTACTTAAGCCGCGAAACAGCGGAAATATGTAGCTCAGGCAAAGAGTTAGCATCAGCAGGAAAAAAAATCCCCTCCTGATCAAAGTAGCCGCATCAAAAACATTGTTTTCGTCTTGATTCATAAATGCGCACGAAGCTGTCAACTTTCGAGTTGAAGTTCAAGAATTTTCCTTTGCAGAGTTCGCCGAGAGATCCCTAGCAATGTTGCTGCAAGTGTTCGATTCCCCTCCACCTCACGTAATGCACCACATATTGCCCTTTTTTCTAATTCTGCAAGGTTCCAGCCATTCCCATTTTTTACTGGCATGCCGCTTGTTAGATTCGCCAACGCAGGCATCATTTCGATCTGTGATTCTCTTTGCTGTAAAAAGGTGGGTAAGTGCGATGGCAAAATCTCACCCCCCGTACACATCACCACTCCATGTTCGATCACAGTTCTCAGCTCTCGCACATTTCCTGGCCAATCATAACTTTTGATCAGGGACAACGAACTTTCGCTCAACTGGGCAATCGGTTTACGATTTTCCTTCGCAAACTCACGCAAAAATGCCGCCGCTAATAAAACCACGTCCTCCCCACGCTCACGCAAGGGTGGCATATCAATTTTGATGACATTTAATCGAAAATACAGATCCTCGCGAAATTCCCCCGCTTCCACCAATTGCTTGAGGTTCTTATTCGTTGCCGCTACAACACGCACATCCACCTTCACTGAAACATTCGATCCTACGCGCTCCACTGTCCGCTCTGATAGCACCCGCAATAGCTTTACTTGGGTCGCCGCATCAATCTCACCAATTTCATCCAGAAAAATCGTGCCTCCATCCGCCTGTTCAAAGCGTCCAAGCCGTCGTTGTGTTGCCCCCGTGAACGAACCCTTTTCATGTCCAAATAACTCGCTTTCTAAAAGTTGTGGCGATAGCGCAGCACAATGCACGACCACAAATTTCGTTACAGGTCTCCCCGAAAGTTGATGCAAGGTATGCGCCACAACCTCTTTCCCTGTACCGCTTTCCCCCTCAATCAAAACAGTAGCTCGCGTCGGCGCTACCTGCTCTACACTCTCGATCATGCGTTGCATTGGTAAAGATTTCCCTAACAGATTCTTTAATCCATGCCGTTCCTCAACCACTTGCTTTAACTCGCGATTTTCATTCTCTAAAGTCCGCGATTTCATGGCACGCTTCAATAGCATTTCCACCTCATCTAAATTCAGCGGCTTGGTAACAAAATGCCAGGCCCCGCGCCGCATCGCTTCCACTGCTGTATCAACAGAACCATAGGCTGTCATCATGATCGCCACCGGTGGGCGTTTTTGTCGCATCGCCTCATCAAGCACATCCATGCCGCTATCGCCACCGAGACGGAGATCGGTCAGCACCAAATCAACATCATCATGTTTCATCACATTTCCCGCTTCCGCCGTATTTGCCGCCAAAAAAACATCAAAATCTTCCTCCATGGCCAAGCGCAAGCCCTCACGCGTCGCCTTCTCGTCATCTACAATTAAAAGAACTGGATTTTTTTTCATAAGATCACATCTATAATTTCTTCTGGCGCGGGTAACAACCTAGCCTTTCGTCCACCAAGCGGAAATGTAATTGTCACATCAGTTCCTGAAGCAATGCGATTCGTTCCTGATCCTACCCGACTTTCAATTTTCAATTCTCCTCCGTGCTCGCGAACGATCCGTCTGACGATTAGCAATCCTAAACCACTCCCCTCTTTTTTCCTCGATCGATACGGCTCAAACAACACCCCCATTTGCTCTTGTGGAATCCCCACACCATTATCACAAATCCGCAGCACCACAGCAGCATCAGCACAATGGACCGCAATGGTAATCCGACCTGACATATCACTCGTAATCGCTTGCGATGCATTGCGTAACAAGTTGTGAAACACCTGCTGCATTTGCAAGGGGTCTAACTCCATGAAAGGCAGATCTTCTGCGATCTCTAATAACACCTGAATCCCCCGCTCTTCTAACTCTGGTTCTAATAAATGCAAGGTATCCCGCAAAATCTCATCCAACTTAATCTTCACTCGTTGCGGCGTAGTGGGGCGAATCGCTTGCAGAAATTGCTTCAAGATTCCATCCAATCGCTGCACTTCACGCCTCGTCGTATCCACGTGATCGGCCAACAATTTCCTTTCCGCCCCCGGAATTTTCTTCAACTTTCTCTCCAATAATTGCAGATGAATTCCGAGAGAATTCAGCGGATTGCCAATCTCATGAGCCACCCCCGCCGCCAACAACGTCAGCGTATTGAGCCGCTCAGATTCCAACGCCTTCTCCGTTTGCGCTCTCTGACTCGTCACATCATTGACAATCATTACAAAACCTCCTCCCACATCACCACGGCGAATCGGCGATAAATAAAAATGCAAATACCGACTCTCGGGATAAAAAACCTCCATCTCTTGACTCACGACACGATCGTGATCCAGCAAGCCCTGCCAATCCATGCCTCGAATCAACTCTCCCAAATTCTTCCCCGGACTCCTCTCGCCATCAAGACCAAAAAAGCGACACGCCGCATGATTGATAAACGTCACACTACATTCATCGTCTAACAAAATCAGCCCCTCTCGCAGAGCTTGGAAAACTTGCACAAAATACCCTTTCTCTTTCAGCAAGCGATCCATCACCACCTGCACGCCCGTCGCGTCCAGCCGATCAATCTTCGCCACTAGTTTTTCTAAAAATCCCGCTTTCATTTCGTCATCATCTCGTCAAAAATCTCAGCCATGGAAAACCAAAATACTCCAATTCTCGTCTTATCGAGCTTCCCTGATCTACCAACGGCGCGACAAATTGGCACACTTCTCGTAGAAAAGCAATACGCAGCCTGCGTCAGTTTACTCCCCTCCTCCACCTCCATTTACTCATGGCAAGGAAAGATCGAGACCTCGTGCGAAACCCTAGCTCTCATCAAAACTACCACGCAACAATACCCCGCACTAGAAAAAGAAATCCTCCACCACCACCCCTACGACGTCCCAGAAATCCTTTGCCTCCCCACCCAAGGTGGATCCTCTGAATATATCCAATGGCTCCTGCTTTCCGCCCGCAATCATGGCGAAACACATGGGGATTTACTCTGAAGCAGATTCAGCAAAAAAAAATTCAATCAAATGATTGACGGGACAGTAGAAAAATGATTACTTCGTTAGCCGCATTGACGCATCACTTAAGGAGCGATGGCTGAGTGGTCGAAAGTACTCCCTTGCTAAGGGAGCGTGGGGGTGACCTCACCGAGGGTTCGAATCCCTCTCGCTCCGCCATTCATCAGTGCACCAAACGACTGCATAGCGGACGAATAAGGAGAGGTGGCTGAGTGGTCTAAGGCACCCGATTCGAAATCGGACGTGGGGTAAAACTCACCGTGGGTTCAAATCCCACCCTCTCCGCCAATTGCTTTATTTTCCAAGTTCGTCTAGATAACTTCAAATGAAAATAGCCAATGTAGGATAACCTGCATTGGCCATGGCGACTGAGTATTTTTTTGATTGAATTGATTCAAAGCATTGCCTCAGTTCGTTTACGTCTCATTACCCCAAAGGCTCCCAAAACAACGAATAGCGCCGAGGATGGCTCTGGCACGGTGTGGAAATAAATTTCCTGACTCCCTGCCGTATTGCCGAATCCTGACCATGCCAAAGTCTGATTGAAACCTGCCGCACCCATTTCTGTAAGAGTCGTATTAGTAAAGGTCATAGTTCCCATTGGGCTGTACAATCCAGGGGAGACCGTAGCAGGATAATTAATAAAGACACCATTGAAGCCAAACGTTTCTCCCGAGTAGGTGCCAAACTTGGGCTGGAACAATGGAAATGGTATGCCTGTGCCAGCAAAACTACTAATGTTGTAAATTCCCCCAGAGAGACCGTAACTTGATCCACTTCCCGCAACGGCCGAATTTGAAGCATTGTCCGTTCTATCGAAACTTGGAATGTCAAAAACACCACTCCATGTAGCTGTAACATTTGAGCCTACCTCAGCAAAGGTGAGTGTAACTGCCGCTTCTGAAACACCTAGACCAAGTAACGTTGATAGGATGGCAAGATTTATAGTTTTAGATTTCTTTTCCATAGAGTTTTAGTTTTTTATTTTACGAATAGCATATAAAATGCTTCGCAGGATTAAGTGACAGGATTTTTCTTCGAATGCAATCGCAAATTTCAACCTCTCCACAATATTCTTACTTTTTTGGCAAATAAACTAGGTGGATTCACAATCGATCTTATCATGCATCGTTCATCAAACTCTGGAATTTTCTGAATTGGTCATAGCGTGTCTCATTTTCAGAAAACGAATGCACTTCTAAAACAACTCCCCTTGCCCTCGCATCAGACGGCGGAAAAATGTCGGTGGCATCTTTGGCGTTCCTTGAGCTAGTACATATTTCCGGCAGCAGGCGGCAAATAACGATTTCCACTGCATTGCGGCCATTCCTGTACCGCGCATTCTTACCACGGCTTCATTGCTATTCAACTTACCATCGTGCAGTGCCCGAATCCGCCCGAGGATTTTCTCCTTCGCCATTGGTTCATATCGCTCTAACCACGAGGCAAACACATCGGCCACAGCACCAGGCAAACGCACCATCGAATACGCCGCAAAGGACGCACCATGCTGTGCCGCAGCCTCAAGAATCGCCGGAAGTTCGGAATCATTTAACCCTGGAATCATCGGTGCGGCACTCAC
>CAMAYN010000116.1 GCA_945862285.1 Akkermansia muciniphila | reverse complement strand
TGTTCATCCACAACTCGGCAACAATGCGCAACTCGCCGCCGCCATCGGGCTGACAGATTACCGACCATTCCTGCCGTGGAAAAATCTACCCATCGGAATCTGTGGATCTTTATCGATTCATCGCGATGATCTGCGACAACGCCTCGAAGCCGCCGTCGGCAGTCCCGTCCATCTTTGCCCTGGTGGTCCGGAGATTATCGAAACCGTAGGTCTGTGTACCGGCGGCGCAGGCTCAGAAGTAGCGCAAGCCCGAAACCTTGATGCTTTTATCACCGGAGAAGGCCCGCACTGGTCATATCCACTCGCGGAAGAACTTGGTGTAAATCTTTTCTACGCTGGCCACTACGCCACAGAAACCTTTGGAGTCAAAGCAGTGGCGGATCGAATTAGCCAAAAATTTGGCGTCACGAACACATTCATTCACCATCCAACGGGTTTGTAGGGTGAAAATTCTTTGAGTTTACTTAAAAAATGAGTTGATGACTTTTTTTAAAAAAAACTTGCCACAATGGTAAAGAACTGATAAATCTCTCTTCGTCAAGCGGGTATAGCATAGTGGTAATGCGCTATCCTTCCAAGTTAGTGATGCGGGTTCGATTCCCGCTACCCGCTCCAAATTTCATCAAAATTCCCTTGCCTTACAAAGAAAACAAAACATTGAAACCATGAAAACAAAAGCTAAATTCGCCCTATTTGCAGCTGCATTAAGCTTGTCGGTGCAAACATCAAATGCCCAAGATACAGCATCTTCTGCTGTCATTGAAGAGGTAAAAGCAGAACTCGCCTATGCTGGCAATTCTCTGCTTCCTGTTGTCACCAAGCATATCACTGCCACTCCTCAGTTTTCTTGCGAAATTGTTAAAACAGTCATCACTGAAACAAGCGCAGATGCAGCCACCATCGGCACAATCGTTGAAGCCGCTGCAGTGGCCGCTCCCGATCAACTTCGTCTCGTAGCTCAGTGCGCCATCGCCGTTGCGCCTGACAGTGCTACCGACGTTCAAGTTGTTCTTGCAAAACTCGACCCCGCCGCAGGCGATGACGTGGTTTCTGGTAAAGAAGTTTCCGGTAAAGGTGTGGCGGCATCCGCTCCAGCGACTGCAGCTGCAACAGATGATATGGGGAATCCCCTCGATTTCCCATCTGGCGGCGAAGTCGTGCAAGTTGGTCCATCACCAAACTCACCTGGTGCTAAAGGTTTGTTACCTCTGTTGCTCAACAACGTTATTCCAAATGTTGCTGGAAACAAAGTTACAGAAACACCCACAACGCGAAATTAAGTTCCCTACGAACTGAAACCATCTAAACTATTTTTATTTATTTATGATCCATCGAAACATCAACTATCTCATTTCTACCGTAGCAACCATGGGATTTGCTTGCGCGCAAAGCCTCTACTACGTAGGCGACGAAGCCCAAGAAAGTCTCCCTCTTAAATGGACTGTAGGTTCTAACGTAATTTACGATAATAACATCGTGCCGATCGGCGTTAAAGAAGAAGCATGGAGTGTTAACCCCTACTTGCAAGCTTCCATGACCAATGTAAGTCCCCAGACAACCATCGACCTTTACGCTCGTGTTGGAGTCATTTACTTTTTGACTGACTTAACAAATGCTGGTGCTGATGATACATTCCCTCAAGCACGTTTAGGGTTCGACTTACTTCATAACGTGAATAGCCGCGTTCGCTTAGCGAGCCGTAACTCTTTCGCCTACGAATTCGAGCCGGATTACGCTCAAGGTTTCTCGTCACCTCGTGGATCTGATCCTTACATTTTGTGGAGCAGCGATAACTCCATCGGATATCGCTGGACAGCAAGACTTGGTTCTTATACAGGACTTACGGTAGGCGGTCTCGATACTGATAATGAAATTGCTAGCCGCTTTAGCTATGAACTTTACCACAACATGCGTTATCAATTAACGCAACGCACTGTTCTCGTAGCGGGCTATCGTTACTCCGACTGGAGTGGTGACCAGCAAGACTCAACCAACCACTTCATCACTGGTGGCTTTGAGCACCGCTTGAGCCCCACGGAGATTCTTACGGCGAGCGCTGGTGTGCAATTGCGCGAAGTCGAAGGCGCCGATAATTCTACTAGCCCATTTGCTGAGGCGGCATACAGTGCGAAATTGAATACGCGCGTTACGGTTCGTGGTTTCGCTCGTTACAGTATCGAAGACTTCGATACAGTGCAACTCGTTGGAACGGATCTTTTCCAGTATGCTGACCAACAGGTTCTTCGTGTCGGCATCAACGGTTCATATGCGCTCACTCCTCGCCTGAGTGCATTTGGCGGTCTTGATTACATCACCACCGCATTTGACGATGGCAATCAACTTGGTGGAGCACTCACTGACTCGGGAAGATCGGAAAATGTTTTCAACGCTTCCCTCGGTTTGCGTGCTACGATCAACACTGCTCTCACCGGTGAGTGCGCCGTGAACTTTACGGATTCAGGATCTGACTTCGCTCAGCGTGAATTTGATCGTGTTCGCGTAAGTGCAGGTGTTAATTACTCATTCTAATCCTCCACTTCACATTACATCACCTTAGTATTTTTAAAATCCCACAATGATTTTCATTGTGGGATTGTTTTTTTAGTGATATGATCTTTCTGGAAAAACTGTTAGCCATCCATTTAAATCCCCTCTTCTTACCAATTTTTATCTAATGAATATTCAGCCGAATCCAAATGAAGCCTCTTTGCATGCCGTCGATTATTGGCAAGTAATTAAAAACCGCTACGGAGTCATCCTTATGACTTTGCTGCTTGTTTTTATGACTGCTGCTGTCATCACCTACGTAATGCCGAGAAAATATGAAAGTGTAGCCGTTGTTCAAGTCAAGCCGCCCTATCGACTCGGTGGGGAGGTTTTCAGTAACAATAGTGCCTTTTCACCAGTGACCCAAAGTTTCTTTAATACCGAGTTTGAGGTGATTCGCCAACAACTCACCTTGAAAGGTGTCGTTAAAGATCTCGATCTTCAAGCGCATTGGGGCATGAGCGAGGAAGAGTGCATTGATAATTTACAAGGCATCATCAATACCGAAAATTACCGCGGCACTGATTTGATCGAAATCAAAGTACGCCACATCGCTCCTGATGATGCGCGCGATGTAGCGAGATCTGTTTACAACGCTTACAAAAAGCGTCGTATGGAAAAAGAAATTGCAGAAGCCGATTTATCCTTGAAGGAGCTTGAGAATGCCGTTCAAGCACAAAATGATGAAGTGACCGAAAAGCGCAAGCAACGTGATAATTTTTTAAGTCGCGCACCACGGGTTATTGTAGATATTAATGGTCTCACTGGAGGATCAAATGTCGAAAGTCTCGTAAACGATATTGAAAGGCAAGTTGAGTTAGCGAGAAATAAACTGAATGAAATTGAAAATTACATTCGCACCATCGCTCCTCTTCAATCAGAGCAGCTTTTGCGATCCGTAGCAAATTTACCGAACGCGCCTCCCGAGTTACGCTCACTATACAGCCAATACCAAGACGAAATACGTTTATTAAAAACACTCGAGACCAATGGTTATGGAAAGAAACACCCAACGTACAAGAGCAAGAGTGCAGATGTGGAAAGTATCTACGCGCAACTTTTGAAGGATACCACTTCATTTAAGGATTCTCTCCAAATCACCCGTGACACAGCACAAAGTGATCACGACACCATTAAAGCACGTCTAGAAGAATTAAGACAAGCTCAGCGTGAAGACGTCATGCAAATCAATGACTATTTGAATTCGGAACGCGATCTCGCGGCACAACAACTCATTCTTGATAAGCTCAAGGAGAAACTCAATACGAGTCGTATTGATTGGAGGCGTCCACAAACAATCATCGAGCTTCATCAAGAACCACGCTTGCCACAGGTACCTAGCAGTCCAAACGTCACGCTAAACTTAGTGATCGGTGCAGTGATCGGCATTATCTTTGGTATTGGCATCGCCTTCTTCCTAGAATACCTTGATACTTCGGTCAAATCGCTAGAGGATGTGGAGCGATATTTGCAAGTACCTGTTCTGGCTGTTATTCCTAAGGACGTCGGTATCTTGCATAAACAAAGCGGCATGAGTCCCGATTCCGAAGCCTATCGAATTCTACGGACGAACATCGAATTCAACAGGAAAAACCCTGAAGATAATTCTCTTACGGTTGTTTCCGGTGGCGCAGGTGAAGGTAAATCGACAACACTCGTCAACCTTGCTTATATCTGCGCACAGGGCGGCTACACAACCTTGATGATCGACGCTGACTTACGTCGCCCACGTTTGCATACGTTCTTCGGAATTAATAACAGCGTAGGTCTCACCAACTATCTGACTACCGAGTTAGTTCTTGAAGATGTGATTCTGCAAACTCCTGTCGATAATCTCTTCTTTATGCCATCAGGTATTTTACCTGCAGACGCAGCGGGCATTCTTAACTCAAGACGCATGTCGGAACTGATTCAAGATGTGAAGCAACGCTTTGACCTGGTGCTTGTTGACTCTCCACCCATCCTTGGCGTGAGTGATGCATCGGTGCTAGCGAGTGAGGTAGATCTAACGATGATCGTCGTGCAACACCGCAAACTTCCACGGAACATGCTCATGCGCGTTAAGCAATCCGTAGAAAACGTCGGTGGTCACGTCATTGGCGTAGTTCTTAACAACGTTGATGTGCGTAGTGATAGCCAATACCAATATTACACCAGCTATTACACCTATTACGCACCTGCGGAAACGCAAATGTCTGGTAACCAGTCTCAGCCAAGTGTTTCAACTGCACCGACAAATAGCAGCAATAAGCCAACGGCCGCTTCTTCAAAACAAAATACTGATGACACCCTCTACTAATCAAAATCTAAACTCAACCATTCACAGATCATTATGAACAAACTATTGCTCCCACTAATCCTTCTTATATCTTACATTCTTCCTTTCTCCGCTAGCGCACAAATTGTCGCGGGTCGAGGGATTCAGATCACCATGCATGGCGTGGCGCCGGAAGAAAAAGGACGTATCGACGGATACTACGCTGTCTCTTCGAGCGGCACAATTCGCTTACCTCTTCTGAACGGTGACCTCAGCATCGGGGGATTAAGTCCATCTGCTGCGGCCGCAAAAATCGAGGCTGCCTACAAAAATGCGGAAATTTACTCAACTGCCACCTTCCAAGTGCTCACAAGTGAGGCTGACGGAGTGCGGCAAGATATCGTGACGATCACGGGCTTTGTGAGATCACCGGGACCTAAGCCTTACAACCCGGGTATGACCTTGCTCACAGCGGTAGCCGCTGCGGGAGATGTGAACGAATTTGGTAATAAGAAAAAGGTACTCCTGATGCGTGGTACAGGAAGTAAAGAATATGATTTGACTGATGGTAATGATCGGAATATTGCCATTCAGCCTAATGATGTGATTGAAGTGAAAGAAAAAAGTTGGGTACCAGGATTTCGCTAATTATCCAAAGTTTCGATGCGCCAAGCTCCCATATTCTTTGCATTTTTTTCTCTTTCCTGTGCGCCGTTCGCTGACGCGCAAGAGCAAAATGCAGACCAAGCACCAGCCAGTGCTACAGGAGAAACCGCGCCATTGAATGTTCCAGACATCATTCAAGACCTGACATCGGTTGACGCGCCGAAGCGGGGGCTTGCGCTTAAAAAATTCAACGAATGGGCGGAAGCGAATCCGTTAACTGCTCTAGAAGTCCTCATTCCCCTGATTTCCGAATCTCCTGAGCCAGAGGTGCGAGAGCGTGCCATGCGCGTCATGAAAAAAATGGCAATTGCCGAATACGAGCAGTTTGGCGAAGGATATTGCGGTGTTCAAATGTCATTGCAGCAAGATATGATCGAGGTTCCTGGTAAGGGAAAATTATCCGCCGTGGAACTTAGTTTCGTTACCAAGAATGGCCCCGCAGAGAAAGCCGGTCTCGCGGCGGGAGACAAAATCGTTTCCATCGATGGAAAAACACAAAAAGAGACCAAAGATCACATGGAAAATGTCCGGCTGGCCATTAGAAACAAGGGCGCCGGAAAAACGGTTGTTATCGGCATCGTTCGCGATAACAAATACTTGGATATTTCCGTGAAACTAACGCGTCGCCCACCCAATTTGGATCAGCTCCAAGCGGGTAATGGAATGATGATGTTCGGCGGGGGCAATCTACAATTCGGGGGCAATTTCCAACTAGGTGGTAATTTCAACCAAGAAGGGATGGATGAAATGATTGAAAAAGACAAAAATAGTGATGCCTTTTTCGCCGAATGGTTAGACAAAAAGAGAAATAGCATGCAAGAAAAGCAGCCGCCGACGGGGAAAAATGAATAAATTCGCCCTTGGGGTGCGTTATTACTCGCATTGTTTGGTACAACATCCCCGTTGATCTTTTCAATTAACCTCCTTATAATTACGCAACAATGAGTATTTCTTCACTACGGAAATGTTTTTCTATCGCTTCAGCAGCTCTTCTGTCGAGCTGTGCCATTCAGGCAGAGCAACCAACGGACTTTAATGAAGTTGGTAAGCAAGTATCGGTTTTCTTACAAAACGACCATCTTTCACGACTTAAGTGGGATGAAAAGCTCAGCGCGCGCATCCTCGATACTCATCTGAATGGGCTGGATCCTGCACGCATGTACTTTTTGCAGTCGGATGTGGATCGATTTAAACAAGATTTTGGCCCACGCTTGCATAATATGCTGATGCAAAAAACCAGCATCAGTGCCGCAGAAGAAATCTTCGGGGTTTTTTCCGAGCGTGTCAAAGAGCGCGTCGCATACGCACACAAGCTGATCTCTGAAAATACTTTTGACTTCACTGCTGACGAATCGATCGAACGCAGCCGCAAAAACTCACTTTGGGCCAAAGACAAACAAGATTCCGATCGCCTCTGGCAGTTGAATGTGAAAGAAGCCGTCTTATCGGAGACACTGCGCCGTGAGACGATCACGCGCCGCGCTACGGAGCAAGGCAAACCAGATCCCTCGGCAAAAGAAAAATCGATCCAAGAAAAGCTCACCCTACGTTATGACCGTATGCTACGCAACATCACTGAGTCGGACAGCGATGATGTAGCAAATATTTTCCTTTCCAGCGTCACCAAGAGTTTTGACCCTCACACGGAATACATGGGGTATCGAGAAATCGCTCGCTTCCGTGATGGCATGAAAAATCAGCTCATCGGCATAGGTGCGCAACTCCAAGAAGAGGAAGATGGCGCTACAATTATCAAAGGCATTATCGTGGGCGGCCCCGCCGATAAACAAGGCGAACTCAAGCTCAACGATCGAATCGTCGGCGTAGATTCCCAAAATAGCGGTGAAGTCACTGACATCATGTTCATGAAATTGGACAAAGTCGTTGATCTGATTCGTGGCAAACTCAAAACCGAGGTTCGACTGAAAGTAGAACCTGCAGGCGCACCAGCGGGTGAAACAAAATTCATCACCATCGTGCGCGATACGGTTGAAATGAAGGACGAACAAGCCAATGCCGAAATCATCCAAATTTCGAAGGATGGCCGCGATCAAAAACTCGGTTGGATCACTTTACCTTCGTTTTACATGGATTTTGAAGACGATTCTGCCAGTTGCTCCCGGGATATGGAGAAACTGCTGCGTGGGCTCATGAAGGAAAATATTTCTGGCCTCATCATCGATCTACGCGGCAACGGTGGCGGATCTCTGGAAGAAGTTCGGAAAATCACCGGTTTCTTCAATCAGCCAGGACCCGTTGTGCAAGTGAAAGATGGCATGGAGAATATCAAGGTTAATAATTCTGCTCAAAATGAGCCGATTTATAATGGCCCCTTGGTAGTCTTGACAGATAAGACCAGCGCTTCTGCCAGCGAAATCCTCGCCGGTGCTTTACAAGATACGAACCGCGCCATTATCGTGGGAGATTCCTCCACCTTCGGCAAAGGCACAGTACAACAACTCATGGACGTAGGCCGTAGGATGCCATTCTTCTCTCGGAAAGATCGCGCCGGCACGGTGAAGGTGACCCTACAAAAATTCTACCGCCCATCGGGTGATAGCACACAGCTTAAGGGCGTCGCTTCTGACATTGTATTGCCTTCCATTTTTGATGCCCTTGAAATTGGTGAAGCTCACCTCGATCATGTGCTGCCCTTTGATAAAATCCCCCAAGCTCCCAATTTTAAACCCTTATCAAAGGAAAATCTATTCCTTCCGCGTTTGCAGCAGCTTTCCGCAGAGCGTATCGCGAAAGATCAAGACATTGCCTACAATCGCAAAGACATTGAAGAATTAAAAACACGCGTCAAAGAAAACAAACTGAGCTTGAAAAAAACGGATCGAGAAAAGGAACTCGCCACCTCAGAAGCCGACCGCAAGCAACGCAACATCGAACGCAAAGAGCGCTTTGCGAAAATCGCAGAAGAAGACAAAAAGACCTTCAAATTTTTTAAACTCACTCTCGACGACATCGCCCAAGGAAATCCCGCTCGTTTTGTCGATCCTTCTTTAGAAAACCAGGAATACATGCGCCGGGCGAAGAGCGATACAGAAGACCTCGACGATACGCCAAAATGGCCTAGCGGCTTGGATCTTGTGAAACGCGAGGGCTTACACATTTTATCGGATTTGATTCGCCTCGATGGCGAAGCCCGTATCACAGGGTCGATCAAATAGTACTCAGCGGATTATCGTGAGTCACATCGAGCAAAATCTCAGCGAGATCAAGCAGCGCATGCAACACGCCTGCCAGCGCAGCAAGCGTGATCCCGCCGAGATTACACTGATTGCCGTTTCAAAAAATTTCCCAGCGGATGATGTCAGAATCGCCTACGAGGCCGGGCATACACAATTCGGCGAAAACCGATGGCAAGAAGCCGAGTCGAAAATCCCTCTCCTTCCCCAATCTTTGCAATGGCACTACATCGGCTCATTGCAACGCAATAAAGTGCGAAAAGTCCTCCCGCATTTTTGTCTCATCCATAGCATTGATTCCCTACGCCTCGCGACTTACACGAACGAGCTAGCAAAAGAACTTGGGCTTTTTCCCCGTGTGTTACTTCAAGTCAATCTTGCAGGCGAACTTTCCAAAGGGGGATTTTCTGCCGAAGAGCTTTACCAAGATGCAGCTGCGCTTTTGCAGCTAGAGCGGCTGGAGATTTGTGGACTCATGACCGTGCCTCCCGCTGTCGAAGACCCCGAACAAGCCAGAAAATGGTTTCGAGGTGTGCGCGAATTACGCGATCAAATCGAGTCACTCCACAGCGTCACATTGCCCGTCTTAAGCATGGGAATGAGCGGCGACTTTGAAGTGGCCATTGAAGAAGGTGCTACCCACATCCGCGTGGGCACATCCATTTTTGGCCGACGCCAGTATTGATTCACTTTATCGCCCACCGGCTGACTATCATGACAGACCTTCCACAAATCGAAAAACGCCTCAGCGTCAAGGGAGGAACGAAAGAAATCATCCTCGGAACACTCGCCGGATGGATCACCAAAATCATCACGCTCACCATGCGCTGCCAGATTCATGACCCCCACCAAGTCTATCTCATGAAAGAACCCTTTATCCTATGTTTTTGGCATGGCGGGCTTCTTCCTAGCACCCTTGCATGGGATAAATTGCATTTCCGCCCCCGCGATCTAGCTTGCCTGACAAGCAGTAGCAAAGACGGTGCCATCATCGCCTCATTTATGAAGGTTTTTCAAATTTCCTCCGTCCGCGGTTCGTCATCACGACGCGGTGTCACGGCTCTCCTTGAGCTAAAAAAAGCCATCGCCGCAGGATTAGACGTTGCTATTACGCCCGATGGGCCGCGTGGCCCCGCCAACCATTTCCAAGCGGGTGCTATTAAACTCGCACAACTCACTGGCCGTCCCATCGTGCTCTTAACCGTCGAATGTTCGCACGCGTGGCGACTCTCCACATGGGATTCTTTTTGCATTCCTCGGCCCTTTTCCTCCATCCACATCCAGCTCCACGCACCGATTTCGGTGCCGCGCCGCGCCGATGATGCCACCATCCAGTCTATCTGCGAAAATTGCCAAAACATCCTTTCCCAAACCCCACAACCACGGTAATTCTCTGCCCACATGAATCTCATTGATGGAAAATCCGTAGCCGCCCAAGTCCTCGAAGAATGCCGTAGCGAAACCGCCACACTCCTCGCCCATGGCATCACCCCAGGACTCGCCGTCGTCCTCGTTGGCGATGATCCGGCCTCCCACGTCTATGTCGGCTCCAAAGTCAAAACCTGCCACGACCTCGGCATTCATTCAGAAAAAATCACCCTGCCCGCCACGACGAGCCAACAAGAACTTCTCGATGTCGTTCACCGCCTCAATGCCGATCCCCGCATCCACGGCATCCTCGTGCAAAGCCCACCACCGCCCCACATCGATGAAGAAACCGTCATTCGCGCCATCGATCCCCGCAAGGATGTCGATGGCTTTCACCCGCAAAATGTCGCCAAACTCACGCTAGAAGACCCCTCCGGCTTCGTTCCCTGCACACCCGCAGGCTGCATGCGCTTGCTCGCCGCATCCGGCATCGATACTTCAGGTGCAAACGCCGTTGTGCTAGGCCGTAGCATGATCGTTGGCAAACCGATGGCACTGCTTTTACTGGCAAAAAACGCCAACGCTACCGTCACCGTGGCACATTCACGCTCAAAAGACCTACCAGCCATCTGTCGCTGCGCAGACATCCTCATCGCCGCCGTCGGGCGACCAGAAATGGTACGAGCCGATTGGGTAAAAGACGGCGCCGTCGTAATTGACGTAGGCATCAACCGCATCGCGGATGCTACGAAAAAATCCGGTTTCCGCCTCGTAGGCGATGTGGCCTACGACGAAGTAGCAAGCAAATGCCGCGCCATCACCCCCGTTCCTGGCGGTGTCGGCCCCATGACCATCGCCATGTTAATGAAAAACACCCTACAAGCCACACGGCAAATCACCGAAATTTCTCCGCAATGATAAGCGCCAAAAAATTTCCCTCCACAGCAACCAATCGTATTAGCGGGTAACTGAGAAATAAC
>CAMAYN010000115.1 GCA_945862285.1 Akkermansia muciniphila | reverse complement strand
GCGGTGTCGCGCGACCATACCAAAACGGCACTAGCGAACAAACCCGCTAAAGCCAATTTTCCAGCTTTCAATGATCCCATCATGGCTTGGCAGATTCTTCATCAATTTGCAGTAAGTTTTTTCTGAATTGTGGTTCTGCGGGGAAACGGCGAGCTAGGGCCCCGGTCCATTTGCGCGCCTCCGTCCAGTTTTTTTCCGCGTATGCGTTTTTCGATAGATAGATCATGGCGTCCGTTGATTGATCGCCTAACTCGCGATAAACGCGAAGCGCTTCATCGGGTTTGGCATTCACTAGAGCTACTCGGGCCAAAATTTCGCGCCCAGCTACGCTCGCCAGCAATTCCGCATTTCCTGTGACCCATCGAGCGGCCTCAGCAGCATTTCCACGATCAAGCTCAGCCAGCGCCAAAGACCACGCGGCGCGACTTGCATGGATGTTATCTTGAGATGCCAACGTGGCCAACTTCTTCATGCCCAGTTCCACCGCTCCGCCGGTGAGAAGTATTTCCGCGTGGGTGAGTTGCACAGCAGCACTTGGCGCGGCAAGCGACTCGATCCATTGACGTGCGATTGTTGAGCCGTCTCGAACCAAAAGACAACGTGCGTAGCCGAAATCAAACCACTCCGGAGCACCTGCCACGGGCTTGAGGCCTGCGCCACCACCCACATCCAGTGCGGCGCCATGCCAGCCGTGAGCGAATAGAGTGGCGACAAGCGAAGCTGGATTTGATAACCAACCAGTGAATGCTTCGTTCTCGTCTGACTTGGCTTTTCTCCAGGCTTCGAACTCGCGGAGAAAGGGATGTGGTTCCTGCGGGAGCGTCGGCAGCTCCTTCCCCGCAAGTGCGGTGCGGGGATCACTTCCTGCAACAGCGGCGATGTTCACAAGCAGCCGAGTCGCCAGCCCGGGAGCGAGGGATTCTGCGGAACGAGGGAAACCGGATTCGAGACGTTGTTTAGCGTTTTTCCATTGGGAGTTGCGAAGGTCTTCAAGCACTTTCAACCAGGAAATCTCTGGCCGCTGAGAGAGTTCACGAATCCCCCTCATTGCGTGATCCAGATCAGAGGTCATGAATGCTCCGTGGGGTAGATTTTTCAGTTCCTTCAACAGTTCACTCCATCCCGCCGGATTGATTTCTGGCAAGGGTCGTGAAAGCGGCACGCCACAAATCCTTGACCAGAACCATGCTTTGAAAGAAAAAATACCGAGTTTCGTTGTCTCTGCTGCATCCCGCCAAGTATCTGCGGCATTCGAGGGCTCGCCAATGCGAAGTTGGAAATTCGCCAGAACATCACGATGCAAAGGGCTGCCGGGATCACTCAACACGGCTGCCACATAGTCCAATCGCGCATCTGCGATACGCCCTGCCGCCTCTTGAATTTGCGCACGGAAGGAAAGCAACTCCGCATTTCGTGGGTTCTTTTTCAGTCCCTCGTCGATGGATGCCATTGCCAGCCAAGGCTGTTGCGCTTTGATTAAAGCAATACGCGCATGTCGCAAAGCATCATCCTCTCCGTCCAAGGTCGCGGCCTCCAAAAAATCAAGGGCTTGCTGCCTGTTTCCCTGAGCCAAAATTAGATCTGCAGACATCAGAACCCAAGAACTTGGTTGTGCTGATTTGCTCTTCCATCGTTCTACCAGCGTAGTACACAAATCCAAATCACGGCTCCACAGTGCCTCGCGTGCTAAAACCAGATCCGCCTGCTCTAACAATTCTCGTGAAAACTCGTTCGCCGTGTCAGTAGTAGTCGCTTGCCGAATCTCTGTAGCATCCCTGCGATCAATCGCATTCTTGAACTGGGCGCGCCGGATTTCTTTTTCTTGATGCTCTCTTTCGATTGGATCGGAAATGGCGGCAAGCGCTGATTTGGCTGTCGTAAAATCCCCTGCATCAATCGCCTTTGAAACGGTTTTGGCCGACCATTCAGCGCGTTTTTTGATCACGGAATGCCGCCACGCCCATACGCCTGCTCCCGCTAACAGTAGAATGAAAACACTAATTCCTACAATTTTCCAAGCTGACTTACTCATCGCTGACCGGCATCATACTTGATTCCCGTCATTGTTAGAAAACAATTTTTCGCGGCGATCTACGACGAGTGCAGCCCGCCAGCAAGCCAATGGTCAGAATGGCACCCATCGCAAGCGTCGGCTCGGGCGCGCTCAATGCAGCGAGCGTTTGCACATTCACTTTGCCAAGTTCTACAGCAAACACGAGATCATTGAAGTCCCGATCACCACCATCGAGCAGGTCTTCAAAGCCGATGACTAAGTAAGTAGATCCATTTGGAGCCAAGCTAACGGCATGCACGATACCGTCACTGTTCAGACTGACATTCGTGGAAAAGAATTGCCTACCACCTAAAGCTCCATTGGCAATCAGGAAGAAGTCTAGAGCAGTTCCAGCCGAATATTTCCCTAGATTTACGAAATCGCCTGGAGCAAGTGGCTCATTAGTTGAGCGCACAAGAGATCTGCTTCCACCGTAGCCTTCAGCACTGCTGGCATTGGGAAAGATTAACTCGGCATCTTTTCCGCGTGGACTACCGCCCGTAGTCGATATCCCCAGCGAATTTTGGAAACCCGCACCTTCACTCAAAAAATACACTCGTACGGTAGCGTCTTGGGCGAGAACGAGTTTCGATGGGTCTAAGGCGATCGAATTAAAATTGGAAGCAATACCTTTCTCTGAAAGGCTCTGATTTGCCAGTTTCAGCATGCCAGGCAATACTTCTGTTTGAAAGATTTTTGATGCTTCATCGGAGGCAGCCAATTGAACCGGCTCGACGATGTCCAAATTGTAAGGACGGGCCGGTGATTGTATGGGGCTCTGAACTTGGGCAAATGCTACCGTAGTGATGAGCCCTAGAATGGTAATGATGGATGTGCGCGTTGCGGTCATGAGTTACAGAATAGCAAATTTATCCTCGAATACAATCCCCCAACTGTGGGCCTCTCAAATGGGGGGATGGGCGAATTTTTCATTGATTGGCACCGCTGATACTCGAGAAAAGTTTCGCATACATCGCGCTCCCATCAAGCCTGATGACTTCCTTCACAAAATGGCTGATCTCGAATTCCCTAAAAAAATATCCCATGCAAGCACGACGCGGCAGATAGCTCGTAATAGCCATTTTCGCCTGATAGAGAATCGAATCGTTAGATCAAACCTTGCTCGCGCAATTCTTCATCCACATCATCGAGCCCTACCGCGCCAGCGTGGCGGATGGAACTGAGGCGTTTTTGCGAACCACGGCGAGTTTTCGGGCTGTTAATACGTTCCTTGATTTCCCCGACGGTGAAGGGAGTTATGGCGGCGACACCTAAGGCCAGCAAGCCAAAGGCAAGTCCGCGCCGTGCACCACGATGCATCATTTCGCCGAGTAAAAGCCCTGCTGCTGTCCCCATTAATGCGGGCGCTACCATGGCGGTATGATCTGTCCAATCGCGTGTTTCATGCTCAAGTTGCATGAAAAATACCTAGCAGAACTTCTGATTCTCTGCAACAACAGAAAGTAAAAATAACACCTGCAACGATGATTTAAGAACCATCCTTCTTTCCGTTAGCGACGTTTGCCATCGCCTTCGTCTGGTTGGTGCTTGTGGTAGGCAATGATCCACGAATAATCTGCACATCAGCGCCTACGCCCACTCGATTGTAGAGATCGATGACATCCTTCGATGACATGCGAATGCAACCGTACGAACAGGGAGATCCCAGACGACATTCTTCGGGTGTGCCGTGGATATAAACGCAGCGACGGTAGGTATTGCGATTATGAGATTCTTTGCCATACAGCCACAAGATTCGTGAGACGATCGGGTCGCGACCAGGAGTATTCGGCTTTATGATCTCACCAGTGGGTTTGCGACTTTTAAATACCGTGCCACTCGGCTTTCCATCGCCAATTTTTTTCGCAATTCCCAAATGCCCAAGTGGGGTTCGATTTGACCCGCGACTGCTCCCTAAACCAAATTTGGAGGTGGAAATCTTGTACGATTTCACCGGAGCTCCATTTTTTGTCAACACTAGGGTTTGATCCTTCACTGATACAACAATCTTGGAATCATGATCAATGACAACCGGAGAATTGGTGGTACACTGACTGAGAAAAATTGCTGATATAGCAAATACGCAAAAACCTTTAAATCCTTTGAAAAGTAAAGAAAATGGAAGCGTCATGAATGTGGAGTGCTAGATGGGGATGCCCCATTAGCAAGACCCGACACGACGCGTGTAGGAATCATCATTGCTAACGAAGACAATGACGTGTAGAAAAACCCGACGGGGAAGGGAAGCAAAAGAAACGTCGAGGTCCAATTTTTTTTCATTGCAGCCTCGCCCACAACGTAGAGGAAGAAGATGCCAAAGAGTAGTTCCACCACGGGAGTAAGGGTTTTCATGGCCTTATAACTGCTTTTTTTCCAGTCCGTGCGGGGTTTTTGGTCAATGCCGTACTTCGGTGTGCGCACAAAGGCGGTTTGGTGATTAAAGATGGCTTCGAGCACGGCTTTTGCGTTATTTACCGCCATGCCGATGCCGAGTGCCATGAGCAAAGGAAGATAAGGAATTTCTTTCCACCATGCATCGGGGCGTAGTGCCTTTTGTGATGTTAAATAGAAAGCACAGATCGAAACTGTGGTGAAGAAAAAGATCGTGCCGTTGATGAGATAGTAACCTACGGGACCAAGATCAATCTTGGAATGCTGGTTTGGATAGATCAAAAAGCACAAGCAAATTAAAGCAAGATAGGCAAAATTCGAGGTGAGATGCGCGGTCGCTTCGAGCTTTATGGCTAGTGAAACATCACTGCGCCAAATGGCCGGTAAGACTTTTTTGCAAACTTGGATCGAGCCCTTCGTCCAGCGATGTTGTTGGCTCTTGAATCCATCCATATCCACGGGAAGCTCGGCGGGAGTTTCCACGTTGTTTAAAAACACAAAACGCCAACCCTTTAATTGGGCGCGATACGATAAATCCATGTCCTCGGTCAGAGTGTCATGCTCCCAGCCCCCTGCGTCTTCGATGCATGATTTGCGCCACATGCCCGCCGTACCGTTGAAGGTAAAGAAGCGCCCCGAACGATTTCTCGCTGTTTGTTCCAGCTCGAGGTGTCCATCAAGAAACATGGCCTGAACACGGGTCAGGACGTTATAGGTGCGATTCAGATGCCCCCAGCGCGTCTGGATCAAGCCTACTTTTTCATCAGTGAAATAGTGAATGGTCTTTTGCAGAACATCAGGTTTTGGCACAAAGTCCGCATCCAGGATGAAGAGGAAGTCGCCTTTGGCAAATTGTGTTGCGTTTTCGAGAGCTCCCGCTTTGTATCCGGTGCGGTCATCGCGATGAATCATTTCTGCATCGAATCCCATGGCTCGCAAGCGTGCGGCACCTTCGGCGCAAATCGCTGTCGTTTCATCCGTGGAATCGTCAATGATCTGAATTTGTAATTTTTCCTTGGGGTAATCCATGGCGGCGACGCTATCCAAGAGGCGATCCACGACATGCATTTCATTAAAAACCGGCAACTGCACAGTAATGAGAGGCAATTCTTTGAATTCTTCTTTTGGCTGAGGTATGTCGTTTTTATGTTTCGTGTACAAGTACAAAATCGTCAGACGATGAAAACCATACCCCGACATGCCGATTAAGACAGCGAGATAGCATATATACCAAAGCGGTGAAGTGAAATCCATGATTTGTAAAAGATAGTAGTGTAGTGTTACGGAATTAAATTTATTGTTTTTTCAATGAAATTCACAAGTAAAGCATCATTGATCAAATCGGTAGTAGCTGCATAACTCCGTTTTATTCCATAATCACGCGGCACAGCCAAGCGGGCAAGGCATTCTTGGTCAAGCAAAAAATCTGGCCTTGATACACAGGGTGGAATCCTTCATCAGGTACAGTAAGGTATTATGGCGCAGGAATGACCGTGGCCGTGCCCATGATGAGACTACCATCCATGACGGAGAGTTTCTCTTGCTGTTCATAGACTCGCATGCCGAGCATAGATCCCATCGTTACAGCCTCAGGGAGATCGTAGAAAGCTTGATCAGGAGACCGACCTGCGATTTTAACACCCGCTCTCCATTGGAAAGAGCCGATCAGGCTCATTTTATAAGCGTTCGACTCAAAATGCAGGCTCACAATGTTGATTCCATTACTTTTTAGGGTGAGGTTAAAGCCTGTTAACTGCTCCAATCGATTTGTTTCCGTCCTCACGTTGCCAGTAAAAGCAGTAGAAGCACCGCCGATGCTTTGCTTCTCGGGAGATACGCTCAAATACATGCGGGAATTAATATCGATCGGCGTTTCACCGCGTTTTGTGACATAAAATTTCCCCAATTCTTGGTGACTTCCTTCGTCTTCGAATCCAAAGCCCTTGTGCCGCTCTATGTAAACGATAGAGTATCCTGTTATCGTGGAGATAATTCCATCAGAAACTAAATCTAGTAAAATTTCCCGATTTGAGATTCTTCGTTTAACGATGCTCTGTCCGTATTCCGTTGCTTCGAGTCGCTTTACGAGATTGCCGGAGCGATCATAGGTCTCTTTTTTGTAGGTATTATAACTTGCCTTTCCTGCGCTACTTCCTGTGAGCGCATTACCATTGTCATCCTTGGCAATGAGTGTCGGTGTTTCCACGCTTTCCGTAAGGGTCAGCGTGACGTTTTGTGATGTATAAATCTCTGGCGGTTCATCCTGTGCCATCGCAAGAGGCATAAAACATAACGCTAGGCAGGGTAAATATTTTGGAGAAAATGACTTCATGAAATCTAGGAGTTTTCATAAAGTATCGCGCGACTGACGTCTATGATATTCTTGTTCCCGACTTATTTTGCTTTCAAACCCAACTCTTTGCTTCGCCAAACCAAGTCTTTTCTGTTTCGGAATACGCATACGGGATTGTTAGGCAAGCTGTGAAAAAATACGGATTTCTCATGAGTTTTTTACATGGCAGAAATGGATCGACAAAAAGCATCATTCTGCAATATTTTCGCAACACATGAACTCTCGCAAAACTTTCATCATCCATTTATTTGTCGCATTTGTTTCGTTGTTTTTCCATGCACCCGCCGCTGAAGCTGCCTCGGAAAACGAAAAAATTAACTCATTGCTGAGTCATATTGAAGGTTTAGAAGACGCGACTTTTATTCGCAATGGCAGCAGCTATTCCGCAAAGAATGCGGTGAAATTTCTGCGTGGCAAGTGGGACGCAAATAAAAAGGACATCGTTACCGCGAATGATTTCATCGAAAAAGCGGCATCCAAATCTTCAACCACTGGCAAACCGTATTTGATCAAGCTCAAGGGCGCTGCAGAAGTGCCCTGTGCCGATTATCTCAAGGCGCGGCTTAAAAAATTGGAAACCGGATCGTAAAGTGCTTTGATTTGTGCATTGAAAAATATTTCTGCTGCCGATCATGGCTCCATGACAACTTCCCGCATGACAACTTCCCGCAGAAATAGAAGGAGTCATTGTAAAGCCAAAGAAAACCGCATTTATCCTTCGGGAATTTTGTTTAAGGTTACGAGGCCAACAGCAACCTCATCAAAAACATCCACTCCGTAAGCGTCCTACGACGCTTATGACTACGATGAATCATTCAGACTGTGCCGGGAACTTGCTCCGCAAATCTTCACACGCGACGACGAGGAAGGACTTTCCTACGTGTGGAAACAGCCCTTCACTCCCGAGGAAATTACTGCCGCGGAAGAAGCGCGCATCGCGTGCCCTACAGAGAGCATCGGCGACGATGGCTGACAATAACCCGAAATCCGCTGTATCACGCCACCATTCGCCGCCACCATTTGCCGAGCAAGGCATTTCAGACCTTGGGTCAGCATCTTTGGATGCAGCCCGCTCCAGCCATGAAATGCCTTGCACATCTAAGCCTAGCAGCGACTTTCTGGCGCTCTACTTCGGATCTCGGCATAAGTAACGTAAACCGCAGCAAACACACGCTTGCAATCACGATCTCTTTCAGGGGAATCGCATATCGTAGGGAGCGAAGCGCTTTCGATAAGCCATCTTTTCTTGTCAAAGAAAATTCAGGAACCGAATGTTTCGAGTCTGCAAGTGGAAAGACGATTTGCGTGGCGGATCACCCCCTCGCGCTAGGGGCGTAAATTGAAGCGCGACGGCGATGACGAAGTCCTGCTACAGCAAAGAGGATAGCTACGAGTGAGCCGCTTGGCTCTGGCACAACAGTAAATTGGAGGCTATTTGCTGTTATGGAAAATGATCCACTGTTGAAGCTACCTGTAAGCCCTTGAAAACTGAAATCGGTTTCCAAAAAATTTGTATCTCCAGTCCATGTTATAAGTGTATAGACATTTCCTCCAGCATCGGGTGATGAACCCATGAAATCGAATTTGAAGGTTGTTCCACTACCTTTATTGAAGTCTCCGATGATGGAAAGTAGATCAGAGGATTCCGAGGTAGCAGCTAAATCAAAATTCCAAGTCTTGGTAGCACCACCATTCCAAAATGTGGTGCCTACAGCGAGGTTGCCTATGTTCCCAGCGTCTGCTCCAGGAGCCAAGATGCCTGATGCATAAACGGTGCCACTGATTGCGCCAGTGCCACCTAATGTGCCGCTTATGCCGACTGTCACTGATCCACTTCCCGTGGCGCTACCACTGCTATTGTTGGCGAGCAGCGCACCTTGCGTGATAGTGGTTCAGCCACTTTAAGTGTTAGAGTGCGATAGAGTTAACACCGTGGGATTTCCATTCTTCGTGAGACTTCCTGCCCCAGTGATACTACCTGTAATTTCCGCAAAATTCCCTTGGAGTGAGAGATTCGAAATCAAATTCATTGATCCTAGAGTGAGCGGTGCTGATCCGTAGTTGCTGATGGTTCTTGCCGCTCCAGAGACTTCCATGTGGCCTATTTGAACGGGGATTTCGGCGAGAATATTCAAATGGTTCGTATCGAGAGCCGTGTTGCCAAGCACCAAGCTGCTACCTGTGCCGCCGGTGATAGATAGAGTGTCGTTTTGTTGTATTTGGAAGTCGCCCATAGTCAGTGCTACGTTTGTGCTGGCGACATCGATTGTGGCCGTGCCGAGCAATGTAAAGCCGCGATTCGTCGTGACAGTGCCTCCCGTGTAAGAGAGGGTCGCGCTTCCGCCATGTTGACCACCTAATAGCAAACCCGATGGGCCTGCTGCCGCATAAGAGCCGATGCTGCTGGATGCGCCAGCATTAGCGAGCGAGGAAACAGTAAGTCTTCCTTTTATCGCGTAGGTCGCTCCTGAATAGGAATTATTTCCCGATAATGTGAGCGAGCCGTCTTCACGATTGTTGATAAGTAGAGAAAGATTCGTCGCCCCAGCATTTCCTATAGTGCCTGAATATGTAGATTCATCATAAACATTGAGCATAAGTCCCACATCCCCCTGAAAAAGCACATTGCTTCCCGTTTGTCCCCCCAGACCAGAAAGCAATCCTCCAAGGGAACCTGCTCCATTCGTCCCCATTGTCCAATAACCAGGATCAACGCCAGAAGATACAGTAACTCCTAACGTAGCGCCTGTTTTGACAGTAACAGTGCCAGTCGCAGGCATGGCTTCGAGGTGGTCAAAGCTCAGAACACCCTCATTAATATCCGTTCCTCCATCGTAGGTGTTGTAGCCCTGAAAAATATGTTGGCCTATTCCGACTTTGGTCAATTTTCCAGATCCGGTAATATTTCCTATAAAGGATCCATTGCCCCCCGCTGTGCTGCCGCCTTGTTGATCGGATCGAATGACGCGATTCGCGCCACCGAGGTCGATGTTGCTAGACAGTTCGATAATGTCATCTAATCGCGCAAAGTTACTCTGTAGCACAAGTTCCGTAGGACTAAAATACGTCGAACCCCAGACGATGTCGCTAAAGGATAGTGCGTAACTGCCAGAAAATCCACTGATGCCACCAGTGACCTGCAGTTGACCGTCACCACTGCCTAGTGAAAAAGACAAACCTGTGGACAAAAGAGCTATTGTTCCACCATTGAGCTTGATGTTTCCTGTGCCAAGCGCGCTCTCATGACCGATGGCAACTTCTCCCTGATTGATGGTGATACCTCCCGTGTATGAATTGAAATAGCTAGAGATCAGAAGTTCCCCACTTCCTGTCTTGGTGATTCCAAAATCCCCAGAGATTGTGCTCTCGATCACTAGAGAACCAGAATTATTGATCGTAAGGTTATCCAGCAGATTGATATGCGCGCCGATCGTATCTTGACGAGCACCTGTTTCATTCAATTGAGCACCATTGCCGTCGTTGTCGAAAATCAATGCGTTGTTATTTCCGTTATCGGCGATGGTAAAAGAATGGGTTGCATCCGCATCGCCAATATTTAATACGCCAATCGTCCTACTTGATGTAAGAATGACAGTGCGATTTGCCGTGATGTTGTTGGTAAAGCTTGCTTCATCTCCAGCGGCGTTCGGGATGGTGTTTGGTGTCCAATAACTGGAGGTGTTCCAGTTTCCATTCCCATTGCGATTCCATGTTGTCGATACGGCGAAACTCTGGGATACGCTAAGCAGAATACTTGCGGAGACAAGGTAGGAAAACATAGGTATTGTCGATTTCATGTTATTTATTGAAGAATCAAAAAAAAATTTAAAAAAGCTGGCTCATGAGTCAAGCGTGTTTTTACTGTGGTTTTTTCGTGTAACTTCATTAGACCCAAAATCCGAAGTAGTGAGGCCCTTGTCCGCACTCGCATGTCCCAGGCGCAGCGCGAAGCCATTCTCTATGCCTTTGAAGCCAGCAGCATGACTGCCAGTGGCTTCAAAGCCGCTAGCGCGAGAAAATCAGGATTGCCAAGTCTCTCACAATTGAACATACTCGCTTCGTGAGTCGGTAGGTGAAACAATAGAAAGACGCTAAAACCATCCAGAAACTATGCAACGAGAGAAAAATGTTGCCGCGCGAGGACTCGTATGATCGCTTTCGGGCAGGTTGACAGCATCTGTTAATGTGTCCATCCACCTTGCTTGTGGGAGAAGCGGAGTAAACCGAACGAGGACTTCACCAAGGATTTAATCCCGAGGGTCAGACTGGACTCCGCCTCTCTCGCATGC
>CAMAYN010000114.1 GCA_945862285.1 Akkermansia muciniphila | reverse complement strand
AAGGAAGAGTTGGAGGCGGCTAAAAATGCGCCGTCCAGTGTGGAATCAGATGCCGGGGTGGGGGATAACGATACGGTGCTGCCAGAGTTGAAAGTGGCGGAGATGTTATGTCATCGAGTCAGGTATTTCACGGCAGGTGCAGTGATTGGGAGCAAGGCATTTGTGAATGAGGCGTTTACCAAGGCGCGAGAGCGATTTAGTGAGAAGCGAAAAGACGGGGCCCGGCGAATGAAGGGAAATGCGGCCTCGGCGAGGGGCGTGTTGTGGAGTATGCGGGATTTGAAGGTGTAAAACCTCGACACCAGCACCGATACCAACAACCTCCTCTTCCTCACCGACCCTAGTGCGTTTTCGAGGCGGACTGGGTCGAGGCGAGTAGGGCGCGCGCTTCTCTGGCCTCGCTGTCTTCTTTTTGGCCAGTGGCGGGGATCATGGCGACGGGGCATCCGTCTTCGAGGATCAATTGGTATAGGCAATCTCCTGCCTCGTTGCCTGAACCAAGGAGGTGTTCTTCTGCGGGCATTTGATGGTAATTGGTGTTTTCACGCGCCTATCAGAGCATTTTTGTGTAGGGCTATTTTGAATGAAGTTGTGACGCGGATTTGCGGAGATCAAGCCAATCGCCCTACGATGGGATCGCGTTTAAAAAATGATTCGCTATTTGTAGAAATTGATGGCACACTCTTCCTAAGCAACGCTAACAGACAAAGATTGAGAGCATTGCGTCCCATTCTGTAATTTTTTTCGATTCAATGATTTTTAAAAGTTTGTGTAGGCATGCCGGTATCGGTGCCAATTCTTATCTAATTGACTCCGGCAAAGCGCGAGTTGTGCTCGATAGCGGTATGCATCCGAAGCACGAGGGCGAAGAGGCGATCCCGCATCTCGAATTCGTTGAGGAAGATACCATTGATGCCGCCGTTTTATCGCATGCGCACCTTGATCATACGGGTACGATTCCTCTTCTGCTCAAACGCCATCCATCTGCACCACTGTTTCTGACACCCTCCACCCGTGATCTCGCCATCGCGATGCTACACAACTCCGTCAATGTGATGAGTAGCAAGCGCATTGAATTAGGGATTAATGATTATCCGCTTTTTCATCACGAAGAACTCGAAGAGCTGGAATCACGTTTCGAGCAGCGCCACTACGAGAAACCCTTCGACCTTGATGCTAATGGCACGTTGCGCGGCACGTTTCATGATGCAGGGCATATTCTAGGATCCGCAGCCATCACTATCGAAGGGGAAGGGAAGCGAGTTCTCTATACGGGTGACATTAGCTTTGCAGGTCACACACTGCTCAAAGGAGCGAGACTGCCGGAAGAGTCTGTGGATGCCTTGATCGTAGAAACGACCCGTGGAGCGCAACAGCGTGCGGCAGAATACACACGGGCGAATGAGGAAAGGCGCATCGCCGAAGCCATCCGTGCCGTCATCGAACGCCGCGGGTCTGTATTGATTCCCGTTTTTGCCATCGGCAAAACGCAAGAATTGCTGACGATGATTCACCAGTTCAAAAGCAAAAAGCTCATTCCGCGCAAAACGCCCGTCTATATCGGTGGATTGAGCACGAAAATGACGCTGATTTATGATCGCCACCTCAAAGGTTCAAGGAGGCATTTTCCTGACTTTGAGATCATGCACGATATGAAACTGGAAACAGGCAATCGCAAGCGCAGAGGCCCCATTCCGCTTCATCCTGGTTGTATTTATGCTTTGTCGAGCGGCATGATGTCGGAAAATACCGCATCGAATACCTTTGCTGCACAGGGATTCATGGAAAATCAAAAAAATGCGATTTTCTTCGTTGGCTATACCGATTCAGAAACGCCGGGGTATCGTATCAAGACTGCTGCAAAAGGCGATTTGATCACCATGGATTCCCGTTTGCCACGCGTGCCATTGCTTTGTGATGTGGAAACTTTTGACTTTTCTGGTCACGCGACGAGAGAGGAAATTCTCGAATACATTATCAAAGTGCGCCCGGCGACAACATTTCTCGTTCACGGTGATGACGATGCGGTGGCATGGTTTGCTGCGCAGTTGAAAGAGCATCTACCATCGACCAAAGCGATCGTACCTACACCAGGGCAAGAGTATGCGATCTGAGATTCTATCATCCTGTGTTCTTCAACGCACGATGTCATAGACTTGGATTTTGCGCGTCAGTGGGCGCAGGACATCTTTCACTTCTTTTTGATGAAGAGGATCGATTTCGTATGAATGCAATGCAGCAGCATCGGGGAAGCGCACGAGTAAGCCTAAATCAAAGGAATCGTCCACCACGGGGCGCTCGCTCGCCAGTGCTTTGCCATGGGCAATTTCATCAATCACAGCGATTTTTCTTAATCGTTCCACTGCAGCCACTAGTTGTTCGCGCTGGCCTTGGTTGGTTGGATTTTTCATCCACATCAGCACCACATGATCCACGTATCCAGGTTTTTGGGTGGTGGGTTTTTCCGAGATAGTCGCACAAGAATGGAGAGTGCAAACGGCGGCAAAGAGTAAGAGTTTTTTCATGCGGAAAAATCACAGACTTTTTTTTCACAGAAAACAAGTACGAAGCGCGAGTTTGTGATGGGAATGGGAGTATTCTTGACACTGGATGCCAATAGAAGCACATAAAGGCCATGTCACATTCGATCGAAACATGGCTGCGTCAGCTCGATGTCATTTGCGCAGAGCAAGGATTTGAATCAGCGGTGGAAGCGGAAGCGTGGTTGAAGTCAATGAGCGAAGGCTTGGATATTGAAGAATTTTTTGATCAACACTCGCCTGCAGAAAGTCATCTCAAGGGCCTTCTGCATGCCGCAGAACAAGTCGAAACACCGGAAGAAGCAATCAAAATTTACGAACGAGCTATACGGGTTGGCGAAAGGTTTTTTGCTTCAGCCATCATAGATTGCGAGGGTGCCGATGTCGCATGGGAAGAATCACCGCTTCATCTGTACACGATGGCGCTCATGGGATTGGCGGCGTGCCAAGAATGGCTCATGCAAGGCGAAGCTGCGGAGTTAACGTATCGTAAAATTCTGCGCGCTGATCCCCTAGATCATTCAGGTGCGTTTGATAAATTATTTTGCCTGCTGGTGGCTCGAGGTCTCGTTGCTGATGCGCGTGAACTGCACGAGAATCGCTTACGTAACGACGCTTTTGCCCTTTATCAAAAGGGCATTCTAGCGATACTTGAATGTACTGACATGCGCGAGATGAAATTGGCACAAGGGGAAGAAATCGACGAAATGGATGAGAGCGAAATCCTGCGTCCTGCCATGCACGCACTCGATCAGGCATTGCGAGCCAATCGATACGTTCCATCGATTCTAACACATCCGCAGGGAATGTCACTCGAATGGAAACAAGCCGCCACATCTGGATCTCCGTCAGAAGCGGTCATCATAGCACACACGATGGCTCATCTCTGGCTAGGCGATTGGCTGGCGCTGCAGATGCTTCTTCAACAAGCCACGCGGTTTCCCCTTAGCCATGGCGGACATGAAGAAGAATGGCAATCCCTGCTCAATCAGCTTGGCGGAGAGCCGACTTCTGAAGACAAAATTGCTTACTTGCAATCGATCGAAGCACAAGCCATGGATTCATCTCTCTGAAATCTCGAATGCGTCAATCGGTAATATTACATTTCTGGCAGTGGCTTGCGTGGTAGCAAGATGTCAAACAAGTCACAATCCACGGCTTGTTCTTGTCCCAAAAATTCAAGCAAAACTTTAATGCGTTCCGCGCCTGGACGAATGTCCACGATCACGCCTTTCATACCTTGCAGTGGACCTGTGGCTAATTCTACTTCATCACCGAGTTCGATTTGCGGTTTCAGTGTGAGGACTTCTGTATCGGCTTGCGAGTTCCAATCCTTAATCAGCATGTCCATAAACCAATTCGGCATGTGTGGGACCGAGTTCCCAAATTTAATCAAGCCACGCACTCCTTGGCTGAAATCGACATAGCGCATGTGCTGGTCTAAATCAAAACGACACAAAACGTATCCTGGAAATAATGCTTCTTCCCACCATATTTTGCCACGTCTTGTGCTTTTGCGGTAACGCAAGATGGGGCAAAAAACTTCGACTCCCTCGATCACCCGCAATTTTGCTGCGGCTAATTTTTCGCGCTTCGTCTGCGTGCGTAAACAATACCATTTTAAATCCATTACCCTTATTCTCCCAATAGCTTTTGTAGCATAGGCGCTACGATTCTTCCGCGATCCATCCATCGATCCATCTTATCAATCCGGTTTTGATAGAAGTCACCATCAGAGGATGGTCCTTGTTTTTTTATGAGATTTTTCAAATCTTTTACTTTTTTTCTGCCACTTTCGAGATGGGGACGCACTTGCTCGCGAATAAATCCGCCCACGAGTATTTTTAACTCTGTATCAGCTTCATAATGAACTTTGCGATTCGCGCTCTGTTCCGTTTTCTTGATGGCACCTAAGCTATGGAGCATATTTAGGCCTTGGCTTGCTGATCCCTTACTGAGAGAAAGTTTTTCAACAAAATCATCGAGTGCCAAAGCTTTCTTCGAGATAAATAACAAGCCGTAAATTTCACCCAATGAGCGCGGCATACCAAGGACTTTTACCCCGTCCGCAAACCAATTTACCACAGTCATTTCGATTTCATTTAATTCTGTCATGAAGGATAATCGCCACTAATGCACGGCGATAATGACGCATCGTGCGGGAAGTTCAATTTTTTTTGAACGTAAATCAATGATTCTCTTTCAGCCAGTTTGCGACCACTCCTGCGGCACGCGCATGGGCACCAGCACCACCAAGCATTTCTGCTACGGATCGAAGTTCATGGGATAATTGATTTGCCTCTTCGGGATGATCAATCCAGCGCTTTATGGCAAAGGCCAAGTTGCTGGCACTGGCATCAGATTGAATCCATTCACTCACCACTTGGCGTTGCGCAATAATGTTCACCAAGCCGATGAAAGGGACTTTAATTAACATACGCCCAAGGAAATAAGTGGGCCATGCCACTTTATACACTAGACCGTAAGGCAAGCCAAAGTAGGCTGCTTCCAGCGTTGCTGTGCCGCTTGCCACCACGCCACAACTTGCTCGTTGCATCAATGAATGGCTTTTGCCTACGGAAATCGTAACATGTTTTTCTAAACCATATTGTTTGACGAGATTTTCCATGTATTTCGCGAGTCGTTCTGATGCCGCCGCGGCTTCGAAGCGTAAGTTTGCTCCTTGCTTGATGAGCATGACAACTGCTTCAAGCATCGGCGAAAATAACCTACTTACTTCACGTTCACGACTTCCGGGAAACAAGCCCACTAGATCACTTTCTCTAGCGCCATTTTCTTTTGCCAATTGCAATTCATCAATCAAGGGATGCCCCACACAGCTTGTTTTCAGGCCCGCAGCAGAGAAAAGTTCCACTTCAAAAGGGAACAAACACATCATTTCATCAAGACAGCGTGCCATGCTAGGGATGCGTCCGCGATTCCAAGCCCACACTTGCGGGCTGATGTAATAAATGATGCGCGTCTTCGGAAGATTCGCTCTCACTGCTTTGGCAAAGCGCAAATTATATCCAGGATAATCAATCAAAAGCAAAACCTCGGGTTGTAATTCTACGATTTCCCTAAGCATTTCATCAAATTTCGCCTTGAACCAACCGTAGTGCTTCAATACTTCCCAGAATCCCATCACGGCGGCATCCTCTACCCAATTTCTCAGTCGATTTCCTGCAAGTGCCTGCATTTTTGGCCCGCCTGCGCCCGCCACAATCAAGTCGGGAAACTCCATCAACAAGGACTCCAGTAATCCTGCCCCGTGGGCATCGCCGCTGTGTTCTCCGGATATTACGTAGAGTTTCTTTGCCATCGGGGAGGAAACTTACTGTCGCTCGGTGCTCCCGTCCATCCACAAAACAGAAAAAAAGTAAAAGTTCCCATTGATTTCAGCCGTATGGTTCGGCAATATACCGCCTCACAAGAATGTCCGATTCCCTTACACCCGATGCCTCATCTGCCTCACCCATTGGCGAAATCCTCCATGGACCAAGCAAATTTGAGCTATTTCTCGAAAAAAATCAGAAGCTCCTCTTAGTAGGCACCATCGCTGTTGCCGTCGGTATCGGTGGCTACAGTGTGATGCAAAGCATCAAAGCTGACACAAATGCCGAAGCTGCGGGCGCACTAATTGCCGCAACGGATCTTGCATCCCTGGAGTCTGTGCAAACGCAATTTCCTGATTCGCCCAGTGCGGCAACGGCGGCTTTTCTCCGCGCCGAAAAGCTCTGGGAGTCTGGCGAGCAAGATTCCGCCATTAATTCACTGAAGGAAATCATCGGAAAATATCCGCAACACCCCGTTGTTGCATTGAGTCGTATGAAACTTGCAAACGCCCTCGTCGTTCAAGGAAAAACAGCAGATGCCGCCGCGCTCTACGAGGAAGTGATTAGCGATGCTTCATCCGCCTTTCTCGCTCCGAATGCCATGATTGCACTCGGTGACTTAGCGATGAAGAACAAGGAGATGGATAAAGCAAAAGGCTACTACCAAGAGGTAGAGACCAAGTTCGAGAAGAGCAAACTCAAGCAAACAGCACAAGAAAGAATCAGATTTATCTCTTTCCAAGACCCCACCGAAGTTGACGCGCCACCCCCACCACCTCCAGCATCCATCACGCTTCCTGAAGCACCTGAGTTACCCAAACTTGAGTCGTTGACTCTCGATCCGCAATCCATGCCGAAACCAACATTATTCGAGCCTGAAAAAAATCCCGAACCTGAATTACCTAGGTAACAACATTTTTTTACAATTCATTCCACCTAACAACCTTTTATACTTACTACGATTATGTTCCAAAAATTTAGCGGTCAAAAACCTGGCGATAACACCCCAGCACCATCTGCGCCAACTCCTTCATTCGCTGCTGCTGTCGCATCATCTGCCGCAAACGCCAGCGCGCCCACGCCAGCTCCACAACAAGTACCCCAAGCTGCAGCTCCTCGTCCAGCATCCGCCCCCACAAGAAACGTGCTATCTACCGACGTGGAAATCAAAGGCACTCTTAAATTTACTAACGACTTGATTGTTGACGGTCGCATCGAAGGTGAGATCACTTCAGATGGAAATCTCACCGTTGGTGAAAATGCTCGCATCAGGTCAGAAATTCGCACCAACTGCGTCACTGTTCACGGGAAAGTTCACGGCAATATCACCGCCACGGAACGCGTTGATCTCAAAGCGGGATCAGAAGTCGTCGGTGACATCAAAGCAAAAATCCTCGCTATGGAGCCAGGTGCCATCCTTGTTGGTAAAGCTACCGTAGGAACTCCCACATCCGCGCCAGTTGCCGGCAATAAACCTGCGGAGGCTCCAAAGCAAGATGAATCGCCTAAGCTCCCCGGCGTATAATTTCTCCTTTTCTTTAAAAAATCGATGCTTCCGAGCATTGAATGAAGTGGCACGGATTTATGTTTCGGAAATCGACACTCCCGAAAATACAAATCACATGCCCCCACTGTGATCACGTTCAACTCGAACCCGAATTCGTTATTTCTACCATTTGTCGGAAATGTAATTCTGGCATTTCAGTCCAAGAAGGTCATTCGGTGAAAAGACCGCAGAAGGTCACAATGTCTCACCCTACCCCGACGCCTCCCGCCACGGAATGGGATATTCGTGCGCCTAAACCTCCATCCTTCTGGAAACGATTTTTCCAATCTGCCGAATTGAACCATCTCAATCATCGGAAACAGGTTTTTTCTTCGTCGAAAAACAACATCGATCCCGTAAATCGCATTACCATTCACTGCCCGCATTGCCATAAATCCCAAAACGTTCGTCCAACACGCGGGTCTGCCCACTGTCTCCATTGCGGGCACTATTTATTACTCCAAGACTATCAAATTGATGCCGATTGGCAAAATAGAATTCAAACTTGCGGGAACGTTCACATCACAAAAAATGCCCATGTCCATGGCAACCATATCTCTTGCCATGACTTACTTTGCGAAGGAAGGTTTCAAGCATCCGCTTACTGCACGGGAGAAGTGCGATTCCGTAACTCGGCAAAAATTGTCGGCACACTTCAATGTCGCGAGCTGGAAATTGAAGAGTCCCACATGATCGAAAGTCCAAGCGCCATTCACACGCACAGCGCTCTCATCATGGGCCGCCTTCACGGCTCTATCATCGCTACGGGCGGTGTCACCATCGAAAAAAATGCCGCTGTGATCGGCAATATCACAGCGGCAAATATTCTCATCAAACCAGGTGCGAAACATCAAGGTTCGATCCATATCGAAAAATCGACAACCCGATAGATTTTCCTCCCCGGCGGTAAAGCCAAAGCACCCTACTGAGCAAGCCACATCATTTGCCGACTTGCCCGAATTTTGCAATTCATGGTGCAACAATAAATACCGCAACAATGCGAAAGTTTAGTGATGACGAGAATGATGAAAATTCTTATTGGCAAGCCTGATGAGTTTTCGTAAACCATGGCTCGTCTCATTGAACCCATAACCCTCTGCGCTAGCACATCATTATCACTGTGGAAATTTTTGGAAACATGCCAGATGGTCGTGAAGTGAAAACCTTCACCCTGACGAATTGCAACGGACTCAAAGCGCGAGTGACGGAGTGGGGTGCAATCTTGGTTTCTATGGAAGTTCCAGATCTCCAAGGAAATCTTGCCGACCTGACTTTAGGATTTGATGATCTCGCAGGATGGATGAAAAATCCTGCCTACTTCGGTGCCACAGTCGGGCGTTTCGGGAATCGCATCGCCCACGGGAAGTTTTCGCTCGATGGCAAAAATTACTCCTTAGCCACCAACAATGAGCCCAGCGGGATTCCTTGCCACTTGCATGGCGGGGTGCGCGGTTTTGATCAAGTTCTCTGGTGCGGCCAACAGACGGCGAGTGGCGTGGAATTTTCCTATTTTTCCCCCGCTGGAGAAGAAGGTTATCCAGGAAATCTTCAAATAAAAGTCACTTATTCCCTCACCGATCAAAACGAACTCATCTGGCAGGCCGAGGCTACAACAGATGCGCCGACGATCATCAATATTGTTCAGCATACCTATTGGAATCTTTCAGGCGATCCAAGCCACAGCATTGAGAATCACGAGATGCAAATTTTTGCCGATGCCTTTTTACCGACCGATGCTGGAATGATTCCTACTGGCAAATTGGCGGGCGTCACCGGAACAGCTATGGATTTCCAAAATCCACGAAAAATCGGTGAAGCCATCAATGCCGATGAACTCCCCCTCACCATCGCCCGCGGTTACGACCATTGCTGGGTTTTTCCTGCCAGAGAAGCCATGCGTCAAGCAGCACGAGTTACGGAAGCCTCATCAGGACGAGTGATGGAGGTTTTCACCAATCAACCGGGGGTACATTTTTACACGGGAAATTTCCTCGACGGTTCAGCCATCGGGAAATATGGCATTGCGTATCCATTCCGCAGCGGATTTTGTCTGGAAACGGAAAATTTTCCCGATGCTCCCAACCATTCCCACTTCCCCAGCGCCGTTCTTCGTCCAGGAGAAATCTATCAACATAAAACGATTTACCAATTTTCATTATTATAACCACTAATCGAAAAAACACACCATGATACTAACATCATTCTTAGGCTTCACCATATTTGCTGCACTCCTCACCATCTACCTCACGCGAAAGGACGATAAAAGTTCCAGCGACGGATTCTTTCTCGGTGGAAGAACGCTTACATATCCCGTGATTGCAGGGTCATTGCTGCTAACCAATTTATCGACCGAGCAAATGGTGGGGCTAAACGGCGCGGCATTCAAAGACGGTCTCTGCGTGATGGCATGGGAAGTAGTCGCCGTCGTCGCACTTGTTCTTATGGCATTATTTTTCCTGCCTCGCTTTCTGCGAGCAGGGATAACCACTGTGCCGCAATTACTTGAAGAGCGATTCGATAAAAAAACTCAATCGCTTGCCAATATGATCTTTTTGCTGGCCTACGCATTTTTGCTCATTCCGATTATTCTCTATTCGGGAGCTGTGGGACTTTCGCAAATGCTGGATTTGAAAACACTCACAGGCATTACAGAACCATTTCAGTTTCTGGGATCACAAGTTCAGCCAGATACAGCGATTTTATGGGGGACTGTATTCTTAATCGGCATTATGGGGAGCTTTTACTCACGGCTTGGTGGCATGAAAACGCTTGCTGTTCTCGATACGATTAACGGTGTAGGTCTCTTAATTGGCGGTTTTATGATTGTGTATTTTGCCTTGAATCGTGTGAGTGATGGCCACGGGATTGCAGAAGGTTGGGCCACGCTGAAACAAGCAAGTGGTGCGAAGCTTAATTCGTTAGGCGATTCTAATACATCAGTCCCGTTCAGCACGCTGTTTACGGGTGTCGCGTTGCTGAATTTATTTTATTGGTGCACGAACCAACAAATCATTCAAAGAACATTCGGTGCAAGCAGTCTCGCCGAAGGGCAAAAAGGAGTATTGCTAACCGGACTTCTCAAGCTTCTCGGACCGATCTACCTAGTCATTCCTGGAGTTATTGCGTGGCATTTGTTCGCCAAGGATGGCATTTCAAATGACATGGCCTATGGAACATTGGTTCGCGAAGTGCTGCCTCCCCAATTCGTAGGCTTTTTCGCCGCTGTGATGATCGGAGCGATCCTTAGTTCATTCAATGCCGCGCTAAACAGCACTTCCGCTCTATTTAGCATTGGTCTTTACAGCAATGTGATTAACCCCAAAGGTACGGAGTCGCAAACAGTACGCGCGGCGAAAATTTTCGTCATTTCGATTGCGATTGCTGCCATGTTTGTGGCACCATTGCTAGCTGGTCAGCAAAGCATTTTTGCTTATCTGCAAGACATGAACGCCATCTATTTCATTCCCATCTTTGCCGTTGTCGTGATGGGCTTTCTTCATCCTCGTGTTCCAGGCAGTGCAGCTTTTTGGGCCATGATACTTGGGTTGGTGATTATTTCAGTTAAGTATTTTGTCCCCTCAGTAAAAAAAGCTGTTGATTCTGTCTTACTTTACAACTTCCATTTCCTTGGTGTGGTCTTTGCCTTCTTGATTTTGTTTATGTTTGTTTGGGCAAGCATATCCCCACGCCCCACAGCATGGAGTCTGAAAACTTCATCTCCGATCGATATGACTCCATGGGGTGGAGCAAAAATTGCTAGTGCGATTCTCATCGTTGTTGTGCTAGCGATCTACATGAGTTTCGCTGCCTGAAATATCGATATATTTGTCGATTTCTTCGACTTAGAAACCCGCAGCCATCGAGGTATGCGCGATTTTTCGTTTATGAATTTGCCAAGATTATTATGACGATTTACTTATTATGACGATTTATACTGTTTGCCAAAATCACTTGCCTTTATAGGAGCCGTGAGCGCAGACAGATTGAACGGCGTCAGGCTTTTCTAAGAGCGATTGTAGCGTATCGTATAACTTTGCTTCGAGGTCAGCTCCGTTGCGGGTAATATACCCTGCGAGG
>CAMAYN010000113.1 GCA_945862285.1 Akkermansia muciniphila | reverse complement strand
AACTGAGCGGTCTCTCACGTGCCGGACACTTAATCGCGGCGGGGCAAACTCTACATTGTTTCTCATTTAGGTCAACGTTTTTTCTCTATTATTTTCTACTTTTTTTGTTTTTATCGATTCTATCAGTGTTCCACGTCCTACTTTTTTTGGGATTTTTTTCTCAATCAAGGTCATTTCGATGGTTTTTTTGCATTTTTCGGTCTGGTTTGAATGATTTTTAACGGGAATTGTTGCGATGGTGGAAATGGAGTGGTTTTTAGGTGTTTTTGGGTGTGATTTTTTAATTTTCTAATGAGAGATTTTCTTGATTTTCACAAGGGAAAATTTGTATTGCAGAGCATCTTACGCGCAGTCTAAGATATGCGGCAAATTTGCAGTTTTTTGACCACTGATTACGCAGATTTCGCAAATTTTTTTGCGTGGTTTTTTTGTTTTCATTCATGGCTTTCGTGGTTTAAGTCGGTTTGTGGAGAAAATTCTTATTAAGGGCGCGCGACAGCATAATTTGAAGAATTTTTCGGTGGAGATTCCAAAAGGTAAATTGGTGGTGATCACTGGGCCAAGTGGTTGTGGGAAGTCATCTTTGGCGTTTCATACTCTCTATGCGGAAGGGCAAAGGCGCTATGTGGAGTCGCTCTCGATGTATGCTCGGCAGTTTCTGGATCAGATGGAAAAGCCGGATGTGGATAGGATCGAGGGGCTTTGTCCAGCTATCGCGATTGAACAACGGTGTGGTGCTTTGCATCCGCGCTCGACAGTGGCAACTGTGACGGAAATCTACGATTTATTGAGAATTATCTGGGCCGCAGCTGGGGTGCCGCACGATCCAGAATCTGGCGAAAAGTTGGAGAAAATGGGGCCTGCGGAGATCGTGGCGAGTTTATTGATGAAGCCTGAAGGAACGAAGCTGATTTTATTAGCTCCTGTGGATCGAGGAGAAATGGCTGATGTGGGGACTTTATTTGCGAATTTAACGCGGCAGGGATACGTGAGGGTCAGAGTGAATGGAGAATTATTAGAGATGGAACAAGCTGCTGTTGTGGAGCATCCGCAGAGTGTGGAAATTGTGGTGGATCGATTGGTGTTGCGTGATGGCGTGGCATCCCGCTTGGCGGATAGTATGGATGCGTGTTTGCGCTTGTGCGGCAATGAGGCGCGGGTGTTGGTGATGGAACCGGGAGAGGATCAATGGGATGAGCTTGGATTTCAGACAAGTTATCGGAATGCAAAGACGGGATATGTGATGGGTGATTTGAGTCCGCGGCATTTTTCTTACAATTCGCATTTGGGGGCATGTGAAGCGTGCGAAGGTTTAGGGACTGAGATATTCTGTGATCATGGGTTGTTAGTGGCTGATGGATCGAAGACTTTAGCGAATGGCAGTATTAGCGGTTGGTGGAAACCGGTTGGACCGAGATTTTTGCAGTTGATGCGTGAAGCGAAGTTGGTGGCGAAACATTTTGGCGTGGAAATGGATAAGGCTTGGAATGACTGGCCTGAGGAGGCGAAAAATCTGTTTTTCTTTGGTGGCATCGTGGAGGGAAAGAAGTTGGAAGGATTATGTCCTGAAGCGGAGCGAAAAGTGAAAGATGTGAAGAGCGAGGCCGCGAGGAGACGGTTCATGCGGGTGATGGGACATCGGCCTTGTCGGGTCTGTGGTGGGGCACGGCTAAAGGCTTCCATTCGAGCGGTGAAGGTGGAGTCGCGTTCGGTTTCCCGAGGAGGCTGGCTGGGAATTCAGGAGTTTTGTGGCTTGCCTGTGGAAGATGCCATAGAGTGGGCTAAGGGAGTGAAATTTCCTGACGAAAAAGCAGCGATTCTTCGTGGTGTGGGGGATGATTTAGAGAAGAGGTTGGAGTTTTTATGTGATGTGGGCTTGGGGTATCTTTCGTTAGATCGCGCAAGTGGAAGTTTGTCTGGAGGTGAGGCACAGCGGATTCGTTTGGCGTCACAGTTAGGCTGTGGTTTATCGGGGGTGTTGTATGTGTTAGACGAACCAAGTATTGGTTTGCATCCGGTGGATACTGGTCGATTGATTTCTGCGTTGCATCATTTGCGGGATTTGGGGAATACCGTTTTAGTGGTGGAACATGATGAAGCTATTATAAAAGCGGCTGATTGGTTGATCGAGATGGGACCTGGTGCAGGGAGTAATGGCGGGCATATTTTAGGTTGCGGACATTGGGATGAGGTCGCGGAATTGCCTACGGTGAAATGGATGCGTGAGGAGAGAAAGTGGACTCCAACATTACCGATGGCCAAAAATCATGAATGCTTGATTTTTCGAGGGGTGAATGAGCGGAATTTACGCGAGGTTGATGTCGTTATACCCTTGGGTAGGATGGTGGTTTTGACGGGGCCAAGTGGCAGTGGAAAATCGACATTGGCTGAAGATGTTGTGGGGCGGGGATTGGCGAGGTTTTTACGACAACATAGCGAAACACCGGGAGCGTTTCGGGAAATGCTCGGCGCGGAAAAAATCACGAAGTTTGTGGTGGCTGATCAAAGCCCGATAGGCAGGAGTCCACGTTCGAACCCAGCGACGTTTACGGGATTATTTGATCTGATTCGGGATATTTTTGCTCAATTGCCGATGTCGCGTCAACGTGGCTATGGCCAGGGTCGATTTAGCTTTAACACACGAGGCGGAAGATGCGAACGTTGCGAGGGGGCGGGTAGAATCAAAATCGAGATGCACTTTTTACCTGATGCATGGGTGACGTGTTCTGCTTGCCAAGGGAAACGGTTTAATCGTGAGACGCTGGAAGTCCGCTTCAAGGGGCGGAGCATCGCAGACGTGCTTGATTTAACTGTGGCAGAGGCGATCGAGGTTTTTACCAGTGTGCCGAAAATCATGCAAATTTTGCGGGTTCTCGATGAACTTGGGCTTGAATATATGAGGCTGGGACAGCCTGCAAACACGCTTTCTGGGGGAGAGGCTCAGCGCTTGAAATTAGCAGTGGAGATTGCGCGACCATCGAAAGGACATGTGTTTTATTTATTCGATGAACCGACGACGGGTTTGCACTTTGGCGATGTAGAAAAGCTCATTAGTGCACTGAAAAGTTTAAGAGATTCGGGGCATACGGTGTTCATCGTGGAACATCATCTTAATGTCATCGCAGCAAGTGACTGGGTGATCGATCTGGGGCCTGGTGGTGGGGTGCATGGGGGAAGAATTTTGGTCGAAGGTGTGCCGTCGGATGTTTGTCATGCGGACACCGCGACAGGACGAGCATTGCAGGCATGGCTTGGGAAAAAATGAAATTTAAAACAAATTTTTACGCTTGATACGCTGCATGGGTGACGCTCAATTTGAAGATCTATGAACGCTGTAAAAAGTCTATCACCCTCTGCTGCCGCATGGCGTGAGTGGCTCGCCGAAAACGGGCCGAGGTTGTTTTTATTTGCAAAAAATCAAACTCGCTCGGCAGCAGATGCAGAAGACGTGCTTCAAGATGCATTAGTCAAGTTAGTGGAAAAACTGAATGATGGATCTTTTGACGGCGGTCAGGATATGTGGATGGCGTATTTGTATACTTCCATCCGTAGAATTGCGATCGATCTAGGTCGCAAGGATGATCGGAGGCGTAGGCGCGAAGACCTCGTTGCTGACGAAGCAGAATCAGATGCATCTTTGGCGAATGACCCATGGTTTGATTCGGACAGCTCGCTAGAGGAAACACGTGTTCAACTCGAGCGTGGCATGAGAGAATTGCCGAAAAAATTTTCAGAAGTAATCGTCCTGAAACTCTGGTCTGATAAGACATTTGCAGAGATCGCAGAAATGTTAGACGTTTCGCAAAATACCGTAGCATCACGGTATCGATATGGAATCGAAATCCTGCGAAGAAAATTGATAGAAAATAAAAGCAAAGGTGATCTAGCACTTTAACCCCCACAATATATGGAAATAACAAGAAAAGATATTGAGCAATGGCTCATCGAATTGCAACCCAGAACGCTGAACGAAAGAGTCAGTCGACGGATGGAAATTGCTTTGGAAGCGAATGAAGAACATGATGATCTAATGCGCTACACGGATGCTGCATATAAAACCCTTGTGCCTGCCCAACTCGACACGACTTTACAAAACAAATTACTTGAAATCGTAAGTACCGTGCCTTTCCGCCTGAATGAAAAGGTAGTGATGTTTCCTGCTACGGCAAAAGAGCAACAACCGAAAAATGTTCGTAACCGTAAACCTTGGATTGCTGCGGCTGCGTGCGTGGCGTTTGGATCAATTTTAGCATTGGTTCTTCCGAATGCTGCCCTCAGCGTTGATGAAAATAACATCGTTAAAGTTCAACCTGTGATCACACCAACGTACAATTCAACAAACATTGCCGCCTCGAGCTTCAATTCCAATGTAGCAAATGTTGAGGATCGTGGGGTGATTTGGAATCGCGGAAGTCAGCCGATGCGGATATTTCATATTGAGTATCAAGATAACGTTTTAGTTCGAGAGCCCAGCGGTTTAGACCGCCAACTTACTCTTCCCAGAGAGGAAGTGATAATCATTCCAGAGAAAATTGATTAATTATACCGATAGAATTTTTTCGTACCATGAAAGCACATACCCCTACTATCGCTTTTTTCAGCTCTTTACTTTTACCCATTTTAGGCATAGAACCGCCCAGTAAAGTGATACCAATTCCGCCATCGAACCTCACTCAAGATCATGCGGAAGAGAAAAAAGAGCTGCAACCCTTAGCGCCTCAGAAAACTCTTGATGCCGTCGATCAGCAAACGCCGCTGTCGAATCAAGTAACTCCGCCTTTTGCTGGGATGAATTTAGCAGAAGTCCCTGAAGAACTCGCCATGCATCTCGGGTTAGAGCCTAATCAAGGAGCATTGGTGAGACTCGTGGCACCTGACTCTCCTGCGCAAAAGGCAGGAATTCAGCCGTATGACATTATTCAAAGTGTTGGAGGTAAACAAATTCGGGGTCACGATTGCCTTTGCGCTGTCCTAAAAAAACATTCCCCTGGAGATGAAGTAGAAGTAAGCCTATTACGCCGAGGGGAAAAAATTTCTCAGAAAATGATACTCGGACAGCGCCCGGAAGGCCTCGCTCTAGAAACCAATCCTGACAAATGCGACGACCCGACAGAAAAGTTATTTCGCAATATCCCCGAGCGATTCGCGCCTGAAGTTCGAAAATTGCTTGATCAAAACCTTCGTGCACTAGGTAAAAATCCTTCCGATGCATTGCTACAACTGCGTAGCCTCGAAATGGAAAAATTGCGTCAGCAAGCGGATCAAGCCTTAGACCAAATGATGCAAATGCAACCACGCTTAGACAATATGGACTTGAATCAAAAAATGCTGGATCTCATCCCTGAAGCAGCAAAAAAAATGACCATGTCGATGCATAGCAAAGTCAGCATCATTGACGAAAATGGTCGTATCGAACTGTTACGGAATAGCGATTCTACGGAGGCTCGCGTCTATGACAAAGATGGCGCACTAGAATGGTCTGGACCTTTTGCTACGGAAGAAGATAAAAATAATATCCCTGAAAATACCAAAAAGCGCCTAGAAAAACTGAATCTGCAACAAGATCAAAATGGTGATATTTTTGGCAATGGATTTCATCTGCATTTAAAATCGGGAAAATAGTAACTCGTCCACAAATTTTATTGGCTACTTCTCCATTGAGATTTATCATCAGTAATGCGTCACCGCGAAATTTTGCGAATCAGCTTTTTAGGACTACTGCTAGCCACATCATGCAGTGTGCGAATGCCTGTATCTACTGGAACAATACAATCCAGTAAACTGCCAGAGAAACAAATTCAAGAACAACAGCCTAAGCAAGACACCGTTACTGTGTATTTGCTTGCTGATACGCTGCACACCACGCTGGCACTTCCCTACGATTGGCTCGTAGAAAGCGGCTACAAATCCCCCCCCAACGTCAAATTCGAGAAAGGACCACTGCGATATGTCATCATGAGTTGGGGCGATCGCACCGCTTACGTTCAACGCCGATGGCTTACCCCCTTAGAAGTGTTTCATGCATTGTTCCTGCCATCGCCTTCAGTCACAGAATTCATCCCCATATCATGGAAAATTGAAGAAGTTTGCTACCAGCAACGTATCTATAAAGCAGAAATCCCTCGCTCACGAGGCAAACACCTTGCACAATTCCTTAACGCGGGAGCAAAGCTGAATGATAAGCAGCAACCAGAAATTATCGCCGAATCTTCTTGGGGCAACGGCTACCTCCTCGACTGCAATTATTCCTACTATTTCCCTCGCATCTGCAACGTCTGGACGGCCCAATGCATGGAAGCTTGTGGCCTAGAAATGAATATCCGCAAAGCCATTTTTGCCGACTCCTTGATCCGCCAATGCACCAAACAAGGATTCGAAAAATGCAACGATGGCCACGCAAACGAAGGCTACGGTCGCAAGAACAAGCCTTAGTTCCTACCTCGATTCGCTGCCGCACCGTGACCACGCCCACATTGGAATGCCTGATTGATCGATTCATCCTCTTTCTTGCCACGGAAAAAGGCCTATCCACCGCCTACCAATTATCCGTCCGCCAATCACTCGATGCCTTGCAATTGTGGATTATAAGAAAAAACCTACCACCGTCCGATTTAGGCACGGAGGAGCTATCGCAATTTCTTACCCAACGAAAAATCGACGGCCTTGCCGCCTCTTCGTTACGAATCATCACCGTCCATTTGAAAATTTTTTTCCGCTGGCTCGCAGCAAAGAATATTTTACCCATGGATCCAGCAGAGCCACTCCTTGCGCCTCGCACCGAAAAAAATCTCCCCGACACCATTCACCAAAACCTTTGCGCCTCTTTGATTCAAAACATCGATATCACTCAATTTCTCGGCAGTCGTGACCGCGCCATCCTTGAACTTTTTTACTCATCCGGCCTACGACTCTCCGAACTCTGCGATGCGAAACTTGAAAATCTCGACCTCGACGAAAAATTCATCCGCGTCACTGGTAAAGGCAATAAAACCCGCATCGTCCCGCTTGGCGAAATAGCAAAAAATGCCATGCATCACTACCTGACCAACGAACGACCCAACCTCGTCACAAAACGCACGTCCTCCCCCATATTTCTATCGATCCGCGGCGGTGCTTTATCGCCTGATCGGGTGAGAGAAATCGTCAAAGAGCGCGCCCAGCGGGCAGGAATCGAACAAAATCTCTACCCTCACCTCCTCCGCCATTCCTTTGCAACTCATCTTTTGGAAGGAGGTGCTGATTTGCGCGTCATTCAAGAAATGCTCGGCCACGCCGACATCTCAACCACACAAATTTACACGCATGTTGACCAAAAACGCCTCAAATCCATCCACAAATCCTTCCACCCTCGTGGGTAAGGTCGCGAGTTTTGTTAATCTTCTTTTTCGATAGAAAAAATTGCTAAAGTTCAGAAAATTTTGCTTGTGAAATTTTTCACAAGCGTCCATATTGCCTCACCGCAACTCACTATGGCCAATTTTTTTCCTCGCTGGACCAACTTATTTCCGCTGAAAATCGCGATTTGCGCGGGTTCTGTTGTGATGGGAATCGTCGCGGCATTCACCCTCTACGCGACCCCGAAAAACACGCTCGTCGGCTACCAGCCAGCGCAACCCATTCCCTTTTCTCACAAAATCCACGTCGAACAGCTCGGCCTCGATTGCCGCTACTGCCATTCGTTCGTTGACGTATCTGATCACTCCAACCTCCCTTCTGCGAACACCTGCTGGAATTGCCACCAACACGTGCAACGCCAAAGTCCTAAGCTCGAGCCGCTTCATCGCGCCATGGATAAAACCCATCCCCTCTACGACGGCAAGCCGATCCAATGGGTAAAAGTGCATAAAGCACCCGATTACGTAAAATTTAGCCACTCTGCCCACGTCAATCGCGGCGTTTCCTGTGTCAGTTGCCACGGTCAAGTCAACGAAATGGAGGTTGTTTATCATGCAAAAGACCTATCTATGGGCTTCTGTCTTGAGTGCCACCGCAATCCACACGATCAAGTCCGTCCACTCGAAGAGGTTTTCAATTTGAAATACAATGCGGAAGAATACCTTAAAAACAGCGTCGTTCTGAACGCCAAAGGCGAACGCATCACCGATAAAGATAGCCTCGGCAAGCACCTATCCGAACAATTCCGCCTGCAGCCTAAGGAAAGCTGCGCCACTTGCCACCATTGATTTACACCGCTGCCTATCCGATCATGAGCAAACGCATCTTGCAACACCCTGAGATCCCCGCCAGCGAAACCACTCGCTCATGGCTTAACGTGGGTCATTTGGAAAATTCTACCGCTTTCAAGCAGTCGCTGACTCGCGAATTCATCACCACTGCCACGCGCATGGAGAATGAGGAAGACGCAGAAAATTCTCGCCGCACCTTCATGAAGCTCATGGGGGCCTCCGCCATGCTCGGCGGTCTTGCTGCATGCCGTCGTCCTGAGAAATATACCGTTCCCTACAACCAAGCGCCAGAATGGGTTATCCCTGGCAAAGCTCTCTATTACGCATCCGCCATGCCCAGTGCTGCGGGTGCGATTCCTCTCGTGGTTACTTCCTTCGAAGGTCGCCCCACCAAACTCGCCCCGAATAATCTTCACCCTGATGCCGATGGCACAGATGCTTTTGTCCAAGCATCCATTCTCGATCTCTACTCACCATCGCGGTCCCGAACTATCCTCCATCAAGGGAAAACATCTGACCTAACTGCATTCGAAACAGCACTCACAGACCTCGCCAAGGCCGGCAAACTCGCCATCGTATTCGGTGCCGATGAATCACCTTCCCGCGCTCGCTTAGTAAAAGAGTTGTCAGCGAAAATTTCCGGCTTCAAGGCCTATTCTTACGAGCCACTCAGCGCCAATACATCGGCTCGTTCCGCTGTTGATTTCAATAAAGCCGACCGCATCCTCGCACTCGATTGCGATTTCTGTGCACTCGACCGCCAAGGCCCTGTTGCTCCCTTCTTCGAGCGTCGTAAGCCAGAAGGAAAAGGCTACAAAGCCGCTGCCGATGCAAAATCGATGAATCGCCTCTATGCCGTGGAGAGCCTTTTCACCTTAACTGGCGGCATGGCAGATCACCGTTTGCGCGTAGCACCCAGCCAAGTCGAAAACATCGCGGCTTATATTCTTTCAAAGCTCGGTGGTAGTGTTACAGGCGCTACCGCTATTGCCGACTCCAAGCACCTTGAGTGGCTGGATTCCATGGTTGCTGACCTTAAGCAAAATCTAGGAAAATGCGTCGTCGTTGCTGGCTCACGCACCACGCCAGCCCTGCAAGCCATCACCGCCGCGATCAATGCCGCATTAGGTGCTTTTGGTTCTACGATATCCAGTTTTGCTTCAGAAAATTCTTCCTTCAGCGATCTCGCAACGCTGAAAAGCGACCTCGAAAGCGGCGCGATCGAAAACGTCATTTTCCTCACGCCAGCCAATCCAGTCTATGATGCACCAGCTGACCTCCGCTTTGCGGAAGCATTGGCGAAGGCAAAAACTTCCATCCACGTTGGATTACGCACCGATGCCACCGCGCATGCTTGCACATGGCACATACCTTCCGCTCACTACCTCGAAGCATGGACAGATGCCCGCTCCATTCGCGGCACTTACACCTTAGTGCAGCCGATGATTTTGCCTCTTTATGATTCTTGCGTATCGGAACTAGAGCTTCTTTCCGCGCTTCTCGACGGGAAACTCATCACTGGTGACGATTCCTCTGCCTACACCGCCGTGCGCAAGACCTTTACCGGTAGCGAAAACGAGTGGAAACAAGCACTTCGCGTCGGTTACAGCGCCGCCATTGCTACAAAACCAGTAACCCCTGCGGAGCCGTCCTCGCTGTCCATCAAATCCGCCCCTGCTCCTACCAAGGACAGCCTCGACGTCATTTTCTCTACCGACGGCTCGGTTTACGATGGTCGCTTCGTCGATAATGCATGGCTGCAAGAATCTCCCGATCCCATTTCCAAAATCGCTTGGGACAACGCCGCTTTCCTAGCACCAAAAACCGCCAAAGAGCTCGGTATTTACGATCAAGTCATCGCTCTCGAGAACCAACGCGCTGCCGCTCCTGTCGATGGCGAATCTGGCAACCGCCGCGCGCCACTGATTGCTGTAACCGTGAATGGTGTTACGATCGAGATTCCCGTTCACATCGCCTTCGGTCTTGCCGAAAACACCGTTGTCATTCCTCTCGGCTACGGCCAAGGATACAACAAAGACAATGACTTTGGCAGAGAGCCGCAAAATGAAAGCCACGTCGGTCAAGTCGGTGTGAACACCGGTGTTAATGCCTATCCGCTGCGCACATCCACTACCACTTACATGGCGCAAGGAGCAAAAGTCGCCAAAACGGAAAAACGCTATTTCCTCGCCTATACACAAGAGCACCACGCCATGTATGGTCGTGCTCTTGCACGCGAAATTTCCACAGCGAAAATTTCTGGCAAGGGTGACTTTTCCTCACAATACGAAGGCGTTGCCCTGCAAGGAAATGACTCCCACGCGCCACCGAACTATTCGCTCTACAAGCAAGAAGGTTCTTCCACTTGGGATCCCGATAAAGATGGCAAGGCCAAGCCGCTCCTCAGTGACACCCTGCACCAGTGGGCGATGAATATCGACCTCAGTTCCTGCATGGGTTGCAATGCTTGCCTTGTTGCCTGCCAAGCGGAAAATAATATCCCCGTCGTCGGCAAAGAGCAACTCGCCAAAGGTCGTGCCATGCACTGGATTCGCATGGATCGCTACTTCGCCCAACAAGAAGGAAATACCTTTGACATCGATAGCCCATCCATGGTGCCTCAGCCCGTCGCTTGTGTGCAGTGCGAAAGCGCGCCGTGCGAAACCGTTTGCCCCGTCAATGCCACCGTGCATACCGAAGATGGCCTCAACGCCATGGCATACAATCGTTGTATCGGCACTCGCTATTGTGCCAACAACTGCCCATACAAAGCACGTCGTTTCAACTATTTCGACTACAACAAGCGCAACCCTCTTATCGCTCACAACCTCTACAAGGGGCCTTTCGGCGAAACCCAAGTGGGCAAAGGCCCGCACCTCCAACGCAACCCGAACGTTACCGTCCGTATGCGTGGTGTCATGGAAAAATGCACCTATTGCGTGCAACGCCTCAAAGATGCGCAAATCCGCCAAAAACGCGGTCAAAAACAAGAAGTCCTCGCCTCTGGCAAAACTTCACCCGACGTTACTGTCACTACTGAGACGCTTCGTGTTCCCGTCGATACCATCAAAGTCGCTTGCCAAGAAGCCTGCCCCGCAGATGCGATCACTTTTGGTAATAAGTTGGACGGTGCCACATCCGCCATCGGTCGCGCTCGCGAACTGAAACGCAGCTACGAACTCCTTCATTACATCGGCACCGTTCCGCGGACGCTTTACATGGCTCGCGTGAAAAATCCGAATCCCGCCATGCCCGATGCCGCATTCATCGGCAGATCCACCATTAACATGCACTAATTTCCTCTAACAATCATGGCACACGCTAGCACAAC
>CAMAYN010000112.1 GCA_945862285.1 Akkermansia muciniphila | reverse complement strand
AATTATGCAATGGCACGACAGTCAATTCAAATGTCCCTGTGGCTGTTAATTTAACCCCAAGTTTCTCAAACAAAAAAATAATACGTATCTCCGCAGGTAGAGATAATTTTTTAGCGCTATGTTCTGATAACACGCTATTAGCATGGGGAGAAGGGGGATATGGTCAAATGGGTGATGGAACTTCACAATCCACGAACTCTTCGCCGAGAGAAGTAAGTCGAACTGGTGTTTTGCAAGGAAAAACAATATCTAAAATTACCGCTGAATATGCTTGTTATGCAATTTGTACAGATGGTACAATTGCTAGCTGGGGCATGGGAGACTTTGGACAGCTTGGTACGGGCGATAGGGAACTTTCGCGCTCTACCCTTCCTGTCTTGGTAAAAACAAATGGAGTCCTCGCTGGTAGAACAGTGACGAAGATTACGACAAACCTCTACGGCAACACTTTCGCATTATGTGATGATTCTACTGTAGCGGCATGGGGAAGTAATCAATATGGAACACTCGGTATTGGCAGTCTCGACTATCATATCTATGAACCAACACTCGTGTCTCGAGACACTTTCTTGAGTGGCAAAATTGTCACTCATATAGTAGCTAATTCTGATAACGGTTTTTTCGCTTGTGACGATGCTACAATCGGATTCACAGGGTATGATAGCATCAATTTTGCTCGTGAACCAATAAGAAGCCCAATCCATTTGAGCAGCTTGAATTTTCCTACTACAAGTGAAATCATAGAATTGCATGAATCTCATCTTCTTCTGGCTCGCGAAATTTCATCGAACGCTAACCTAGCCAACATCATCCAATCCGTTAATACGCTGATGCCATCATTCGATCAGAATTCCACTAGTTATAGCATCAATGTCTCCAACTCCACATCGACCATCAATCTCACACCTGTTGCAAGTGATAGCAATGCTGTAGTACGTGTTTCAGGCTCCACTATTAATCGTGATCAGGTACATACAAGATCATTAACTGTCGGTGCAAATGCCGTAGTCTTCGATGTAACGGCAGAAGATGGAACGGTGAAATCTTATACTGTGACCATTAATCGCGCTCCATCTAACACCAATACACTTTCATCCCTAACTCAAAACAACACCAATATAAATCTCTTTAATTTGGCAGATATTGTGCCATTTTCTACGACGACGACGATTATTAAAGCAACTACATCGGAACCAAATGCTACCATTATGGTAAATGGCGTGGCAGTAGTTTCGGGAGGTAATTCTGCACCAATACAACTTGCAGTCGGTGCGAATACGATTCCGATTGTGGTGACAGCGCAAGACGGTATCAGCACAAGAAATTACAACTTGACAATCACTCGGCTCGGTTCGGTCTTGCTTACGAGTTTCGACCTATCCGTAGGCACGCTAACTCCAACTTTTAGGTCTTCAACTACTACATATACCTCTCAGGTCACCAATCCTACAAACAGTATACTCATCAATGCCATACCGGAGGACGTCACAGCAACAATTTGGATCAATGGAGTGACGGTTCAGAATCCAATTTATAACTATCCCATCTCCTTAGATGTAGGAAGCAATACAATCACGGTCACAGTCCTAGCTGGCAATGTATCTGCACGTTCCTATACTGCAACCATTACACGGCTTCCGTCCACGGATGCGACACTCGCCGCGTTAACAACTACTGCTGGTGCCGTAACGCCTACATTTAACACAAACGTAAATCATTATACATTAAATGTAGAAAATGCAGTGACGAGTGTGAGTGTGATACCCGTAGCCAATTCATCAGCAGCGGCGGTGCAAGTGGTCACACAAAATGTCGCATCAGGATCACCAAGTCAAGCCATCGCACTCCATGTCGGAGCCAATCAGATTCCTATTACTGTCACGGCAGAGGATGGAGTAAGTAAGATGACATATACGGTCACGGTCAACCGAGCACCATCGTCTGATGCGAGTTTGATCAGCCTCGTCAGCAATGTAGGCACACTCAGCCCATCATTCGCCAGTGGGATTCTTGAATACACCTTTACGGTTGGCTCTTCAACTTCAGCCATTCAACTCACTCCCACGAAGTCAAATCAGGCTGCATCGATTACCGTAAACGCCATTCCCGTTACCTCTGGCGTTGCTACGGGAAATATTTCTTTGTTAATGGGGCGAAATGAAATCACTGTCCGTGTTATTGCTGAAGACACCAACATAACTACGGACTATAAATTATACGTCACTCGAACTCCAGCACTTGATAGTATTAGCTTCAGCGAGGGTGTCCTCTCTCCTACATTTACTGCGCAAGGTCTGAATTACACCCTACCCATTACTTCAGGAGCATCGTCCTTTCGCGTAACGCCTAGTTCTCCTAATGCAGAAGTGTCAATTCAGGTTAACGACGAAATAGTAGCAACCGATACGGCGAGCAATTTAATTCCTCTGACTTCAAGCGCATCTGTTACCATCAGCGCTGTTGGTGTTGGTGGTGTTCGCACAGATTATTTAATCACCGCAAAAGATGCTCGAGATCCTGATGGCGACGGCCTAACAAATTTCCAAGAATTAGAAATCCATCAAACTAATCCTACTTTGGCAGACACTGATGGCGATGGAATAAATGATAGTAAGGAAATTCTTAACAATCTAAATCCAAAATCCGCAGATAGCGATAATGATGGATTGACTGACAACATCGAGTCTTCCTCAGGCGGAATGAATAATCCCATACCACGTGTTGGCGATGACGTACTCTATGATCTCTCCTCAATGATGGCCTCTGGGAACAGAATGCTTCTGTCAGGTAGAATGCCAGCAGGCTTAAGCATCGATTCAGCAACAGGTAAAATCTCTGGAGTGGTTTCAGGTAAACCAGGAATCTATAGATTTTCTTTACGTATCATGAATGGACGCACGATTGTAAAAACCATCCCTATTACCATTCCAGTGCTACCATACCCCACAGAATTCTTGGGAACGTTCCATGCAATGCTTCACGATAGTGGTGGACTAGCCATCGGTATGCTAACTTGCGTAATCACCACACCAGGTAGGTTTACAGCAACGATGAATCGTAGCGGTGTACTAAGTATACTAAGAATTAAAGGCTCGTTCACCCTCAAGCCAGGAGAAAATGATTTACAGATTTTACTCAATTTCCCGAACAATGCAGTGTTCATTAACCTCGATACCCAATTACCCATTGTAACAGGTACCAATAGCCAAGGAATTGTTAGTGGTCATCGACTAGCTACAGAGTCCCAACTTCCTACTATTAGCGAAAAAGCAACAATCCTTTTCGACCACGGAACTCATGATGGCATCTCGGCACCAGCAGGCCTCGGTAGTGCTACAATGCTTCTCCAAAAAAACGGAACTACTACCCTTCGAGGCCAAACCGGAGATGCTAAAAAATTTACAGCCCGCGCAAATCTTACTGGCACTGGGCAAATCATGCTATGGGTCAATCACTATAGAGAAGCGAATTCATACTTCGGTGGAGTGCTACAAGCACGAGCTGGCTCAGTATCAATGATAAATAATCAAATCGTGTGGAAAAAAGCACCGATTCTTCGAGACAGATCATATCCTGAAGGATTCGGACCATTCGCCTTTTTATCCTCGACCATGCAAACCCCAACGACAAATCATTCTCAAAACCTGCTTGATTTATGGACTAGAACAACAAATGAAATACCCCTTTTCGTGGACGGTGCTGGCCTGCCAAACCTAGTGAATGATCTGCCTACAAGCTTATCGTTAGCCAATGATTTTAGCCTCAAAAACGCAAATCATCCAAGATTGTCGATGCGAATTGCAAAAAGTACGTATTCCATTACGGGGAATATTTCATGGAAGGAATCAAATGGGATCGCCGCCAGAAGTTCCGAGATTCTTGGAGTAGTTACACCTGGCAGATCCTCTTTGTTTGCTGCCGGACTTATTGTCGTCCCGCAGTCACAGCCCGCAGGTAGCTATCGCACTGCTGCTATGATCTTGGAGTTTCAATAATAACATCGTTCTTGCTTTCTATCAGTAAATTCTTGATGAAGGATAATCCCCATTCAACATCATTATGCAAAAGAAATCACATATAGCGGTCACAATTTTTCATTGTGCCATTTGTATTTTTACGATTACGCTCGTGAATACAAGTAAATGTGAAGAGAAAATAGACGAAAAACGAGTGGATTTTCCCGCATGGGCCTTTTGTGTAGTTTATCAGTTTCGCGATGAAGATAAAAGAGACGTTCGCCCCGTAACTCCTAAGATCAAAGAAGATGCTCCAATAGAAAATCCTTTTGATGATGAAATAGGAGAAAGCCTTCATCAACGTAGCCATTCTCTTCTAACTGATTATGGTCTTGATGTTGCAGCATTGAGCACACGTGCGGTAAAAAGTTCGATTCTCAAGAAAGAAGTATCGGATCGGGTATTAGGCTCAGTATATTCGAGTGAGAATCAATACCCTCAAGCCGATTGCTATGAACCTCATCACATTTTTGTCTTTTTCGATGACAAAGGGCAACAAGTGGCCGCCATAGAGCTTTGTTTTGCCTGTAACCGAGCAACTATCATGCCGAAACTTGCCAATGAGAAATTGGATTTTTTGAAACTTGCTAAAATTGTAACTGATGCAGGATTAGGGCTTCATTCTTTTGATTCTTACGAAGCCTATGAAAAACATCTTCATAATGGCCTACGTAGAACGAAGGATTTGATAGAAAGCCTGAAAGGCAAATAGCTCAATTCAAAGAATTCGCTAAAGCCGCCTCGGGCAACCGCAGAGGGCTTTTTTCTTTGCGATCGTAGATGATTTTCACAGGTGTCCCCAGCTTGGTTGCTGCGAAAAGCAAGGGCTTAAAATCGGCAGGCATACGAATGCATCCGTGCGATGCGGGTTCGCCCGGTTCTGGGATGGGACCTACGTGCATACCAATTCCATAGGAAGTCAAACGCTGCCAGTATTTCATGGCGGCAGGATTGTAGGTTTCCCCCATTTTGAGAGGTGTTTTCGGTGTGGCATCGTCATTCACGCAATTACCTAATTCATCACTGATCCAACCGTATTTATTTGAAAATTTCTCTTCGACTTTCTCCATCACAACGTAATTTCCCGCTGGAGTGCCGCGACCTTCTTTTCCCGTAGAAACAAAACACCAGCCTATCGGTCTGCCGCCGCGTGTGAATTCGGCCTTTTGCGTGGCAAGGTTGATTTTGATCGCCACATCGCCTTTGCCACCGTCGTCATACCACTCATACATGACGTAACTAGCCTTCAGCGGCGGCTTCGGTGGACTAAAGAGCGAGCACGAAGCGCAAAGGAATGATAGGCAAGTTAGCAGGCTGAGTGATCGGAAATTCATTGCAAAAATCAGTAATTTTCGTCGACGCGAAAAATTTGGGAAATGAATGAGATAGTCAAGAATTTTCCTTTGACGATAAAATCAAAGAATCAAAATTTGCCAACGAAAGCTGCGAGGATCTTTGCACAAATTGCCAAACGCACAGGATGAGCGCCGGGCAGATATCTCGCGAAATCACGGAGAGCAAACTTGGTTGGACACGGGCGTGGTCTTTCATTGGTGTTGAATTAGTTCGTGCTTGAGCTCGTCTAGTCGTTGCGTATGATGAATGTGTAAATGAAATTTTTAGCTACAGCGACGCTATGCTCGATATTGTTTCTTAGTTGTAGCAAGCGTGAAATCGTCGCAACAATCGAAGCGCCGCTTCCTATCGCCGATTCTCACATCGATGAATCCTCGTTGAAGGCAGCGAAGGTCGTTGGCTATCGGTTTGCCAGCCCCGAGCATTTTGACCCGAGTTTTTCTCTTATCACTCAAGAAGGGAGGCTTGATTTTGCCACCCTTGAGAGGCTAAAATTGACTCAGGCTACATTGACATCCACACAGGTAAGCCGATTAGTCGATGCTGTCTATGGCCCAAACAGTAAAACAGGGCCGTCTGCATGTTACGATCCTCATCACATTTTCCTTTTCTACAACGAAAATAATCTTTTAGTGAATGTCGTGGAAGTCTGTTTTGGATGTAAAAACCTAAACCTGCAACCTGAGATTAACGAACAGCAATGGAGTCGCCACGACTTCCGTGAGCTCGCACGTATTTGTGACGAAGCGGGCATTGGAATGGAGTCAGGAACGGCGGAAGATCAGATCCGCTTTTGGGACGAGCAAGAGCGTGAGTTTGACTCGGAATAATCAAACATATCATTCGCCGCTACACTGCAAACCGATTCGATGATTAGCGCTAACGAACTTACCATCCCGCCATGCTTATTGGCCACCTTCCGCTTGCTTCATGCGTTTTTTTAGCAACTCCTGCATTTTACGAACGGTATCTTTGTATTCTTCATCATCGGCGACATTACGATTCTCGTTAGGATCTTTTTCGTGATCGTAGAGCATGAGATTTTTGCTATTTTTATAGCTGGTGAAAGAGAATCGTTGCGTAATGACGGCATCCGCATTCATAAATCGAGTGTAGGCTGCCTCGCGCAGGGATGCTTTTGGGTCATCAAGAATCCTCGTAAACTCTTTGCCTTGTACACTTTTCGGCGTGGTGAGTCCCGCTAGCGTGCAGAGGGTGGGAAAAAGGTCGGATGTTTCAACGAGGGAGGTGGTCGAACCTGATTTCTTACCCGGTGCTCTAACGATCAACGGCACACGGGTAGCAAGGTGCATGGTGTTGTGTTTGCCCCAAAAATTGTGTTCGCCAAGATGCCATCCGTGATCGCCCCAGAGGACGACGATGGTATTTTCCGCGAGTTCAAGACGATCCAATTCTGCGAGAACATCGCCAACGAGCTTGTCCACGTAACTGGTGCAGGCCAGATAGCCATGACGCATCAAGCGATGGAATTCGGCGGAGTTTTCATCGAATCCCGCGAGGTGGTAGGAGCGAAATTCACCACTGGCTTTGAGGTCGGCTGGCGCGTTTTTCGGTCGTTGGCGATTGTCGGCAATCTCGATTTTCTCTCGATCATACAGATCCCAATATTTCTTGGGGGCGTAGAAGGGCATGTGAGGCTTGACGAATCCACAGGCAATAAAAAAGGGCTTACCCTCTTGCTTGAAGCGTTGGAGATCCTTGATGGTTTTTTCTGCCGTTTTGCCATCGGGGTAAGCGTTGTCCGCAACATCAGGAAATTCGTAAATCCGGCCACGCTTTTTTGTTTTTGAGAGGATGCGATTAGTTTCTGGATCGTGGCTTGGTTTGGTGCCAGGATACCATGTCGGCTCGCTCCAACTCCTTTTTTCAGTATCTTCGCGATTGTGAAAGATCTTGCCATTGGATAGAGAGATATACCCTGCATTCTTAAATGTCTCTGGCAATGTGGCGGCATCTGGCATATCAACATCGGCACGGCAATCACCGACGAAACGTTTCGCTGTTGGGAGAATGCCCGTCATGAGACTCGCCCGCGACCCCATGCAAATGGGAACTTGGCAGTAGGCACGGTCAAAGCGCATGCCAGATGCCGCAAGTTTATCGATCTGTGGAGTCTTGGCCTGCTTGCTGCCGTAACAGCCAATTTCGGGCCGCAAGTCGTCGATGGCAATGAATAACACATTCGGCTTCTTTTGTGAGAAAGCAGAGGTGGAAAACGCGAAAAAGGCGAGCGATATTGTGCCGAGTTTTTTTAGGATCTTCACTTGGAGTTTTTCTTTTTGGGTTTTTTATCGGGATTCTTGGGAGATGCTTGATGGGGTGTCGGCATGGGAGCTTTGGTTTCCGTGCGCCAATCGTTAAGGACTTTGATGAGTTCTGCGACTTTTTCTGCATTTTTTTCCGCGAGGTTTTGCGTCTCACCGATGTCGTCCTTGAGGTTATAAAGTTCGATTTTTTTGTCTTCCAGAAATTCCATCAACTTCCAATTTCCGGATTGGATCGTGGAGACTGGGGTTGTACGCCATTCTCCTTTTCCTCGCCCCAAGTAGCCAGGAAAGTGTTGGAATATGGCAGTGCGCTGAAGTGAGGCAGCGGGCTCTTTGAGAAGTGGGACAAGGCTTTCACCATCGAGAACCTGCTCAGGTTTGGGTGTTGATGAAATCTCTAACAAAGTAGGAAATAGATCAACGTGGGTGCTAGGAGCATCACAGGTAGTCGCAGCCTTAACGATGCCAGGCCAGCGAACGATGAATGGCACGCGGGTGCCGCCTTCATAGAGAGAGCCTTTTCCACTGCGAAGCGGAGCGTTATCTGTGACGTCGTTACTTTGATTCTTCGGTAAAATGCCGGGGTCACGGATGAGTCCATCTGGTCTGTCGTAACCGCCAACGCCGCCATTATCGCTGGAAAAAATGATTACCGTATTTTCCGCGAGTTTTAATTCATCGAGCAGAGCCATGATGCGTCCGACCGAGCGATCAACAGCATAGATCATGCCGGCGTAGGTAGGATTGCCGTGACCACCGACAGGCTTTTTTTCGACGAAATGCTTTTCATCTTCTGGTAGAGAATCCCAAGGGCTGTGGACGCCGAAGTGAGGAAGATAAAGGAAAAATGGCAGATCTTTTTTCCGTTGAATAAAATCAACGGCACGATCTGTGAGAAAGTCGGCAAGGTATTGGCCTTTGGGGTAGCCGGTTTTCGGGTTGGTGCGGAAATCAAAATGCTTGCCATCGGTCACAATGGCTTCCTGAAAGCCGCGGTCGGCGGGATGAAATCCCTTGCCCTCACCAAGGTGCCATTTTCCGAACATGGCAGTAGAGTAGCCCGACTGCTTGAGGGCATCGGCGACGGTTTTTAGTTCTAATTTTGGTGCCATTTGATTTTCGGCAGGGCGAAGGGGACGAGCACTCCAGTCAAAGCGATTGATGCCTCCAACGGTATAGACACCCGTGCGGGCGCCGTATTGACCACTCATTAAAGCGGCGCGGGTAGGTTGGCAATTTTGGCAGTGGTGATGGCGCATGAGCTTAATCCCCTGATTGGCGAGCTTGTCGATATGCGGCGTTTCGTGATATTTGCTGCCGTATGCGCCTGTGTCCGTCCACCCGAGGTCATCGGCGAGGATGAAGATGATGTTCGGTCGTTTCTGCTGCGCCATGCAGAGATGCATGGATAGGAAAATCATTACTGTAGTTAGAGTTTTCATCGAAGTAGGCATTTATTTTTTTGTGGGTTTATGGGCGGGGAAACGATTCACTTTCAGATCGTTTTTTTGCAATGCGCCCGGAGTGCTACGACCATCTGTAATGATTTTTTCCAACAGATCTTTCATCTCCGCGAGTTTTTCTGGATGGGCGGCGGCGAGGTTTTTGGTTTCACCAAGATCGTCTGCGAGATTGTAGAGTTGTATTGGCAGAGTTTGATCGCCACCTTTCCCCCATCCTCCCGAACCTGCAGCAGGAATGTATTTCCATGATCCACTTCGCAAAGCTGGCACTCCGTTCGCAGATGCACTGACGGAGTGTGTTCGGATCGGTTGGTTGTCGCCTTTGAGTATGGGCAACAGACTAAAGCTGTCTTCACCTGCGTTTTCGGGGATTTTTTCAGAAAAAATTTCAGCGAAGGTGCGTAGGAAGTCCGCTTGGCAAACGAGTTGCTCGCACGCGCTACCTGCCTTCACCACGCCTGGCCAGCGGGCGATGAATGGCACCCTGTGCCCGCCTTCCCATGCATCCGCTTTATATCCACGAAGCGGCCCGCTGGGGAAATGGCCTTTTTCCTCTAACTCAGCCGCGCCGACATAAGGCGCGCAACCGTTATCGGACGTAAAAAGGACGAGCGTGTCGTTCGCCGCGCCGCTTTGTTCGAGTGCATCGAGCACACTTCCAACCGCAGCATCGGTCTCCATCACAAGATCGGCGTAGGGATTTAATCCGCTTTTCCCTTGCCACTGAGGATTGACCGCCAATGGTGTATGCGGCGTAGTGAGCGGCAAAAACAACAAAAACGGCTGATTTTTTACTACTGATTCGCGAATGAACTCGGACGAGCGTTTCACCAATGTGGGGAGAATCGCTTCTAGCTTCCAATCTTTAAGAGCAGGACCTTGTTTGCTGGCTTGATTGTTACCCACGAGGTGAGCAGGCAAAAACTCGCTGGGTATGCCGACGGTGCGATCATTTTCGATAAAACAAAACGGCGGCCAATTGGGGATGTCCGTGCCGAAATAAAAATCGAAACCTCTTGTCGTTGGTCCGCCTTGAATCGCCTGAGAAAAAATCTCCTTCCAAGCCGTGATTTGCTTTTCGCTTGCCGGGTCACGTGTCTGTTTCAGAAGGGCTATTTGTTCGTCTGTAGCAGGCCAATCCCAGCCGAGGTGCCATTTGCCAATGCAGGCGGTGCGATAACCCTGCTGCTTCGCCAGCGAGGCGACGGTCATGCGCTCGGAGGAAATCAGTGGCTTTTCCCATTGCCCGACGATGCCTTGCTGCAATCGTGAGCGCCAGTGGTAACGACCTGTGAGTAGCGTATAACGGGAAGGACTGCATACGCCCGACGAGGAATGACCGTCCGTGAAACGCATCCCTTGAGAGGCGAGTTTGTCGATGTGAGGGGTGGGAATTTTACTGCGTTCAGGTTGATAACATCGAACATCGCCGTAACCGAGGTCGTCTGCGTAGATGATCAGAATATTTGGTTTTTTTTGGCCAAAAGTCAAGGTGCACGTAAGGGCAAGTGCTACGACGAAAGAAGCGTATCGGTAAAAATTTCCCGTCATCATGGAGTTGTCATTTATTCTGGATTTTTTGGCATGATGGGCGATTCCCAACCAGCGAGGGAAGAAGGCTTAACTTTTTTCGCGTGACCTTGAAAGGAAAATTCACGGGGTTGGAAGGAGCCAACAAATGAGAAATCGAGATCAGGTTTGATTTCCTTTTCCATGCCGATAGCCCAGAGGGTACCATTGAGGATCATACGGCGATAGTTACCGTCGAGGAAATCTTGCGAGGCACCTTGCGTGCTGTGAAAGACACGATGCTTTGTGCCATCTTTGGCGGCGTAAGTGCGTGTCCAAGTGCAGGGCACAGGCGGTTTTGTGGCGTCCGGTTCCGCGGTGGGATCCATGGAGACGAGCGGTTGCGAGTTGGCAAGTACGGTGAAGTCAGGCGCAGCGATGCCGACGTAAGCTCCCGCGTGAGCAAATGCCGTTTCTCCAACGCCCGAGAGAATGACATGGCCGCGTTGTTCGGGAATCGTGGTGATGCGAGTGCCTTGCTTGTGGTTGATTCCGTAGTGGCCAACCCAAGTATTACCGAGAATCTGATGACCAAAGCCTTTTTCATAACCTTCGGTCTTCGACTTAAAGTCATATTTGGCGTATTTTGCTTCGGAGGGAATTTTGAAGGCGTGGGAAGAGGTGCGAAGTCCGACAACTGGTCCGCCGCGTTCAAGGTAATTTTCGATGTGAGCCATTTCCTCATTAGGCAGATCTAGGAAGCGGGCAAAGATAAAAAAGAGGTCGGCTTTTTCTAGTGCTTTGAGGCCAGACACTTGAGAGGAACCCGCCTCAATGAATCCATCCTTATCCACTCCAAAGACGACAGTGCAGGTAAAGCCCATGCGTTTCGCGAGGATGCGAGCGAGGGCCGGGCAGGTTTCCTCGGCGCGGTATTCGTGGTCGCTTGCGAGAAAGACTATATGTTTCCCCACGCCTGGTCCGCTATCGCCTTGATAGACGACAGGATTGGCATGAGCGAGGGTTGCGGCGGCGAGG
>CAMAYN010000111.1 GCA_945862285.1 Akkermansia muciniphila | reverse complement strand
TCGACATCATTAAAAACGGAGTTCCTGCCTAAGGAAATCTGCCCCAATGATCTAAACAGGGAACGAGACCACGGATCCGCGTGGATCTACACAGAGGCGAAGAAGATTCGAAATATTTCTTCATCTTTCCCAAAATCCGCCGCCTTTTCCTAGCTCTCAGACCGTCGGGAGCAAAAGGCGGCGGCTTTTTACGCATCACAGACCGTCAGGCTGAAAAAGGCGGCGGGTTTTTGCCCCTCACCGACTGTCAGGCTGGAAAAGGCGGCGGGTTTCGCGCCTCACCGACTGTCAGGCTGAAAAAGGCGGCGGGTTTTTGCCCCTCACAGACCGTCAGGCTGAAAAAGGCGGCGGGTTTTTGCGCCTCACAGACCGTTAGGCTGAAAAAGGCGGCGGGTTTTTGCGCCTCACAGACCGTCAGGCTGGAAAAGGCAGTGGGTTTGACGTCTCACAGACTGTCAGGCTGAAAAAGGCGCTATTTTTCCAGTGTCGTGATATCAGCATCCCACGAACAAGCAATTCCCCTCGGCAAACCAGTTCTTGATAGAACAACGCTTTCTTAAAAAAATCGGATAAAACACCTTGAATTACTCACAAAATGCCAAGAGAATCTCCCCGTTACCCCCGTATGATATAACACCACCGCTGGGATACGAATTCAACTGTTCGCCAAAGAAACTCCTCAATACAATGCACCTAGGACATTTAGACATTTGCCTCTCAATCAAGAATATTGATCGTTCGCTGGCCTTCTACAAAGGTCTGGGGTTCAAAGTCGTCGGTGGGGAGCCGGAACGCGGATACGCCATACTAGCCAAAGACCAAACTCGGATTGGTCTTTATAGCCACGATGAACCGAATATGCTGAATTTTAGAGGCGCGAATTTACACGATGTTGCTTCCTACCTTCGCTCAAATGGTTTGCAAGACATACCTGAAGTAGAATCGGAAGTTGATGGTTCGACTGGATTTACTCTTACAGATCCAGACGGCAATTTGATCTATTTCAACTCGCTAAGTGGGCACGATCCAGATCCCAACGCATAATACAAAGAAGGCGAACAGGACGTGCATAGCAACACCCACTAGCCCCTCTGTTTTCGATGCGCCCACCAAGTTTCAACCTCAACCCCGCGATCAACGTTGGCTCCCGCTAGTGGGTGCTCCATGACTTTGACGTTACAAAAAAATGATTCCTCCCCACTTTCAGTTCCACTGCACCTTTTGACAGAAATTGTCCGATGATGCGTAAAGAAACGGCAGTATGAGAGCACATGGATTTTTGATGTTTGTAGTTGCCATCTTAGGCAGTTGGCTTCCTGTTTCGGCAACAGCGGTCGGCACAGGACTGATCTCACAACTGACTTATCTGGGAAATGCGTCGCAGCCGGATCGCATCCCGCTGTCGCCCGTCATTTATAATGCCAATCATAACTATGGTTCGCATGACGCTATTTTCCAATCGCGTCCCTGTTACCATGGGCATTTTCTCACCAATTCTCGGCCCGAATACGAACAGAATCTCGCGGTAATTTATGGTATTTCCTGCGATCTAAGTGACTCAACGCAAATGGTAGGTTGCACCGCCACCTTCACTCTCCGTAAACCACAATTACCGACGCACGCACCTTACACCCAAGAACAGGTTTTTGCCGCTTCTTTGCAAACATTGCTCATGTATTCCTACGGAATGACGCAAGAAAATCCCCTGACTATCGTGATCAAAGCAGAAGGCATTCCACAACCTGCCTGGGCCGCGAAATATGCCAGAGCCTATTTTTATACAGAGGAGGAAATCAAAAATCGAGTTGGTGGAGTAGATAAGCCGTTAGCAGTGGCGGGGATCAAAATCGATACCACTAGCCTGCCAGGTGCGACGTATTTGGTATTAGAAGGAGTGAAACCTGACCCTAAAATTCCCGAGCTAAAACCGGCTTTCGTTCCATTTATCTCAGAAGGCGAGAACGATAGCGGCATGTGCTTAGTACCGTTGTGGCCTGGAACTAGTTGGGGGGAGTATCCAATCGGTGTCATCGCACGCCCAGATCTACCCTATTACGAAAAATGGGGCGCTAGCTCCAATGCAACAAACGATGCCAAGCCACATCAGTCCTACCCCACACCTCTCGGGTATTTTTGGCGAATCATCTACACGGAAGAGAAGTCTCTTTGCACGCTTGAGATTGAACAAGGCGAAATGACCACCGAGCAGTTTGCCACTTTTCTCTTTTCTTGTATTGCTACCCTCAAACCTACCGAGGAGCGTCCGCTGCATTTTATATTTCGCCACTTCGATCTCAATGAGGAATACCTCAGCATGCTCGAAAAACAGCCTGTCGGCGATGATGGGTTCTCGTTACGGTTTGTTTTCGATGCGAAAACCATGAAGATCACTAAGGGCGTGGTACCCGGCTATGAAATGAATTATGAATATGGTCGTTTCAGAGTGATGAGCGCGCGCGAAAATGAAAATAAGCTATACGACCCGAATTCCACGCCAACGTGGATTGTCAAGCAACTCGCCACAATCAGCAATGACCTGCCTCTTATCACCGACGAAAATTCCAAAGAATTCATTACCACGAGCAAGGTCAAATTGATGAAATGGGCACTAGATGGTCAAGGAGACGTGAATGACATTCTGCATACGATGCTGATGTTGAATCACTATGAGAACGATCCCTGGTTTTTCGCAAGCCTCGGGTCACGCGATAAAAATCGGGTTACGCGAGCTGTTGCCGGGTGTTTTGCCGAAAAAGCTTTTGTGCTTGTAGGGGAAGAAAAACGCCAACTACTGCAGAAACCACTGCAAGAAATGCCGTATGATCCTTGGGTGGATGAGATCAGGAGCAGGGGAATGGATGATCATGTCCAATCTCTTGTCGCCAAAGCAATCGAAGCTTGGCGGAAGCGCTGCGATACGCCGAAATCCGATCCATCGTCGCTACCGAATGAGGAAAAGTAGCTATGCATGAATCTGTCGTTAGATCTTGGCGAGCGCCACTTCTTTTTCTCGTTTGGATTTTACTACGCCACCTGATTTTTCAAGGGTTATAAGAAACGCTTTTGGATCACTTAAGCTAAGCTTGGCATTGATGGGGACAATGACAGGCGAGCCATCGGAAGGGATATCAAATACTCCACCATCGACGGGGGAATCTGCATCGCGCTGAGGATCGACGATCCATAGTTGGTATTGCGCAACAGAAGGCGTGTTGATGGGGATGCCGTTGAGAATCATGTAACCTTCTTGTTTCTGGTTGCTCCAAATAACCTTTCCACCTGCTTTGGCAAAATCACCGAGACCGGCAAAATCGCGCTCGATGAGGTCTGTCGCCTCGTTGCGCAGTCGGCTTTCGGCTTGACTGGGGGTCAATATGATTTGCGTGGTACCGGGCACTTGCGTCGTTTGATCTTTAGGAATTTTGATCGATATGACGATAGCGGCAGCCGCCGCAGCCCAGCCAGCGGCAGGGTGGGTGAGAATTTTTTTCCATGCAGGAACCATAGGATGAATGACTTCACCCATCGCAGGGGGATGATTGATTGCCGCAGGGCTGACAAGATCGACAGGCTTGATGCACGTTGTCTCAGCCCATTCATGCAGGCGTGAGGAGAGCGAGGATGGCATGGGTTCACCAGCAGCCTCGATGGCATCGATTTCCAAGGTGGCAGCCAGTAAATTAAAGTCGGTTATCGGAACGCGCCCTAATTGTTGGGAGAGGGCATCGAGTTCGCGCGATTCTTCCGCACTTAGGTCGCCTAGGGCGAGGCCAGCGCAGAGGTCTTCAAACCGAAGGTTAAGGTCGGATGGAGTCATGGCGTTTGTGGGATTTGGGATGAACCCTGGCGTTGTAGGTGCTCGCGCAGGGAGATGAGACCTCGCCGTAAGCGAGTCTTGACGGTACCGAGCGGAAGACCGGTCTTTTCGGCAATTTCTGGATGGGTAAAGCCATCCTCAAAGAACAGTTTGAAGAGTTGGCGGGTCTCGTCTGGTAAAGTGGTGACGGCGGATCGAATCGTTTCAGGATCGCAAGTGGCAGACGAAATCACTTCATCCGTCGTGGGAATGGACTCTGCGGCATCAAGGGTTTCAAATCCTGGCTGACGGCCTTGGCGGCGAAGGCAATCGATCGCCCGCCGCCGTGCAATGAGTCCGATGTAGGTTGTCTCAGAGGCCACATTCGGATTAAAAGATCCTGCCTTTTTCCAGATCTCGGTAAAAACTTCTTGTACTAGATCCTCGGCTTCGGTGGTGTCTTTGACGTAGCGGCGGACAATACCCCAGAGGAGGTTGCCGTAGCGGTCTATGCACTCGCGCATGGCTCCTCCATCGCCGGCGGCGATGCGATGCAGAATGGATTCAGATTCTGTTAGTTTATTGGCAACCGACACGCGTTGAGAATTGTATGGAGCAGTTTCGCCTTGTCCAATCGTTTTATCATTTTTTTGTTGGGCTATGTATGGCGGATATTCCTCAGGTTCTATGCCTCTAACGATTCTGAGGTAACCGATACAGCTTACGTCCATTCTATCCACCGAGTTTCCGGCGGTGATGAGTGAAGTTTGAAAGTATGGAATTTTTTTCGGTCTCATCATCTCAGAGCAGTGAGCTTGTGGCTGAAATCAACTCGTTTTCGAAAATTGTACATTCACGGAAGGATGTAGGACTTTGTCGATGACGTGGACGACGCCATTTTCGCAGTGGATGTTGCCAGTTACGTTAAGGAGATTCGCTAATGACAAAAAAATGGATTCAAAAAAATCAATTACTTCTTTGAAATGAATTCAATGCATTTCCCATGTCTTATGGTTAGCCATATCTCAAGCTTCTCCGTGCAAGGGCAATTATTTTAGCATTACCTGAAGCAAGCCACAATGATTGGTTTGATCGGTAAGATCGTGAGACTATCGATACTATTTCGGCGTTCTTTCTGTAATCGCCAGAAAGCTTGATATGGCAGTTTTGTGGCTCTGAAAATGCGTTATTTTACCAGTTCTGGGAAAGCTGTGGCTAAGTCGAGTTCGTCGGCGTATTTTTTTTGCAGTGCTTGGAATGTGGCAAATAGTGCTTGTTTTTTTGGCATCAGTGCTGGATCGGCGGAGAGATTTGTTTTCTCTTGGGGATCGAGCTTCAGGTTGAAGAGTTTGACCACTTTTGCCTTGGGGTAAAGAATGAGCTTCCAATCGTTTTCAATGACCGCACGTTGGGAGTTCATGTAGGCGGCGTATACAGCATTCATGGTGCTTTTTTCACCTTGAAGAAGGGGTAATAGGCTCTGAAATTCGATGTTGCTTTTGTCAGCACCAGCGAGGTCAAGTGCGGTAGCCATGACATCTTGCAGGTGAATGGGCGAGGCGATCTTTTTCCCTTGTGGGACACTCGGACCACTTACGATGAAGGGAACGCGGAGGCTATGGTCATACATATTTTGTTTGCCCATGAGTCCGTGATGCCCGCAGGCGAGACCGTGATCTGAGGTGAAAAAAATCCAAGTATTTTCCGCTTTGCCTGATTTTTTCAGCGCGTCAAGGATGCGTCCCACTTGCGCATCCATGTGGGTGATGATGGCGTAATACTCTTGGCGATTGACTTTAACGGCGTATTCATCGCGTGGGAAGGGGGCGAGCTTTTCATCGCGAAGATCCTTACCGGCACCGATGGCATCTTTTTCTGGATATTCCGGCAGGAAATTTTGTGGGGTGGGAATGCGGTCGATAGGGTATCGATCAACATATTCTTTCGGTGATTGGCGAGGATCGTGTGGGGCGTTGAAGGCGAGATACATGAAGAAAGGTTTTTCTGAAATGGCAGCTTTCTCAATGAAAGCGATGCTGTCGTCTCCGAGAACCTCGCTCCAATGTTTGCCGCCTTGCCAATGTCCGCCGTTGGTGTGGTCGAAGGGACTCCATGGATCAGGCTGCCCACTAATGGGACGGTTGTAGCCATGATCAACTGCCGGTGGCATGCCGTTTCTTTTGTTTACCACGGTATGAAAAGCTTTGGTGACATCGGCACTGATGTGCCATTTGCCGCTGAAGTAGGTATCGTATCCTTGTTTGGCCATGCGTTGAGGCCACAAGTTTCCGGCGGTAACTTCGGCTTTGAGGTTTTTTTCTAAATTCTTGGCTCTCCACACGGTTCGTCCGGTGACGAGCATCGTGCGGCTTGCGACACAGACGGCTCCATGCCATGCGCCCATGTTGTAGGTATGAGTGAAAGTCGAGCCGGATGCTGCCAGACGGTCGAGGTTGGGGGTATCGATGTCGATATTTCCTATCGAGCGAACGGCTTCGTAGCTTTGGTCGTCGGTGTAGAGAAAAAGAATGTTAGGCTTGGTTTGAGCCAATGCGATAGATGCCGTTAGGGTGAGGAAGGCAAAGAGGTTTTTCATAAAATGGATCAATCATTTTCGAGAAAACAATCATGTAGGGATTGAAGTGAAATTTATTGGGCGGCAGGAGGAATATCGGTGGCAAATGGGGCGGCGGGGATGCCTTCTTTGTTATAGAGCAATGCTCCGTTTGGGTTGTTGGTGTAGGCGTAGCGCACAGCAGTAGGCTCTGCGACTTCGGGTGAGGATACGATCAGATCGGTACCGTCAATTTTACCATTCGCCCAGTGCCAAGAACCAGATTTTGCTTGGATGGAAAGCCATGCAATATTCTTTTCGGGTGATGGTGTAGCGGGAGACATTCCTTCTTTGGTCGCTACAATGAGTCCGTCCGCGTATTGGAATTTGATGCGGATGGATGATCCTTCCTTCTTGTGTGATTGGTAGAGTGGCCCCGTAGGGATGAGGTTCTTTTTGCCATAGTCGTGATGGAGCGCAAGCTGGGCGAGGCGGTATCCGGTATCGTATTTAAAAGGTGGGTGCTCGTTTTTGGCGCCAACGTCGTGACAGATTGCCATGGCGGTATTTTTGATGAGTGTGGCATCGTTAAAAGCGCGACGAATACCAGCTCGTCCATCGCCCATGGTGGGGTTTGCTGGATCAGAAACACCGATGCCGGGAAGTTGGACGAAATAAAAAGAAAAGAGTCGGCGTGGGCCATTGGCGTCAAGTGAGTCTGGCTGATTCCATACATCGCGCCAGCCGTGAATGAGGGCGCTGAGTTTCGGTAGGTAGGCATAGCCATCATTGGAATTCGATTCTCCTTGGTACCAAATCGTGCCGCGGATGGGGAAGGGGGCTAGTGGTGCGACCATAGTGCTGAAATGTTGGCCTGTGGGATATTCTGTGTGCTTCAGCCATTGTTCGATACTTGATCCGCCGAACGAAGCATTAATGAAACCCACGGGAATGTGCGTTTCTTGATGAATTCTACGGGCGAAGAAAAAGCACACCCGTTTGAAATTTACTGCGGTATCTGGGCTGCATACCAGCCACTCCTTATCGTTAGCGGAGACGAGTTGGCGCAATGCTGGGAACTGCGCGGTTGCTAGAGAGTTTTCGGGATAATGCGCGGAAGCATGTTTTCTCATGGCACCTGCCATGTTGGATTGTCCGGCACAAAGCCAGACTTCGCCAATGAGTATGTCGTTGATTGTCATCGCTGCATTTTGATTGTCTTTGGCATATGTAATGAGCATTTCATGCCCCTTGGGTGCCTCGTGGATGGAAGGCATTGGATCCGCCACCATGGGGTCGAGTGTGACCTTCCAATCGCCATTCGTGTCGGCAGTCGTAGTTTTTTTCTGCCCGTGAAACTGAACTGTGATATTGGTTTGCGGTAAGCAATTGCCACCCCAAACGGGGATGGGCATTTTTTGTTGTAGCACAGCATGATTACTGAACGGATAAGCAAGTTTTCCGGTGAGCGTCGGCGGCGGTGGAGGCGGGATTTCTACGGGTGATTCTGCCTTGGCAAGAATGATAGCGCAGCAGCAGAGAATTGCCGCGCGAAGAATCTTGAAGTGAGAAAGGATGGAGAGTGGTATCATTTGGTGTAGTGCTTAGCCTTATGTAAGGCGTGAATATTTTTGGAGCATGCGTAATTTTTCCAGTGCTGAGCCATCGGCGATGCATGTTTTGGCGATCTCTAGCCCCTCACCAATATGGTCGGATAGCCCAGCACAGGCGAGTGTCGTGGCGGCATTGAATAGCACGATGTCGCGGCGGGCACCGATTTCTTTGCCGCTGAGAATGTTTTCTAAAATGATGGCATTCTCCTTCGCGTCACCGCCTTGAAGGTCTGCTGGTTGCGCCGTATCGATTCCGAATTCTGATGGATGAATTTCTTTATCATCCATCGCTTGATGAATCCCAGATTTGCAAATGCGGGTAGATCCCATGGTGCTGACTTCGTCGAGATGGCGTCCATCCGACGTACTGCCACTGACAACCCAAGCGCGCTTCCGCCCAAGTCGCTGTAGGATTTCGGCAAATACCGGGCAAAGATCAGGAGAAAAAACACCAACCAATTGGCATTCGGGGCGCACAGGATTGAGCAGTGGGCCGATCATATTGAAGATGGTGCGGACTTTTTTCTGTCCCAAAAGTTTCCTTGCTTCCACCACGGATTTGAAGGCCGGATGATAGATGGGAGCGAAAAGAAATCCCATCCCAGCAAGTTCGACACAACGCCGAAAGTCGTCAGGTGCGAGGTCGATTTTGACATCAAGAGCTTCTAACACATCTGCGCCGCCGGATTTGGAAGTGATGCCGCGGTTGCCGTGTTTCACCACGATTCCGCCCGCTGCTGCGACAATAAACATCGCGGTGGTGGATACATTAAATAGATTCAGGTGGTCGCCGCCAGTGCCGCACATGTCGATGGTTGGCGCGTTACGTTCCAAAAGATCGATGTTTGGATTGATGGCGCGTTCGAGAAAGGTTTCGACAAAGCCAGCGATCTCAGCGGGTGTTTCACCTTTTATGGCAAGTGCTTCGAGAAAGTGGGCTTTCTTTTCGGCAGATGCATGTTGATCGAGCAAAAATTCCGTAGCCGCAGCAATTTCTCGCATGCTCATTTCGGCACCGCTCTTGAGATGATAAATCAAATGTTCCATAAGCTGATGGGCAACGATTACACAGGAGATGAGCTTGAGACAACGGAAATTCCTGTCAGGAGAAATTTCCTACGGGGATCCCCATTTTTCGCAAAGGATGCACTTTTACCATTGCTATCGAAGTGAGTATTGAGGAAATGATCTTCGAGCTTGAACTATGCGATCGCGCCAACTATTCTAGCCCAAGAAAATGCTCACTGCATTATCAGAAATCGAGAAAGAAAAATGGATGGTCCGCTTGTTATGGCTGGCGTCAGTATGTGGTATTTTGGCATTTGCCACGCTGTTATGGGAAATTGGGTGGCCTTTGAGTCATAGTGTATTTTTGACGATTCGCTACATCACATGGGCGGTAGTGATATGCGCTGCGCTAGCGGAATTCGGGTTGCTCTATTTGCATTACAAACGAGCGCATCTATGGCGGCTATGTATTCTTGTCGCCTTGCCATTTTTAGGTTTGTCGCAGTTGGTTTTTGGGGAGAGCTTGGCATGGCTCATCGATGTCATTTTTCCTAAGAAATCTGTTCCTTACATCGCTCTTGGCATCGTGCAACTGACATTAGTTTTCCCATCCGCGGTGCGCTTGTTGCGTTTGATGCGTGATCAACGTTGGTTTCAAAGTATTCCACCAGCCTTACTCGGTTTGGTAAGTTTTGCTTTATTGATCGTATTTGGAACATGTTTGCTAAAAACGCCAAATGCCACAGTCGGTGGAATTTCGTGGTTGGATGCTTGTTTTACGAGTGCCAGTGCCGTGTGTGTGACGGGGCTATCTACGCTTAATATCGAGACACAGTTGACCTTCACGGGGCAGGCGATTTTGCTTTTTCTGATTCAAGTTGGCGGCTTGGGCGTTGTCACGTTGGCCTATTTTCTTGCCTTGATGGCGGGGCAGGGGATTAATCTTCGCGATCGTGTGGCGCTACGTGATCTATTAAGCGAGGACAATATGGGTAAGGTGGGGCGATTTGTTTGGCATATTATTTTTGCGACTTTGTTGATTGAGTCGATCGGGATTCTTTTGCTGCGGTATTTCTGGCAGGATACTCATATTCAGCAAAATCGTTTGTGGTGGGATGCGATTTTTCATTCGATTTCCGCTTTTTGTAACGCAGGCTTTTCTACCTACGGTGCGGGCTTGATGCATGAATCCTTGGTTGAGAATCGCCCTGTGCAAGCAGTGATTATGGTCTTGATTATTTTAGGGGGATTTGGCTTTGCGCTGTTTAGCGAATTAACGCGATACCTCATAGCAGTTTTGCGTCGGATCAAATGCCAGCAACGAATCCCTTTGCCACGTTTAACGGTGCATTCCCGGGTGGCGATGGTTACCACGGCTTGCCTTTTGTTCTTCGGGTGGTTGTTTTTTTTCCTTTGCGGGAATCATTCATGGGAGGCTCTTTTTAATTCGGTGAGCTGTCGAACTGCGGGATTTAATATATCGAATTTTGGTGATCACACCGTCGGCGCGCTGATGGTGGCTCTTACCTTGATGTTCGTAGGAGGGAATCCAGGTGGCACAGCTGGGGGCATAAAAACAACCACCTTGGCGATTTGTCTTATGGAGATTTTACGTGTGCTGCGTGGCAGAAACGATTTGAATTTATGGGATCGGCGTGTGGCGCGTGATGCTGTGGAGCGCAGTGTGGTGATTGTTTTGCTGGCGTTGCTGTGGTGCACGGCGGCAAGTGCATTCGTAGGGCAGTGGAATCCCGAACTAAAGGCGGCGGATGTAATTTTCGAGTGCGTAAGTGCTTTTGGCACAGTGGGGTTATCGCGTGGAATTACGAGTCAGTTGTCCGACCCTTCGAAGATGGTCATTATTCTAACGATGTTTTGTGGCAGAGTTGGTATTTTGGCATTTTTCTTGACCTTATTTGGTCGTGGAAAAACGTTGCCGTATCGCCTTCCTGAAACGCGTGTGCCACTTGGATAGAACTCTTGTAAAAATCGATAAAATATTATGAACTTCGTTATTCTTGGACTCGGTGCTTTCGGCACAAGTATTGCTAAAGAACTTGCCCAATCTGGGCATGAGGTGTTAGTCGTGGATCATGATGAAAGCCACCTGGATGCCGTCAAGGAAGTCGTCACACTGGCAGTGCAAGGCGATGCCGCAGATAAGAATTTGCTGCTCGAACTGGGCGTAGAAAAATACGACGCTGCAATCGTCGCAGTTGGAGAAAATTTTGAGGCGAGCTTGATGATGACAGCCCATTTGAAACAAATCGGGGTAAAAACAATTTTTACTCGCGTCTTCCATGAGGTGCAGGAGCAATTGCTAGATTTGATGCAGGTCACTGGCAAAATCCGCGTGGAAGCATTGGCGGCGGAATCGTTTTCGCGCTGTCTTTCCAATCGTGCCTTTTTGCGTCATTTTGTTGTCGATAGTACGCATGCTGTAGTGGAACTCAAATGTCCAGATATGCTGGTGGGGAAATCACTGATGGAGTCACAATTACGCTCTCGTCATGGCTTGAATCTTGTCACCGTGAGACGCTCTCGCAATGGAGATCAGGATGCCGATGACATGCCAGTGATTGATGGCTTACCTGGTCCTGATTTTGTTTTTCAACAATGGGATCGTCTTGTCGTTTATGGATTGGAAAAAGATATTAGCAAATTCACCAAGTGAAGTTACAATTCGTGGATTGACTCTGTTTTGGATCGGCTTCACTTAAAGACATGAGACATGATTTCATGTAATCCGAAATCAGATACTCTAGCATCTAAATCCATACGACACGCGAGGCGGAGATGGGAGTCGAACCCATTCATATCGGTTTTGCAGACCAATGCCTTCCCACTTGGCGACTCCGCC
>CAMAYN010000110.1 GCA_945862285.1 Akkermansia muciniphila | reverse complement strand
TTCTAATCGACACCTCCCTCGAAAAACACCCGCAATCCCTTATAAAATGGAGCTTGTGAAATTTTTCACAAATAAATCTTGCTTGTCGGAACATTTTTCTTCAACACGTTCCCCGACATACACAATTTTCTGCATGCGCAAGTTTTTTTCTACTCTCAGTGCCCTGCTTCTAACGGCTTCACCATTGATGGCCGTGGGTGCCCATGATCACTTGCCTGTAAATGCTGAAGAAATTCTCCGCGTCGGGCCGTTCATCATTTCTAATTCCATGTTGATGATTTGGATCGTAGCAGCGGTAATAATTCTCGTTGCGCAACTGGCCACACGCAACATTCAAATGATACCCACGGGTTTGCAAAACTTTGTCGAGTGGCTCATCGAGAGTCTCTACAATTTCCTCGAAGGCATTCTTGGCGCTCACCTAGTGAAAAGAACATTTTGGTTCTTCGGGACGATTTTCATCATGATTCTCTTTACGAACTGGTTCGGACTCTTTCCTGGAGTTGGTACGATCGGTTGGCAGCTCAGCGGACCAAATGTTGACCCACATGACACCTTCCGTCCCTTCCTGCGCGGTGGAAATGCTGACCTGAACATGACCTTGGCGATGTCCATCAGCTTCGCCATCCTCTGGTTCTACTGGGCGATTTCAGAAAATGGACTGGTTGGCTTCTTCAAACACATCTTCGCACCCAAAGGTCATTTTATCGGCATTATGCAGTTAATGATGCTCGTTGTTTTCGCCGTTGTCGGCGTTCTCGAAGTTGTTTCTATCATTTTCCGTCCTGTCGCCCTATCGTTCCGACTTTTCGGCAATATTTTCGCTGGTGAAACCACTTTGGAAACCATGACTGCCATTACGGGTAACTGGTACACCTCATGGTTGCCTCCTATTCCATTTTACTTCATGGAATTACTTGTCGGTCTCATTCAAGCTCTCGTATTCATGCTTCTTACCTCAGTATTCTTGAAACTCATCTGTGAGCATCATGAAGAAGAAGGCCACGAGCATCACTAACCCAAGAAAAATTTTGCCATCTCGACCATGGATCGGAACTGTGGGAGGCGGCAAGTAACACAACAAACAAAAATAACAAAAATGACTACACTACCCATCCTCGCTGAATTGACAGGCAACCTCCACGTTGCTCTTGCTGCTATTGGTGCTGCTATCGGCATCGGTCTTCTCGGTTTCAAAGCCGCTGAAGCAACAGGCCGTAACCCTGGTGCCGCTGGTAACATCCTCACCCTCTCCATCATTCTTGCTGCTCTGATCGAAGGTATCGTCTTCTTCGCAATCTTCCTTGCGAAGTAATGAATTCTCTTTCACCCCGTGGCACTCTCATCGTGCTACGGGGCGTTAGCTCCAATCATTTTTCACAAATTTCCTCCCAAACGCTTCTTATCTAAAAATTTTAATAAGTTCTCTCTATGTTCCAAGAAATGACGCTACTCGCCACTGCTGCTACCGAAGTCCCTACTGATTCGGGCATTGCAGGTACTCTTCAAGAAATTGGAAAAACTTTCAAAATCATTCCTGAACTTTTCATTCCGCAACTCATCAGCTTTCTCCTCGTTGCCATTCTCCTGAAAAAATTCGCCTTTGGCCCGATTACCCAACTTCTAGAACAACGCAAACAACGCATCGCCGATGGCGAAGCCAAGCTCAAAGAGATCGAAAAACAACTCGCCGAGTCGGAGAAACATACTACCGAAGTCATCGCTAAGGCGAATGCTGATGCAAAACGCTTGATCGAAGAAGCGAAATCTTCCGCCACCGCCCTCAGTGAGGCAAAAGCCCAAGAGGCCGTCGCCAGTGCCCAAGCCATCATTGCCAAGGCCGAAGCCGCAGCCAAAGCGGAGCGCGCTCAGATCGCCGCTGACCTCAAACGCGAATTCGGTCGTCTCGTCGCCAACACCGCCCAACAAGCTACCGTCGGCAAACTCAATCAAGACCAGCTTCGCAATATCAACGATGAAGCCCTCGCCCGCGTCGAAGCATAATTTCCATTTATTTCTCCGATGAAAGTCTCCAAAGCCGCGAAACTCTCTGCCAACCGCATCTTCCGTATGTGCATGGCTACTGGCTCCCTCAACGAATCATTGATGCGCTCCGCCATTCAAAAAATCGTTACCCAAAAACCTCGCGACTATATGGGCATTCTCACTGCACTGAAACGCTCCATCCGCCTCGAGTTGGCAAAAAATCACGCCGTTATCGAAAGTGCAGCGCCGCTCGATCTCGAAGAGCGTTCTCGCGCCGCAGATTTCCTCACAGCACAGTACGGGAAACAACTCACCTACGAATACAAAGTCACCCCCGAACTCATCGGCGGCCTGCGTGTGCAAGTCGGCGATGACGTTCTCGACGGCTCTGTCAAAGGCCGCATCGATCGCCTCGCAAACGCATTTTAATCCAACCACTGATCACCCACCACTTTACACCTCGCACCAATTATGAGCAACATCCTGCAAGAACTTGAACAAGAGATCGCCAGCATCTCCTCTTCCATCCAAAAATCCAACGTCGGCATCGTGCGCGAAATCGGCGATGGCGTAGCCCGCGTGGAAGGTCTCTCCGACGTCATGCTCAACGAAATGATTTCCTTTCCCGGCGGCGTCACTGGCCTCGCCATGAACTTGGAAGAAAGCTCCGTGGGCGTTGTTCTTCTTGGAAATTACGCCGCAATCAAAGAAGGTGACCAATGCTCCACCACTGGAAAATTGCTGTCCATTCCCGTTGGCGAAGCACTTCTCGGACGCGTGGTCAACACCATCGGCGAACCACAAGACGGCAAAGGCCCGATTGAGGCCGCCGCCCAATACCCTCTCGAAAAAATTGCTCCCGGCATCATCAAACGGAAATCCGTTTCCGTTCCCGTGCAGACCGGCATTATGGCGATTGATGCCATGATCCCCATTGGCCGTGGACAACGCGAATTGATCATCGGTGACCGCGCCACCGGCAAAACCACCATCGCCGTTGACACCATTATTTCTCAGGCCAAACAAAACAAAGCTGCTGAACAAGGCAAACTGCAAAATCACAAGCCACTGTATTGTATCTACGTCGCCATCGGCCAAAAACTCTCCAACGTCACCCGCACGATCAAGACTCTCGAAGATGCTGGTGCGATGGAATACACCACCATCGTCACGGCATCGGCATCGGACTCCGCCGCCATGCAGTTCCTGGCCCCTTACGCGGGTTGCGCGATTGCCGAATACCTCATGGACAAAGGGCAAGACTGCTTGATTGTATTTGACGACCTCTCCAAGCACGCCGTTGCCTATCGCCAAGTTTCCCTCATTCTGAAGCGCCCCTCTGGACGCGAAGCTTACCCTGGTGACGTTTTCTACCTCCACAGCCGCTTGCTCGAGCGCTCCGCGCGTCTTTCCGATGCCGCAGGTGGTGGTTCCCTTACCGCTCTTCCGATCATCGAGACCCAAGCGGGCGACGTTTCCGCTTACATTCCTACCAACGTAATTTCAATTACCGATGGTCAGATCTACCTTGAAACCGACCTGTTTTACCAAGGCATTCGCCCCGCGATTTCCGTCGGTCTCTCCGTTTCCCGTGTCGGCTCCGCTGCGCAAACCAAGACGATCAAATCCGTTGCTGGCACGACCAAGCTCGACCTCGCCCAGTTCCGCGAACTGCAAGCCTTCGCCCAATTTGGTTCCGACCTCGATGCCTCCACCAAGAAAAAGCTCGACCGCGGTGCTCGCATCGTTGAGCTATTCAAACAAGCACAATACAATCCCTTTAGCATGGAATTGGAATCGGTGTTCCTCTTCGCCATGCAAAACGGCTACTTCGATGACGTTCCCGTCAACAAAATCCGCGCCTGCCAAGCCGCCATGGGAGAATACTTCGAAACCCGCAAGACCGACATCCTCGACAACATCCGCAATAACAAACCGGACCTCAAGAAAGATGCCGCCGCTAACGAGTCGCTTAAGTCTGCGCTCGCCGACTTCAAAACCTCTTGGAAATAAATTCTTTTCTCCCCTGATCACTGCTCACTGATCACTCACCACTTCACAAAACATGGCCAATCTCCGCGACATCCGCCGCCGCATTAAATCGGTAAAAAACACCGCGCAAATCACCCGCGCGATGCAGCTCGTTGCTGCCGCCAAGATGAAAAAGGCGCAGGATCAAGCCATTGCTGGACGTGACTACGCCGAGCAGCTCAATCAAGTTCTGGTCAATCTCAAGGCCAATGTCGCTGAAGGCAGTCACCCGCTTTTGAAACATCGCGAAGAAGGTAAGGAATTAATCCTCGTGATCTCCACCGATAAAGGTCTTTGCGGTGCTCTTAATACCAACCTCTACAAAAAAGTTCGTTCCGCCAGCAACGCAGAAACGCATTACGTCACCGTAGGTCGCAAGCTCCGCAACATTCTCCTCAAGACGCACAAAGACCAGATCGATGCCGACTTTGAAGTTAAAGACCCAGTGCCATTTGCCGATGCCCGCCCGATCTCGAAGTTCCTTACCAAGGCATTTCTCGAAGTCGGTTATTCAAAAGTTTCCATCGCCTTCAATAATTTCGTCAACGTGATGAATCAAGTTCCCACCGTGATTCAACTATTGCCGATCAATGGCGATGACCTCGGCGAAAAACTCGACTACGAAGGCGTGGGCCAAGTAATCAAGGAAACCGCTCGCATCAATGTAGAATACAGCTTCGAGCCAAGCCCCATGCAAGTGTTAGATACCTTGCTGCCGCTCTACATCAACTTCCAAGTCTATCAGACCCTCGTCGAGGCACGCGCCTCCGAGCACAGCGCCCGCATGGTCGCCATGAAAGCCGCCACCGACAACGCCAAGAAGTTCATCAAAGAACTCACCTTGGAATATAACAAAGCCCGCCAAGCTGCCATTACCGCCGAACTCCTAGAAATCACTACCGCTATGAAGGCGATGGAATAAAAAGTGCCGAGTGCGCAGTGATCCGTGATCAGTGCCACTCACCAAAAATCAAAGACTATCGCAACATACCACCAACCAACCACTGATCACCGATCACTAGCAACTCACCACTTCTTACCATGAGCAACCAAGGAACCATCGTCCAAGTCATCGGCGCCGTTATCGATGCCGACTTCTCAAAAGCCGCGAAACTGCCCGCCATTTTCAACGCCCTCACCGTGCAATTTACACCCAATGGTGTTGATACCACCCTCGTCCTCGAAGTGCAGCAGCACCTTGGCGATGGCTGGGTTCGCGCCGTGGCGATGTCCTCTACCGATGGTCTCAAGCGCGGCATGGTTCTCACTGATACCGGCGCACCTATCTCCGTGCCTGTCGGCAAACAAGTTCTTGGTCGTATTTTCAACGTCACTGGCGAAATCGTTGATGAAAACGTCCCGCTCGCTCACCCAGAAATGCGCGCTCCCATTCACCGCAGCGCACCTACCCTCACCGAGCAATCTGCCAACACCGAAGTCCTCGTGACGGGGATCAAAGTCATCGATCTGATTTGCCCGCTCCTCAAAGGTGGTAAAGGCGGCATGTTCGGTGGTGCTGGTGTTGGTAAAACTGTCGTCATCATGGAGCTGATTAACAATATCGCCAAAGCCCACGGTGGTTATTCCGTCTTTGCCGGTGTCGGCGAGCGGACACGTGAGGGAAATGACCTGTATTGGGAAATGATCGAAGGTAACGTTATTGCCACCGAAAAAGATGACAATGGTCATGTCAAACTTCACGACGACGGCACACCTGTTCTCGCCGAGGGTTCAAAAGTAGCTCTTTGCTACGGTCAGATGAACGAGCCTCCGGGTGCTCGTCTGCGCGTTGCTCTTTCCGCACTGACTATGGCGGAGCATTTCCGCGATCAAGACAACCAAGACGTTCTTCTTTTCGTCGATAACGTGTTCCGTTTCTCCCAAGCTGGTTCCGAGGTTTCCGCGCTGCTCGGACGCACACCGTCTGCGGTAGGTTACCAACCGACCCTCGCTGAAGAAATGGCGACCTTGCAAGAGCGCATTACTTCCACGAACAAAGGCTCCATCACCTCCATTCAGGCCGTTTACGTTCCTGCTGACGACCTTACTGACCCCGCTCCAGCGAACACCTTCGCTCACCTTGACGCCACCGTGGTTCTTGAGCGTTCCCTCGCGGAACAAGCTCTGTTCCCTGCCGTTGACCCACTCGGTTCTACTTCCAAGGCACTCGCCCCAGAAGTCGTTGGTGAAGAACACTACCGCGTTGCCCGTGGCGTACAGCAAGTTCTGCAACGCTACAAAGACCTGCAAGACATCATCGCCATTCTCGGCATGGATGAACTCAGCGATGAAGATAAGCTCACTGTCTTCCGCGCGCGGAAGTTACAGCGTTTCCTCACCCAACCCTTCCACGTTGCCGAAATCTTCACCAACGTTCCCGGTGCTCTCGTATCTCTAGAAGACACCGTCAAAGGATTCGCAGAAATCCTCGACGGCAAATGGGACGATGTGCCAGAAGGCAACTTCTACATGCGCGGCGGCATCGACACCGTCTCTCGCAGCTAATTCTACAGCCGCTTTGCCGTCACTCTTCTATTCAGCGTTTCAGCTTTTCAAATTTTCAGCATTTACTCCACATGCATCTCGAAATCGTAACTCCCGAGAAAAAAATCTTCTCCGACACCGTCAATCTGGTTTATTTACCCGGAGCCGATGGCGAGTTAGGCATTTTACCGATGCACAGCGCGCTGATCACCGCCCTCGCGCCGGGAGAGTTGCGCTATGAAAAAGGCGGCAGCACGCAAGCCATTGCGATTGGCAATGGATTTGCGGAAGTCACGCAAGAAAAAATCAGCGTCCTCACCGACATGGCATTGGGCGAAGACGAGATCGACGAAGCCAAAGTAGAAGCCGCGATGAAGCGAGCGCAAGATGAGCTAACGGCCATCGGTCACGGCGGCGATGTAGAAGAAATCGCCTACCTCCAAGCCACCATCGCCAAATCCCTCGCCCAGCTCAAACTCAAGCGCCGCCACCATTGAAGCCTCGCCAAGGTCGAGCTAATATCGTGGCAATCAGGACTCAGATCACGATAATCTGCGTCCATTTTGTCTCGAAAGGGACTCCGTTTGCCTCAAAAGGAGACCACTTTATCGCAGAAGGAGTTGGTTTTCTAGCGGAGAAACTGAGAAAACGCTGGAAAAGTAACACTCATGCAGAGAGTGCATGTAGTTTTGTTGATGCATGAGCGATGCAAGCATAAAATTGATTTTACCCAAAAAAATCCATAAAAATGTGACAGAATTGTCACAAAACTCCATTTGTCTCGTCATAGAGTCCTCCTATAACCTCTGCGCCCGCTACAGGAAAAATTTCTCAATGTATCAAAACATAACCACGTTCTACATGCGATTCCTTTGCTTCATCGCGCTATTTTTGCCATCGATTACTATGGCAGATTCCCTTGTCGATGAATGGGGATGGTTTCCCGCAGAAGCCTCATGGGTCGCCGCTGAGTCGCAGGGTTTTATTCCTGTTTTCAAAAAGCAAGCACTCACCGAACAGTTTGCCTCTTCATTGGCTCGCCCGAATATTCTTGTGCAAGATCAGCGACTCATTGCCATGGCGGCCCCCGCGATCAATCCACTAACGCCTACCGATCTGCCGCCCAATCCCACTGCGCCTGTGCCTCCTGGATTTTTCACCTTACGTGGTGAAGTTGCCGAAGGTGTCGATGCCCTTGAAGGTGTAGATGTCTTCATCACGAACCTGAAAAAAAGTAACCGATCGGCAGCAAATGGTTCGTTTGCTTTTGAGACATTACCCACGGGCAATCACAGCGTGGAGGTTTTCAAGCTTGGCTATGAGAAAGCCACCCAGAGCTTCACCGCTCTCCCCGGACAAACGATTAACCTACGGTTTGATCTCAAGAAAAAATCCATCGATGGCGAAGCGGACGAAACGATGCTGGAAGACGAAGTCGTCGTTGGGGAATACCAAGAAGAATCGCAGGGGGATTTTAATCTCACCATTGACATGGAAGCCCCCAAACTCACCGCAGTGATGGGGCGTGAAGAGTTTACCAAAAATGCTGTGAGCGATGCGGGAGAGGCTATTTCAAAAGTGTCAGGAGCCAATATTGTTGATGGAAAGTATGCCGTTGTGCGCGGACTCGCCGACCGATATGTAACAACTACGTTCAATGGCGCGCAGATCGCCTCTGCTGATCCTTCGCGCAAAGCCGTGCAGCTTGACCTTTTCCCTACCTCTGCTATTGAGTCCATCAAAGTGGATAAAACCTACACCACGAATCTCGTTGGCGACTTCGGTGGCGGAGCTATCGACATTACCTCCCGAGCTCTTCCCGCAGAACGATTCCTCCAAATCACCAGTCGAATCGGTTACAACGATGGTCTAAAAAGTAAAACATACGCACATCCCAACCGTGACCTAGGTGCCTTCGGCGATATTGGCGATGAGATGCCAAGTGTGCTAGAACGCCGTAACCCTGATGGCTCGATCACCTTCCTTGACGGCGGTAACACACCAGCCGCCAATCTTGCTGACCGCTGGCGAGAACTCGGAGCTAACCAAAACTTCCGTCCGAAAGAAGAAGATAGCCAATTAGGATATTCCCAGTCTCTGGCCTACGGCGAGACTTTTGAGTTACCTAACAAGATGAAATTCGGCCTCATGACTGCCTTCAGTCGTAGCACGATCGATACCTTTAACACCACGCCTGTAACGAACCAAATAAGAAGTTTTCTCCGCGATGAATACAGTCGAAGTGCCGAATGGACTGCCTATGTTTCCGCTGCCCTGGAGATGAATGAAAACAACCGCGTGCAGGCTACTTATTTTAACAAACACCTCGCCCAAGATGATATTATCCAAACAAGAAACATCGTCGATGATACTGAGAACTTGAACTACGGCATTCACATTCCAAATTCTACCGCGAATCCGCAAAATCTCTATGGCAATGACTACATCTATTACGGTGCATCTTGGGACATCAACCCACTTGCTCGCGATTTGGAAATTTATCAAATCAAGGGAACGCATCGTCTTCATGATCGCGGAGTTCGTATGGATTGGGCAATTACACGGAGTCTCGCTGAAGAAGCACGCCCGCATAGTACGCACTTTGAATTCGGTGTTTTGGATTTTTCCTCGCAAGCACTAGCGCCACAGATCGCTGCCGCAAATCAAGTTCTTGCAGATAATGCTGTGCAGCTAGCGCAAGCCCTCGGCCTACCTAATCCGCAGTCCTTCACTTGGGAGACAATTCGTCAGCCATTAATCAATTTTGGACTGGGTGATCTTTACACTGCCATTGAAGATAGCGTCGCAGTTCGCCCTGATGATTCACGTCCACCAGTTGAAACATCAGATCATGGTGCATCGAGTTCGATTCCAGGTAAGCAGTTGATCACTAGAAGATCAGAAAAGTCAACGGAAGAAGCCAACCATCAGCAGTTCAGCCTTGGAATACCGATTTATTTTAATGACCACGATGACGAGAGATATTTGGAGTTTGGCCTCGGTGCTGCATCTCTCACCAAAGAACGCGACACATCGGCACGTGCCTACCGCTTAGTGCTTAATAGTAGTTCGGCAGTAGATCCAGGTTTTATCAACAATGCACTTGCGGGCCCCGGCGGGCTAGGAGAATTAATTGCGCAAAACCCCAATCTCATCGCCGACTACTTTAATGGTAGCACCAACGGTAACCCTTATTACATCAACGACCTTACTCGAATTGGTCTTGAAAATATCAACACGCAATTAACCCAACTTTCTTATTTCTCTAATTTTCTTTTACGTTTCGACGATTCTTTCATTAACGCTGGGGCGCGTTTCGAAAAAGAGACGTATGATATTGATATTAAGGCAGCACCTCTATCGGCTTTCACCTCAGATCAAATTGACGGCAACGGATGGGAAAATCGCGATCCGCAAACGGCGATGTTGCCTGCGATTAATGCGGGAACATCCTTATTCGAGAAACGTCTCGACTTCCAAGTGGGCTGGTCACAAACCGTGGCTCGTCCCACTTTCTGGGAGTTCATACCGTCCCAAACGATTGATCAAACGGCTGGTTTAGGGCGACGCGGTAATAACAATCTTGGTCAGACAGAGATTGATAACTTCGACTTTGCGATGACCGTAAAGCCTACCGAAACGAGCACGATCCGAGCCAGTTTGTTTCATAAAAATCTCGTCCGCCCATTGGTAACATTTTTTGAAAATGGTACGCTTCTTTACGCTGACTCCTTCCGCGACAGTGTCACCAACACGACGGAAGAGTTTACAGGCACACTCAATGGTATCGAATTGGAAGCAGAATTAAATGAGGTCGGACCACTCAGCATTAAGGGAAATTTTACCTATATTGATGCCCAGTTGCAGTATTTCTATGTGCAAAATGGTGCCACTACATCTGTCACTAGCCAGCTACCCTATCAACCTTCTTACTTAGGCAATATCAATCTTGGCTATGAATACGAGCCTTGGAAGTTCAATGCGAACTTTGTTTACAATTACAACGGTACTTATCCGATCATTCTGAAACTCACACCCGATGATTTTGAAGTGACGAGGGATGCGATTCATACTTTTGATCTGATTTTCTCCAAGCTCATCGAGACCGAACATGTGAACTATACGATGCGTCTTGGTGTGAAAAATATTTTCCAAGCTGTTGATACCTACATGTTTAATAGCCAAGTGTATGATAGCACAAATATAGGTCGCAATTACTGGGCAGAAGTTCAGATGAGCTTTTGACGGAAATAGCTCAATGTGTCAATATTGTCACAATCTTTTCCAAGACACAGATGAAAGGCTCTTTATGATTCGACCAGCGCGACCAATTGTCGTTCTTCACCACAACCATTACCAATATGAAAACAAAATATAACTTACTTATAGCAGCCCTTATGGCTCCTGTATTACAAGCCGCCGACATTGATGTGATCGGCGATAGCACCTACAGCGTCAACAGCTTCGCCTCAACCAACGGCGGTATTGACGGTGGCCTTGGCACAAATATTCGTGTCATCAACGGGACAAACGTCACTTGGACAAAGAATAATACCTATTTTGTAACAGATCGACTCTTCATCCCACGCGGCGCTACGCTTACCATCGAGCCTGGTACGAAGGTTTATTTTTCGAACAATGATAATAATACACCAACTGACCGCACAGATGACAAGGTTGGTTCAATCATTGCAACACGTGGTGGAAAACTCGTAGCAGACGGCACCGCCACCGAGCCAATTGTTTTGACATCCGTTCGTGAATGGGAAGCTGCTAACAGCGTTGATTCTCCATTTGATCCAGATGCGAATGTAGGTCCCGCACCAACAGCCGCTGATGGTGGTCAATGGGGTGGCATCATTCTACTTGGTCAAGCTTTTGTATCTTCTGTCAACGGCTCAGGTGTAAACGCTGGAACCGTGCAGATTGAGGGCTTTGCTCCTACGGGAACTGCATCTTATGATGGCGATAGCATTCCTGATGCGACGCAGTATGGCACTAGCACCAACTTTTCACGCAACGACGCTGACAACAGCGGTTGCATCCGCTACGTATCCATACGTCACGGCGGCTACGAGTTTAGCACAGGTCGTGAAATCAACGGTCTCACCCTCGGTGGTGTTGGTTCTGGTACTACTATTGAAAATGTTGAAGTGTTTGCCAACCAAGACGATGGTATCGAATTCTTCGGTGGCACAGTCAACACCAAAAACCTTGTCATGGCGTTCAACCAAGATGATAGCTTCGACATCGACGAAGGATACAACGGCATCAACCAGAACTGGCTCTGCATTCAAAATCCAGGAGATCAAGATGCAGGCGGCGAATGGGATGGTGTTGGTGGCACAAGTGCTGGATATTCTATTGTTGGCACGATCGGCAGCGAGCATCATGCACGCCCACGCATCTACAACGCCACCTTCATTGGT
>CAMAYN010000109.1 GCA_945862285.1 Akkermansia muciniphila | reverse complement strand
AAGTCGTCGAATACGAAGCCGCAGACCATCGGTTTTTCAACTTCAACATGAATCAAGTTCTCCACGACGTAGCCATCAAAGACATGGAAATCTTCCTACGCCAACTCGGCTTCATCCCGAACAAAGATCACGATATTTAAACGACGAGCAATACACGCCAGCATCTCTTACTAGCTGACACACTCGCGCAGAAATAGTTTCATTTCCTCCGGCTCCAGAAGACGCAAAGCCGCGTCTAATGGCAAACCCGCGTTGACAATGTCTCTCGCGGCCTTGAGTCGATCATATTCTGTGCGGCGGAATTCCACGGTGCGATGCTCTGGATCCCACAACGCCCAAGATGCCTTGCGATTGTCCTCCTCGCGCGGTTGCCCCACGGAGCCGACCGTGATGACGCAGGGCTCGCCAGCTTCAATATGAAATTTTTCTTTGCTCAGCCATTCCACAGAATGGTCATTCGTGGTAAATACACGCTGAATGTGCGTGTGGCCAAAGAAGCCTACGGGATCAGGAAATTTAGCCAATAGCTCCAAGCTGGGGTCGGACGATTCTTGATCCTCAATGTAATTGAACAAGTCCGGATCATCCAATGATGCATGTGCCACGATCGCACCGGGGATACCAAACCGATACGGTTGCGCGAGCAACCAATCCAAGTCCTCGTTGGGGACGGTTTTCACCGCATGCATCAGACCACAGGCATAATCATCACGTCTCCAGTTGGTTTGTGGGGGCTCATAGCCCGATTTACGATAAACACCCAATGCCGCATCGTGATTTCCGATGACCATCTGGCCGGATAGCTTTCTCACCCATTTCACACACTCCGCCGGGGAGGCTCCGTAGCCAACAATATCTCCGAGAAATACGATATCCTCCGCTCCACTCGATTTTACCTCTCTGAGCACTGCTTCAAGAGCGGGGAGATTTGCATGAATGTCGGATAAGAGGGCAATTTTGGGCATGCGATGAGACTAAGAGAATTACGAATGATTGTCAAATTGCCTCAAATGGCTTGTGTCATAGGCGCATGCAACGTGTGATATACTGAACAACGCAATGCGTATCGATTCACCAGACATGCCCCATCCACCACGTCCACGCCTATCTCATTCCCCGGAAAAACTCATCCTCGCCAAAATCTATTATAGCGTGGAAAGCGATTGCGCGCGCACATTTTTCATCATCGGCTCCTGCGTTGTTTGGTCACACCATCCTCATCTGCAAATCATCTCCTGCCTGCGCAAGATGAAAAATGTTAAAGACCGCGCAACAGCGAAGGATTACGGCGTTCATTTTTCTGGTCGATTGACCAAGAGTGACTTCGAGCGCTTTCGCCATTCTCTCACCGGTGTACTTGGCGACAATCGGCGCACTAACAAGGCTGGTCGCCTGTGGAAAAACATCCCTGACAATGATGGCACCCGCATCAGCGTGATTTCGTTTTGGGCCTATCAGCCATCTATCAGCTCTCACGACATCGCCTTTTTGCAAAAAGCATTTCGCCTGAAAACCCCGCTCTGGGTGGATTACACAAAGGAAAAATTTTCTAACTATTTCCCTCCTTCCGTCAACCTCCTATGACACAGCATCGCCCGCTCATCTTGCAATCATTGGTATTTATGTTACCCATCGTTTCTCTTTTTCATGATTGACTACTCCACCCTCTGGCAAGCCGTACTAGCGCTTCCTTCCCATCGCACCGCCTTTTCCGTACATGGCCCAGATCACTGGAAACGAGTCGAACGCAATGCCCTCATCCTTGCCACCGAGAGCGGAGCGGATCTTGATGTGGTGCGACTTTTCGCCCTGTTCCATGATTCTCGGCGCATCAACGAGTGGGAGGATCCCGAACACGGCGCTCGCGGTGCTGCTCTAGCCTCATCCTATCGCGGCACACTCTATCAGCTACCTGACGAATCATTTGAAATACTTCACTACGCCTGCACATGGCACACGAGTGGCAAACATCACGAGAATCCTACCATTGCCACCTGCTGGGATGCCGACCGTCTGGATCTCGACCGCTGTGGCATCACGCCCGACCCTACCTACATGAGCATGGCTCTCGCGAAAAAAATTGCTGCCCATGGCTGCATCGATCCTTGGCTCTATCTTGCAAAACATTTCTAAGACTCTTCCTCCACACGAATCGTAAAAGCACAATCTCTCTTACCGAATTCATGCCTGACTTTACTTTCAAATATCCACCCGATTTTATCGACGACGCTCATCAACCCGATAGCTCATGGGGCGGGGTTCCTTACGATGTTCAAAAATTGCTCCAGCTAGAAGAACCTCTCCACCTCCGCAAGGATCAACGCCCCCTTGCGAAGAATCTCCGTGAATGCATGAGGCGCAATCGCACGAATCGTCTGGAATTAGCAGAAAAGATGAAAGAAATGCGCCCCGTGAAAGCACTGCGCTTGATCGATGCTGCAACGCAGGGTGACATCAAAAGCACAACGTTGATCCGTCCCCTATTTCATCGCTTAGAAGAATCGGAGGAGTATTTCAGCGCCTTGATGCAGGAAGAAAAAATGTTTCAGCAACTCCATGATGAATGGCGACTTCATCGTGATATTCGCTGGGCTTACAAAGTCTTCGGTCCTCATCTTGTATCATTACTGATCGAAGATATGAATGACTACAAACCCAGATTTGGTTCGGCATACCGCGAACTCTGTGCCCGCGTCGCCTACAAAATCACCGAAGAATCCACGGGGAAGGGAATTGATCCGCCTAGTCCTGCGGAAGTAGCTAGGGCCATTCAACAAGACCGCACATGGTTGCCCCGCGTCGCCAAAAAATACGTCCGCGCCTACATGTACTATCGCATGCCAAACGAAGTATATCTCATTTCCCCCGATGGCATCGTTCTGCTCGAAGGGGATTGGCGACTTTATCTCACTGCCAAAGTTCCCATAAGCAAATTTCATTAAACCTTCCTCACGCCTATGCCATCCCATCCTTTCCGACCCTTTCGTAAAAACCCACCAGCACCTGATTTCCCCGCATCTTTCCTCGCTGAAATGGATGAAAATCGCTTGCCTGATATTCCCTTCATGAATGTTCACGTAGAATATCTCCAACCATACATCAAGGCCAGTGGACTCACACCAGAAGAACTATGTGAACGCATGCAACGCCCCGGCGGGAAAACGCGCATCACCCCAGAACTGTTGGAAAAAACGCTCACCGATTACGGTCCAGAAATGTGGATGATTTGCCGCATTTTCAAAGCGTTAGATGTCTCATGGGATGGCTTTCGTAAATTTGAGGAAGAATATAACGAACGAATCTCCAACTCCATAAAAAGACGCAGCAACGCCATATACCATCTCAATCATTACCGCCACTATGGTCCCTGCCTCCATGTTTTACAAACAGTAGAGTTACGGATGGTAGCGGATGGATTAACCGACACCAATCGTCTCTTTAGGCAAATCAAGCTCAGCAAAAAATTAGAATTTCACCCACCCACTGCGGAGGAAATCGCCGCAGTCATCGCCACACAACCCGATGCCTGCTCCCATCCCTACGCTAAGAAATATCATGACATCGGCGGCTATCTTTACCATCGCCTGCCGAACGAATTTTATCTCTATGACCTCCAAGGGAACATGGTTCTTTCTGGCGGTATAGACTTGGAAATCCCTAACGATTTGATGTTCAAACAACGACGTGCTCCACATGTGCTCCGAAAAAAGAAGTCCACTCCTTTGATTCACGATCATTCCATTTCAACTCGCGATTAGAATTCACAACCCACTAAAGCGGCAACGCCGCATTTTTCGAGAAATTCGCTGCACGAGAACACCCCATCATCGGCGACTCTCTACCATCGCCTCCCCGCCCAACGTTGCCTTCTAATCCCCCTATCCCATTTCAGCATTTCAAATTTCCCCACCCATGATTTACTACCACGGCACCAGCAAGTTCTCCGCTCGCAGAATCCTCCAACAAGGGTTTTGTTGGGAAACGACGGTCTTGGAGAGTCTGAAATATCGCCATCTTGCCAAGCAAGGGATTACTCGTATCAAGTTGGGCGGATTGCTGGGCGATGGTGTTTACGTTACCCGAAACTGGAAAGCCGCGCTACACTTTGGGCCCGTGCTTTTCCGCGTCGAGCTCGCGCGAGGCAGCAAAATTCTCAACCTCAAGATTCCCCCTGACACCAAAATCATCGCACGACTCAAACGCGAGTTCGGTCATGAAATCTTGCTCAAACATCCCATCAAAGTCATCCCCCACAACAAGCGCCTCACCATGGACGAGGCCGTGCAGCTCGCACGCTATCATTACCATCGCATCTACAACTCCACTTCCCTTTTGGCCAAGTGGGAAGAATATCAGCAGCGACTCATCGAAATCCGCTCGCTGGTCACTCGCTATGGCATAAACGGCTGGGGCGAATCCACCGATCTCGATGGCATCGTGCTCTTCGCCGCCGACCGCGTCAAACCCCGCGAAGTCATCCTCTGTCTCCCCACCCGCGAACTTGCCGAGCAATGCAATATCTACTGGCGAACCGACCCACCCCATCACTCCCTTGATGCCATGATCCAAACCATGCACCGCACCCCCGGCCCCGCCGCAGCCAACACCCGCACATGGTTTCACGAGGCCAATCGTTATCTTGCATAGATAGAAACTTGAGCTTATTATTTCAAACCAAAAACAAAAAGCATGTCAAACGATAAGGGAAATAGCTGCATATGGAATCTATTATTCATAGGATTATGTGCAATACCTGGATATTATTATTTCGGGCTAGGAGGAGCACTAGCTAGTTCTGTTGGCATACCAATTTTTATTGTTTTTATGTGTGAACATTATTACATACCCTTTCTAATCTTGATTGCTTTAGCAACAATTTTAGCAATAGTAGTATTTTCAATATTAGTATCAGGTTTATGGGGTAAATTTATATGATGAAATATTCTTATTCGCTCGGGAATTGCCGCCACAACTAATTTTTTCTTGCATCTCTATTCTCCATTTACGTCTTCACATCCATTGTTCCCATGCGCCCGATCAAATTCTTTTTCGATCTCCCCTGGCGAACCGACCCACCCCATCACTCCCTTGATGCCATGATCCAAACCATGCACCGCACCCCTGGACCCGCCGCAGAAAACACCCGCAAATGGTTTCACGAGGCCAATCGTATCCTTGCATCCTAACAAAAAAAATCCACCGAACCATTTCCCAGTTTCCACATCTCAAAATTTCAGCATTTCAGCTTTTTCTTCTCATGCGCCCGGCGAGCTCAATGGCCCAGACGCCCAAGGAGTTGAGAGTTGTCAAAGGAGCTTCCTCTCAGTCAAGTAGCCGCAGCGCTAAAAAGCCGTGATCTTATCCGTGTTCATCCCCATCCATCCGTGGTTCAAGCGATCCCGGAAATATGCTTTATGACACAAGGCCGGCCTGCCCACTTGACAGATTGCCATTTTTCACTAAAATCATCACCGACATCGCGAGTGTTGGTGTGATGAACACCAACCGGCAACCTGGCAGAGACGCCAAGGTGCCTTCCGGAATTCATTTTCCGGGATGTGGGGCAGGGACCAGACAAACCCGCTCAACAAAAGTCTCCACGGAATTTCTTTAACGCCCGCGTCGATGTTCATCGGCTCGGGCGTTTTTCATTCTGCGGTTCGGCGATGTCGTTGCCATCTCACGTTTTGACCAAGAAACCGGGTGTTAAAAACTAGAATACTCTAAGTCCGCCTCTTGCCGCAAACCAATCGTAAACGCAAACCTGACAAAAACTAGAATATGATAAATACCATGTCCACCACACATCTCAAACTCATCACCCGTCGCACCCCGAATCCCAATCACCATCTCTGGAACAACAACGGCACCTGGTGGTGCTACGTCTCCTTGAGAAATCCCGATGGCATTAAGAAACGCCATCGCTTTTCCTTGGCAACCAACAACCTCGAAAAAGCCCGTCGTCGCCGAGATGGCATCCTCGCCGACCTTCGCGCCCGATCCGGCAACATCGCCGCCTAACCGTGGCAGCGCTTTCCAAGCGCCAAGCCAAAAATTCTAACACTAGCCAAATGATAAACAACACACATCACATGAAAACCAAACCATCTTCAGTGGACTCCGCATCACGATTGCAAATGGAGAAAGTTGTGTCCAGGAAAACGAGCAAAGTCGTCATCGAAAGAAACGATGCGGCAACTGCTCGCCATGGCGAAGGCGGCGAGGTAAGCATCTGTCCACAGACGATGGGGGAAATCGCCTAGGGTGGTGAGCGTCTGAAAGGATGAATCGAGTTCGAGCGGCTCGGGCAGAAATACCACTTGAGGAATGACGCTGATGTCGCGGTAGAGTTTCCATGCTTCTGTGGGAGACTTGGGCTGCGTCAAGGCTTTAGGATTGGTGACAACGCGCAAAAATCCCAGCATGGTAATGCGACAGAAGGCGAATCCTTGGTCATAGTTCTCCTCCCAGTATGCCTGAGATCTGGCATGATGAACGTGTCTTTTGTCAACGAGTGCCACCCACAAGTTCATGTCAGGAATGTCCATTTACTTCGCTGCGGGTGTGGGCGTGGAGACGCGGAGAAAATCTTGCAAATCTTCTTCATCGAGAATGGCGTGTAACTCGGCATTCGAGAGAGCTGGACGCAGAGGTTCTCCAGGAGTCTGTTCCCATGCGACGGGCAGAGGATGAAGCTGCTTTGGGGAGTTATTATCCTTTGGCATTTGTGCAGCACGCAAGCTGGACTCAATGAAGGTAGCGAGCAGATTTTTCAGCGAAACACCTTGCTGTACGGCATGAGTTTTGACTTCTTTGAAAAGTGCATCCGGCAATTCTAATGTTGTTCTCATGGCAATAGATTGATGCAAAAGTGCGAAAATGCGAATCTATTATTATGTGCATTTCTCAACATGGTTAAACGGATTGGGTGGCGATTGCGTAGAAGGAGGATCTTGGGATTGTCGTAGGTCATTTGTAAGCTTGAAAAGTGTCCTCCACGGACGCCAGGCGGCGCCGGGCATTCTGGATGAGGTCGAGCACCTCGGTGATGAGCGCGCCAAGATCACCGCTCTTGGCTTACACAGCGTCGGCTTGTTTGATTGTTTTTGGTATCTTCTTCACAGCGTTTGGCAGGTAGCGGCTAGTTGTTTAATCTGGTGGGTAATGGTTCGCTCAGCCCGCTCAATGGGGAAAGTGAACTGTTGCTTGCTGAGCCATACAGTCGCTCCCTCCAGACGCACTTCCAGTTTAGTGCGGCTGTTTTCGAATTGATAAAGGAGGAATGGGTTCATGACGATAGAAATGTATCAATCAGTTAGTTGAATTCCGAATAGATTATGAGTAATACTTATCTGCACCTAGTTGACGGATAGTGTATTGGCTTTCTAAAAAACGAAGATATGGCAGAGTGAATTTAAAGTGCTGTCCAAACATGACCTCTTTGATCGCATCTTTGATTTGAAGGTTCATAAATGGCCTCATTTTTTCATCGAAATAGTGAGGCTCGATTCCTATGTTCAAATCGCGATTGAAAATTTCTACTTCGTCAGATATTTGTTCGTTTTTACTGCAATTATCAATATATTGTTGCTTTTGGGGAGTAAAGATTTTCCTAATTTCAGACTCTTTTGCGTATTGAATATCTTTGGAAGTCATACATAATTCCCAAAATTTATTCATGCTAGAAAATTCGATGGAGGAATCACAGTTAATCAAGTTAGGTATAATTTCTTTTAACTGAGCAACTTGGTAATCTTGATCATAACAACAGATTATTTCGTCCCAAATACCATTGGGTTTGAGTTCTCTGAGTTTATTAGAATCGATAACAATACATGCTCCGTGTCCTTTCTGCCCGTAATTATCCCATAGATATGGGTCATTTTCGTTTTTCGATAGGCTTATGACGTATCGCGGATTATTTATTATACAATTTTCTAACGAATTAAAAATTTTGTAGGATTTGAGTTTTGGCTCTAATTGACGGGCTACTTCTATCGCATGCCGACAATCTGATGCGTCAGCAAAATATCGAGCATGCGTCGCCCTTAAAAGACCAGTATTCAAGATGTTGGTGAGTGCTTGTGAATTTGTGTAATGATAAAGAACATTTTCCATAGTATTATTATTTAGCAAATCCACTCAACTTTTTTGGATTTCGCGAAATTTTCTGTATTCATCAATTCAGACAATCTGATTCAAGACTTACGATGCTACCAACGGCTTGAATCAAAATTCACCATCTTCGTAACTGCCTTCTGTGGTGAGAAGCATCTGAGTCACCCGTCTCGGATGGGTATAGGAGGAATTGGCTCATGGGGTCTTAATCAATACTACGGAGTCATTCCTGGCAAATCGCCGTCCCTCGAAATTCCGCGCTTCTCGTCGGCATTTCTCTCCGATCTCAGATGTTGCCTCTTCTCCTCCCGCTCGATCCACTTGTCCTGCCATCCCGGACGGCTCATCTGGTGCGGATCCAAAGGTAAATGCTTCACCGCGACTTGATCGAATCTCCAGCCCTCAAACTGCCGCAAGTCCGATCGCCACGAGCCATCTACCCACTTCATCAGAACTTCACCCGCCTCATCCAAGTAGATGCCCCGGGCATGGTCGATGATCAACGCATAGCATACGCCAATCCGAACCCAACCCTCGCAGCGTCCCCAGAGGTAGGCTGAGTGAGTGATTGCTTTCTCTTTCATATCCAAATGTCCCAAGTTTTTTGCACATTATCAATGTAATGCCTTAGCCAACTTTTCGCGTGCGTGTGTGGACATGATAGATTCTTTGCTGAGCGAAAAAACATCAAGATTTTGACTGATAACATCAGCCAAATCATTGTTGATAAATACCAATCCTCCAAAATGAATTGAGCCTTTCGCCTTCAGGAGAATCTCAGCAATCTCCACGGGTAAATTCGAAATTCCATCTAGCCATAAACTAATTTCGTTACCGTCCAGACATTTTGCCATTTCTGGTGTCAATTCTTGCAAGGAATTTAGAGACAACCATCCCGGTGCTTGACCATCGGGAATCCCGCTGAGATTTCCGGTAACCAAGGACTTAAACGCATCGTCGTTTATTTGTTTGATACCGTTGAGTTCCAGAGAAAAACCTTCATATTTTTGGGCAAAGGCACGTGCTATATCAAGGTCGATTGACTCTAATCGATTAAAAGACAAACTGTATATCTCTGATTCGGCAAAAATCGTTGCTACATCAATAGATTTGAACTCGCGAATACCGATTATAAGTCCACCATGTTGACAATCACTCTCATGTCCAATTTTAGACAAGATTTTCGCCTGCTCCTCATTGACTTGATTTAGCCCACTTAAATTCAATGATCCCCCATAGGCGCTCTCAACAAGATTTTCGAGTACATTACAAGATGCGTTGTTTAATGAAGACAAATCGATATACGGAGAATAATGCCAGCATGCCAAACGCCAACTTGTATTATCAGGAAGTTGTGTCACCGAATTAAGTTCGAGTTCTTGGAATGCAATATTGTAAATGAAATCAATTTGTTTTCGGGTTAAGCCTGTCAAACCATTTAGATAAATAGTCCTTGTAGGGTTATAATCCGAATAACCACAATCTTCATAATCCCGCTCTTCAAAAGTAAATTCTTCCGGTAATTTTGTCAGACCGTCTAGTGCAATATAATTTTTATGCGTTCTTGTGATCGTCACTAATGAAGCGGAACTGATCTCAGTCAGCCCGTTGAGATTTAACCCCCGGTTTTCAATAGTCGCAAGAATCTCTGCGCCGTCCTCCGTCAAAATTTCTCCTTCTCCAAGGATTTCATCAATCTCATCACGGCTGGCTGATTTGGCGCGCAATGCTCTCTCCCGATCAATCACTACGCGATTACTCTTTTCTGAATTTTTCATATCGATATAATTACTTTTTTCTGTTTGGTTTGATCTCCTTCTTCTGCTGCTGCCTTTCCACCATTCTCTTCACCTCTTCCACTTCATGCGCATCCTTCCGCAAATGTACTACGGAGTGGCAGTTTGGGCAAAGCGGCACTAAGTCTTTTAGCGCATCCGTTTTGGTTGCACCTTTTCTGTTGGCCAGCATGTCGCGATGATGTACGTGGATAAATCCTTTTGCTTCTGGCCCATAGAATTTACCGAAATCGAATTGGCATATGAAGCAATTGGCACCGTAGTGTGCGATGCAATCTCTTCTTGCTGCAGCGTCCCGTTCTCTTACTTCGATGGAGATCCTATTGATGGATCCTTCGTAGAAGTCGTTGTCTTCTTCAGTAATTGCGAAAGGATTCTGCGGCGAAATCACTGAGACTTTTTTGGATTTAAGACTGTCAAAATGTGCAGGGAAAGGTTGATCACTCTGAAATTGCTGCCGCAGTGCATCAAGCAATATTGGCTCGCCTTTGGCTGTAATCAAACGGGACGATTTCCACTGATTGAATCCGGGATATTCAAGACCTTCAATTCCTGCTTGGGTCACAGAGACGAATTTTTGAACCTTGCCACTGACGTTAAACTCTACTTTACCCAACTCATTTACAGTGCATTCGTAATCTTTGCTCCTTGCTCGCAAAACAATTTTGTCGCCAGTTTTCACGTAACCTGCGTGGTATAAGTGTTTAAAAGCAATTGATGTGCCAGGAATGATGTAGGGTGTGACTATTGGGTTATCCGTTTTTGATGCAACTAGTCGTTTCAGGTAAGTTGTGAGATTCTCGTTATTTTCAAGAATTTTTGCGTATTTTGATGGTGTCAGGTTAGTAGTAGACTCTTCGAACAGAGGACATAGAATCTTTCTGAGTCTAATGCGCACTTCTTTATGATCTGCGCCCAGCGGTGGCGGATTCTCTGCTGACGGAATGCAGAAGTGAAAATACCCCATGATCCATAAATCAAGTGCAGCTAAGACACGATCAGGATTATTCGTATTCCAATCTTCGAGGTATGATTCGATTTTTGATCTGACACTGGCGTAAGCGGCGTTAATCACGGGATAGTCCTGAAATGCGATTATGGGTGCTGGCATATTTAGGGTGTTGATCGTTTTTCTGGTAATTTATTATTCTGTGAAGAAGCTAGTTGGTACATCAAATTTTCTGATTCTAGGTCGCCTGTCAAGCCCTCCTCGTATTCTCCTCAATCCTGAGCAAAGCGGGGACGATGAGCATCATGAAGAGCATGAAGCAGGAGACGAAGGCGGCGCCGAGGGCGAACCAGCGGGTGGATTTGGCGGTGATTTTTTTCGACTCGTATTCTGACTCGGCGCGACCGAATGCCATCCGGTAACGCATGGCGGTATCTTGCGCAGAGAGGACTTCTTTCGGGTTGCTCTCGGCGGCTTGGTCTCTATGCTTGAGGGCTTTTTCGAGGCCATCGAGGAATTTTTGGCGACTTTTTTCCTCTACGGAAGCGATCATGCTCATGAGGTGGTCGTAATCGGTTTGATCGAAATGATGATTTTTCACCAAGGCCGCGACTTGATCGCCGAATTCTTTCTCCAAGGCGCGTCGCTCATCGAGTTGTTGGGTGTTGTTTGCTTCACTGGATGCACCGCTGCTTTCCGTGGGTGCGATATCACTGTAGGTGGGGATTTTCATGCTGGTGTGTAGGTTCCAGGCGAACACAGCGAGGGATGCGACCGTGGCAAGAAGACACAGCACAGCGAGCAGACTGGCGAAGGATTTGCCGAAGCGGAAGAGTAATGCCATGAAGCGGTCGAGGAGATTGATTTTCTGCTGCTGGTTGATAGTTGATGATGAGTCCCCGCCGCTGTTTTTATCTGAATGGAGGGGCTGCGTTGCAGGTGGATTCACCGAGAACATGATTGATGGCGCGATGGGTTTGGGGTCGATTATTTTTGCGACGGTAAACTGAGTCTGGCAAACGCTACAAGTGATGTCTTGCTCGCTGTCGGTCAATTCGACTGAGTAGCGTTGTCCACAAGAAGGGCAGGGGATCGTTTCGATGGTTGGTGATTTCATGGGATATTGGGCGGGGAGTGCCCTTTTATCTTAGTGCTGCTGTTCCGTCAATGGATCGAGCGATGCTTATGTCATAGCTGATAAATAGGAACGATGTTTGAGACGCTCTAAGCGAGCACCGTTTGCCATTCATC
>CAMAYN010000108.1 GCA_945862285.1 Akkermansia muciniphila | reverse complement strand
GTGCAAGATGGATTTGAAATTGCACCAAGTTTCACCTTTGGTGGCGAATATCAAATGACCTTGCGTGTGAGCGATGGGCGAGGGGGATTGACGATAGTGAATCAGGTACTAACAGTGACTGATCCAGCGCGGACGTTTACCAATCGTTCGATTGCAACTACTTCTGGAGATCATTTTTATGGGATAGCTGCAACGAACAACCGCGTGGTAGCAGTAGGTCAAAATTTTGATGCCTTTCGAGGTAGGTGGGCTTGGTCTGTCGATGGAAGCAGTTGGACAACGGGACAATTTTCCAGTAATGAGCATATGTATGCCTTAGCTACTGATGGCGTTCAATTTATCGCTGCAGGTATGGGGAATAGTAGCGGTTGGCGCGGTTTGATAAAAACATCAACGGATGGAGCAACATGGACACAACGATACTTTAGTGGAGTTGTGCTCAATTGTGCTGTGCATGGCTCTGGAGTTTACTTGGCGGCAGGCGATGCTGGTTCTTTAATACGCTCCACGAATGGAACTTCATGGTCTGCCGTATCGATACCAGGAGTATCAACGAGCGTGACATTTGAGGGGCTCGCATGGAATGGTAGTATCTTTTTACTGACGGGGTACACTGGGGGTAATGGCACGACAAAGGTTTACACCTCGACAGATGGTTTAACTTGGACAGATCGTTCTACTGGAACTGGAGTCGCATCATGGCAAGATTTACGCAAGTCCGCATGGCTGAATGATCGATTTGTTAGTAGTGGCTGGTATTCCAAAATCCGTGTTTCTACCGATCAAGGTGTGTCCTTTTCCTCGACGAGAAATGACAGCGAAGAAACGCCCGCTCTAGCTTATGGCGGCGGCGTTTATTTTGCTGCGGGAGTCAATCGGAGTGCGAGCGATGCGGATGTTGATGTGCTTTCGTTGGATGGAACGAATTGGTTTTCTTATCCGGCACCTACTTCGGTGGATCGGAAAGCGGCGGTGTTTTTTAATAATCGATTCATTACTGTTGGGAATATGGGGAGTATTTGGCAAAGTGCCGCGCTCACCGGTTCGAACGGATTTGGCGCTTGGCAGACGACGAACTTCCCGAGTGGTGGATTGTCAGCTTTGGCAGATCGCGATCCCGATCAAGATGGGGTGAAAAATTTCCTCGAATATGCACTGGGACTCTCGCCCCATACAGCAGATGCAAGTGTATCTGCGCCGATACGACATTCTGGAAGAGCATGGCTACAATTTTCTCTGCCCGCCATCGCTCAGGCGGATGTTCGCTATGTCGTGCAGGGGAATACGAATTTGCATGGAAATTGGACGTCCATCGCCACCAAAGCGGGTACGGCGAATTGGGTATGGGCGGCGGGCGGCACAAGTTCTATTTCTGTTGGCTCGGCGAATGCAGGGAAAGTTCCCACACAAGTCGGCATGCCAGATTCTGTGCTATCACAAGCACGCTATTTCATGCGTTTATTGGTTGAGCCCTTGTAGTGAGCCATGTCGGTAGGAATGCGTGATAGGTCTTGCCATTGGCGAGAAATGAAGTGTATATCTATTGCATGAAAATACTTGACCCTAGAGTTCTCGTTCTTGCTTCCGCAGGTTCAGGAAAGACGTATCAGCTCGGGAATCGTATTTTAGGTTCTATTGCGCTGGGTGTAGATGCGGCGTCAATCACGGCACTGACTTTCACGCGGAAAGCTGCTGGTGAATTTACTGATTCCGTCTTGTCTAAGGCGGCGGAGGCAGTGTTGGATGAAAATGCGGCTGCGCGATTAGCGGATGATTTGCGGAAGAGTGGGCGCATGGGTGGGGCGATTGATTTTTCGCAGTTGTTAGAACGTTTCGTTCATGCATTACCGCGTATGGTTTTAGGAACGATGGATGGATTTTTCACCAAAGTGGTGCAGGCCTTTCCTCATGAGGTTGGTGTCCATGAGGGGAAAATTCGCTTAGTCGAGGGCGCGGAGTGGGAGCTGCGCATGGGTGAGGTTTTGGGTGAGTTGTTAGGCGAGCGGTCTGTGCCGCAAACACAGGCGTTTTTAGAGGCATTTCGTCAGAGTTATATTGGGCGTGAGGTCATGTCTGTACGGCGCTTATTGGATGAATTTATTTGCGAATGGCATCACGTACTGCGCCACGATGCTGGTGGACTACGCTGGGGGCCTGACGCATTTGCCAATGGCGTAAAGGCGGAGGATTGGAATCGCAATCGGCATTCGTTCATCGATGCATTACGACTCGCTGAAGTAGTCACAAATCACGCAAGCCAAAAGAACCAGTGGTCGAAGATGTTAGATGCGATGGCGGAGCATACCACAGGTAGTGGGAGATTTCAAAAAAGTACCTTGTGGGAAGCATTACTGAACGCAGGGCAATGGCGCGATTGTGGTCGAGATATAGAAATTCTTTCGTATAAAAAGCCGATGATTTTCCCTGCTGCTACGTGGTCAATTTTGTGTGAAGCAATGCAGCAAATGGCGATGTCTGAAATCGCGAGAGTATGCCAGATGACGCAAGCGATTCGCGCATTGATTGTACACTTTGATCGATTGTGTGAGCAGCGTTTACGACGTCGTGGCATGCTGTGCTTTGATGATATCAAGGTGATGATGGGACATTGGACGCGCGGTGAAGATCAGCGATTGGCACGTGAGGCGTTGGATTTTCGGTTGCAGGCGAGGCATCGACATTGGTTGCTTGATGAATTTCAAGATACTAGTAGAGCGGATTGGTTAGGCTTATTTCCTCTGATTGACGAGGCAGCAACGGCGGAAGATGGCTCATTATTCATCGTGGGAGATCGCAAGCAGGCGATCTATGGCTGGCGTGGAGGCGATGTGAAGTTGTTTGATGAAGTGGAGCGTCACTATGATGCAGGCCTTACTCGTGAAGTCATGCGCGAATCATATCGGTCATGCGCGGAAGTGTTAGATTGTATTAATCGAGTTTTTGGAAACAAAGAAGTGATAGGGCATTTTTTCCCCCATGCGGCCCAAAGGTGGGTATGGGAGGAGCATATCAGTGCGAAGCCAAGTTTACGTGGACATGCATGTGTGCGATTTGTCGCCGATGATGACGAGGATGGAGACGCAAGGCTTGATGAGATGCATGCTGATTTACAGATTATTCATGCTGGTGAAAACCAGTTATCAGTGGCGGTGCTCGTAAGGACGAATGATGAAATGCTACAAGTGGCTGATTTTCTGCGTGAACACGGTTATCAAGTCGTAGAAGATGGTCAGCGTGCGCCTTGTGAAGATCACCTCATTGGTGTGGCGATTCGCCATTGGTTTCGTTGGTTGGCCGATCCTGGAGATCAAATGGCGGATGGAGTGCTGCGCATGTCGCCGATCTTTGAATGGTTAGTAAAATGTTTTGGAGAAGATTCTTGGCAGAAATGTCATAGCTACGCGCATGATTTTGGGTATGCGGCTTTAGTGCATCATGTGGTGACTCCTTACATGACTTCTGTATCGGCTTTTGCTCAGCAACGCTGTCTGGATGCAATTGATTGTATGCGACTTGTTGATGCAACGGGTAGAGCAAATGCGAGGTATGCCGAAGAGTCCTTTGCGGCGTATCGTGTGGCGCATCCACCGGGCCCGGCACAGATTCAGGTTATGACGATCCACAAATCGAAAGGCTTAGGTTTCGATGTCGTTTTTCTTCCGTTTGTATCGAACGATAAAATTCCCAATGAGGGTAGGTTCGAAGTAGCAAAAGGCGCGGATTGGATTTGCAAAAGCCCACCATCCTGGGTGCGGAGTATGTCAGCAGAAATAAAGCTAGCGTTTGATGATTGGCAAGCAGACCAACAGTATGAGGCGATGTGCCTACTCTATGTGGCACTTACACGAGCGAAGTGTGGTCTTTATGTTTATTTAGAAAATCCAAAGGCAAAAGCCGCGGATAAAGCTTCCTATGCATCATGGCTAGCATTGGCACTAGAATTGGATCATTTCCCCCGATTTGAGGTGGGTGATTACAAAAATATCGCAGTTTCACCGCTGGCTTCCCTGCAGACTCGCCTTTCATCTCCGAAACTTCAACCCGCCCAAAAAATACTGCAATCGAATCGCGCATCGGCCAACATTCTTCATCATCGCAGCGCTGCGGCATTCGGAACGGTAATGCATGAAAAATGGGCCAGATTCACTTGGGTCGATGAAAATCAAGCTGCGGAATTTCCCATCGAACACGATGTTGTGAACACATCACCAATATTTTCCGCGCTCTTCACCAGGGGGCAGCGCAGCATTGATCTTTTTCGCGAAGTGTCGATCGATGGATCCATCGAAGGTGTTACCATTCACGGAATTTTAGATCGCCTGCACATTCATAAGGATACGGCGCAGAATATATCGAAGATTGAATTGATTGATTTTAAGTCCGATCAAGTTGATTCCGTAGAAATTCTCGTTCAGCGCCATCAGCATCAGATGAATATCTACAAAAAATTGATCGCATTACGATGGCCGGGCGTCGATGTGGCCGCCTATTTAGTAACCTGCGAAGGTGAAGTCGTTCACATTTGAATTGATTTTCTTTGTGGCACAAAGAAATTTTTTGCGAATGGAAGAAATCGATTGACACCCTCCATTTCCCGAATCTAAACTGTGCCAGTTAGCTTTATGATACAAATTTTTTCACATCTTAAAAGATTGTCATGGCTTTTGGTGTTGGCTCCCCGTTTGGTTTGCGGCGAGGAAGCTGCCATGAAAACTGGTGTCGTGAATATGGCACAACTCGCGCAAGAATTTTATAAAACGAAAGAAATCCAAAAGGTCATTGAGAAGGAAAAGGAGGTCGTCGTAGCAGAACTTACAGAGCGGCAGAAAGCGCTCAGTGAACTGAAACGCTCGATGTCAGAGTTGAAAGCGGAAATGGATCAGCCAGCCAATGACGACAAACGTAGAAAAAAGCTCGCAGAGGAATACCAAGCGAAGTTTGAGCAATACAACAGCGAAGAGGCGCAATTGATTGAACTCATGGGTCGCAGGCAGCGTGCCTTTACAGAAAAATATCGAGTTGATCTTGTGAAGTTAGCGAAAGAAATCCATGGTATCGTCCAACAGCATGCCAAAGACGAGTCCTTCGATTTCGTATTCGATAAGACGGCAGATAGTTCCAATGGAGGCATACCTATAATTCAATTTTCCAAAGACGCTGTCGATATAACGAGTGCGATCCTTGAAAAAATCAACAAAGACCAGCCTGCTGAAGCAGAAACGCCGGCACCCGACGCTGGGAAAAGCGCAATTGACAAGTAATTCAACAACTCCCATTGTTCTTCACAAGGTCATTGACAAATCTACTTCACCAGTAAAAATAACGCCGCACCATACCACGCATTCATTCCAAGCTCTTAATATTCATTCACAAATCTAAACTCCTATGATTCGTCGCATTCTCACACAATTCTTAGCCATAGCTCTCATATCAGCAGCTTCTGCGCAAAATACGAAGCCCAAAGTCGCTACTTTGGATATGCAACAGCTCTTCAAAGAATATTTTAAAACCAATGAGGCACAGCAGCAAATTAACGTTGAACGTGCCAAGATTCAGAAAGAAAACAACGAAAAACTCACCAGTATTCGCGATCTCGAAAGTGCGCTAGCGATTCTTAAGAAAGAAATTGAAGATACAAGCTTATCCGAAGAGAGACGTCAGAAAGCCTACAAAGAGCACCAAACAAAATTCCAAGAAGCTGTGCAGCTCGACAAAGACCGTCGTGAATACCTTGGTCGTAAAAACCAAGTGTTGAATGACAAGATGGCGCAACGCATGAAGGGAATTTTGGAAGAAATCCGCAAAGTGGTAGAAGAGCGTGCTAAGGCTGATGACTTCGACTACGTTTTTGATAAGTCGGGCACCAGCACATCACAAGTTCCCTTCGTTCTTTACGTTAAAGACGAAACCGACATCACTGCTGCACTTTTGAAGGAGCTAAATAAAGATGCTCCACCAGAGTTTTTGACCAAGCCCGAGTAATGCTTTGCCGTTGATTCGCTTGTAACATTTTTCCCGTGGTCGTTACACTTCAACATCTTGCTGCGATTACGGGTGGTGTGATTCTGCAAGGCGAGCCAGAAAGTACGTATTCTGGCATTTCTTCCCTTGATTTTGCGCAATCCCATGAGATTAGCTTTTTGGGAAATTCCAAATACAATCATCAATTTCTCCAGACGAAGGCGGGCGTTGTGATCGTCGATGCAAACCATCCGCCAGCTCCCGATACTGCCGCGATCATTGTCGTGGAAAATTCCACACTCAGCTTCTCGAAGGTCATAGAGCTGTTCACCGAAAAAGCTGACGCGTTTTGCCCTTTGATTCATCCATCTGCGATCATCGATCCCTCAGCGGATCTTGATTGCGATTCTGTAAGGATCCACGCTGGTGTCGTCATTATGGCTGGTGCAGTGATTGGCAAAAATACGGAAATTTTTCCGAATTGTGTGATCGGGGCGCATGCGCAGATCGGTAAGAACTGCCTGATCCATGCGAATGTTTCGATTCGCGAAAAATGCGTGCTCGGTGATCGTGTGATTATACAACCCGGCGCGGTCATTGGAGCCGATGGCTACGGCTACCAATTTTCTCAAGGACGGCATGTCAAAATACCGCAAGTAGGGATTGTAGAAATCGAGAACGATGTGGAAATCGGTGCCAATACCTGCATTGATCGTGCTCGCTTCGGCAAAACGCTGATTGGTGAAGGCACAAAAATCGATAATCTGGTGCAAATTGGTCACAATGTTCAGATCGGCAAACATAGCATAATCATCGCCCTGACTGGTGTTGCTGGTAGCTCGAAAATTGGTAATTACGTCACGGTAGCCGCCCAAGTGGGAATTGCGGGACACCTCAGCGTAGGAGACAAGGCTGTGCTTGCCGCTCGCGTCGGGGTCACCCAAGATTTAGAAGGCGGAATTGCTTATTTGGGGAATCCTGCGCAACCCATGCGTAAGGAACTTAAGCAGCAAGCATTTATCCGCAGACTTCCCGAATTGTTTTCGCAAATCAAAAAACTTAATGAAGGAGACGAGCAGAATCCCTCTTAGTCAACGAGATTCCTCTTCACAGGCCTTTCGCAGTATTTCTTCCGCTTGTGGATCACGTGGCGACTTTCCATAGCGAACTCGATAATGATATCGTAAGAAATTTTCGCGCCACGAAGGATGATCCGGCAGCCGATGCATGAGTTTTTTCACTGTATCTGATGGCAAAATCCGCAGCCCTAAACGTCCACAATAGCGATAAAATGCTCTAACATAATTCCTGACGATGTCGTCTTTGCTGCTGTGACGATATGCCGTTTGATCGGGATTTTTTCGGGATAGTACCATCAGGACCACGCACAGCAAAGCGGCACATCCGACGATGATAAGTGTATCTTTTAGGTAGGGCGGAGCTAGGGCAAGGTCTTCTGGCATGGGACTTGCGATTTCCATGTCTTCCTTCGTTATCGGAGATTCATCATTCGCTGCTTGACGACTTCTACCAATCGCCGATTCCGGCGTGCAGTCCATGATCACCCAACCCACTTGATCGATTAATACTTCTGTCCACGCATGTGCTTCTCTAGCGCGGAAAACATAGAGATTCGAGTTCTCGAAATACGAACCACCCGCCCAGCCAAAGGCGACACGTGATGGGATTCCTAATGCCCGAGCAGCTACGGCACCTGCCGTGGCAAACATCTCACAATGCCCGACTTTTTCATGAAATAAAAAATTTTCTAACGGATCCAAGTTTTTCTCATTCTGAATCTTGAGTGAATATCGACATTCTTTACGCAAAAAATCTCTGATCTGTAATAATTTCTCCCGTGTGTTCTTGCTTTGCGTAGCTTCGGCGCACAGCCCGCGTATCCTCACGTCGAGTTCGTGTTCTTTCGGTAAAGCCAGCCATTCTGACGGCACGCCTTTCCCTTGTGCCGCTTGCTGTAGCGATGACAGATCTTCGATTCGCATCGGCTGTGATGTAGCGAAATATTGATATCCTTCTCCCTCGGAGCGCGGCGGCAATAATGTGATCCCATCACCCAAGAAATGCAACGGAGCGATTTCTGCATGGATCATTCCCTGCAAGCCAACTACGGGATTTTGTCCGCCTTCATCAGCGGATTGGGAAATGGAATATCGATACTTTATTCCGATTCGTTGGGGGAAATCTTGTGTTTGATTATTCTCTGCCGGAGTAAGCATCCACGAAGCTTGATCGTATGTTCCTAGCGCGAAGGCTGAAACATAAGCTCGTTTTTTTACCAAATCCATCGCCATCGCCGGATCGCCAAACTGGAGAAACACCTCTGGCTTATTGCCGGGCTGCAAATCCGTCTTGCGCGGCAGTGGGCGCATGGTGGCATTGTTCCACAGCCAATTCCCTTTCGTAGGGCCTGGTTTTCGGAGGGCTTGGCTCATTTTTTGGGACGATTTTTTTTCCTCTGAAGCGAACAGATCGACTAACTGATTCGTCGCCCGATCAATCACTGCAGGCGCTTCTAAAAAATACATATGAACCCCCACAAACAACAATACTGCCACGGAAAATTGCATGGCACCGTTCCGCCATTTCCGGGCCAAAGATCCCGTTACCCGCTTCATTTTTCCTGCCTGGCTTGCCCATACGCCCACAAGTAGTATGCCAGCGCCGAGAGAAATTCTCCACCATTGTGCGGTATCGCCTACCGTCGTGCCCCCGCTACGGATCGTCAAATAAGCCGCGACAATCGAAGTATGGAAAATCAGCAGCCGAATCATTTCTTTCGCAATCCTTGGGGTGAAATACAGTGACATCGTGCGCCAAACGAGGAAAAAACCCTTTGCCACAACGCGCGATCCATATCAGAAATAACGATCCAAAAATCTTCTTCTTGGTAATCGTTCTTGATTTTGTCCAAGTCGTGCCATTCTGTGCCAGCATACCGTTGCGCCCTGCTCAAAAGATGAAATACTTCGATCATCTGCGCACGGCTATCACATCGACGCTCCAAATAATGATCAAAGTCTGCCACAAATGTCACGGGAATGGATTGCTCGATCAGAAATTTTATGACACCGCATACATGCGAGAGTGCCCGTTCAAACATCTCTGGCCGAATCATCGCACCGTCACGTCCCAATGAGTGAAATAGCACTATGACACGCTGCGGCAAGTGCCCTGGCGGATCATACTCGCGCACCATTAAGCCCATGCCACGTGCATGCGATCGCGAGCTTGCCGAGGCATGAACACGTTGCGCAGAATCGCCCGCTTGCCATGCTCTCAGCCCTCGCCATTCGCCGCCACCGCGACCAAAACTCAACCCGTGCAATACCGCCGCATCGCGCATCGCGCCTGTGAGCAAGCCTGCCTTCGCCCGTGCGACTTGTGGGAAAATCGTCAACTCATGAACCATCTCTCCCACACGTTCAAAGTCCCATAGTCCCAAAGGAAAAATACTACGCCAACGCACGGAATGCTTCTGCCCACTAGCTCTTTGGTCCGGGATCATTCTCACATCATGCGCATGCTCCTCACCGGGATCGACTGTCGGCAAAGACCACTCTTCTTTCATTCCACCCACCATCGCGATTTTTGCATGCAGACCATGACCTGCAAGGAAACGTTTTTTGCTTTTCACCCACAGACGCAGCAAAAACACCTGCCCAGCATGCGCCACAGCCGCCCCTTCGCAGTTCATTTCCCATCCGCAGACATTCAGCCTTCCCACAAGATAACTCATTCCCATCATCAATAATCCCGCAAAGCCAAATGCCGCCTGCAAAGCATCATGCCGCGCAAGCCCAACGCCTACCATCACCAAACTCAGCCCGATCACCCACGCCCCCCATCGTGTCATGCGCGACTGCATTCGCACTGTATTTTCCTTCGCCATCATGATCCGCTCTCTCACCTCGGCGGCAGCCACTGCATTAACTCATCAAAATACGCCGGCTCATTAATGTCGGTGTAGAGAATGCCCCCTGCTCCCAAATACTTCCACTCATGGCAGCCATAACAAATCTGCAACACGCCTTTTCTCCCCTTATCGCGCCATACCAACGCATAATCAGGATGAAATCCCGCGCAGGTCGTCTTCGGTGCCGCCAAGGCTTGATGCGATTCCTTATCGCAATACAAATTCACCAAACGCTTCACGCATGCATCATCCACCGCTTCCGCTTGGCGAAAAAAGCGAAATCCCTCGATTTCTATATGATCCTCCTCCATGAGTTGACGCTTGTAAATCTCCTCATCCCGCTGCGGATGTGCCAATCCACGAAACAATTGCACGTCTTTCCTTCCCCGCAAATCTTTCTCCACAGCCCGCAACGCCCGCACTTCAACATCACGCAACGGTTCACCGTCGCGCCAACACGTCGCACACGAATTCAGCAAAAACCACAGCGGCAACAGCAAAAACAGTCGATCCATACCCCACACACCATGCGCCGATATCCCTTCACAAGCAATCATGAAAATCGTCAAATCCTCAACTTCTCCGTAAAATCAACCCTCTTCCTGCTCGCATACGAAAAATTCCTCGATTTTTATCTTGTCAACAGCATCCAAACTTTATAGTTTCCGCCCCCCGCAACCTCCAACAGCATATTTTATGTCCAAGCACAACAGCCTTAAAGCATCCTCATCCGTCGGTGGCAAACGCTCCGTTCTTAAGCGTTTCGAGCGCGTGAAACTTATGAAAGAGCGTGGTCAATGGAAACAAGGTCGCAGCCCGATCGGCTTGCCTAAGACCAAGCACGAAGGTTGATTTCCCATCAACTCACTGCCGCGTGTTTTCGTTGTAACGATCCAATCCATTTCTCACTTTCATGCGTGATCCCACGAGCGGATTCACGCATGTTTTTCCATTTTACACCAAGCGATTCTTCCATAGAAAATCATGAGCACTGAGACCCGTCTTAATAAATTCCTCGCCTCCTGTGGCGTCGCTTCTCGCCGTGCTTGTGATGAACTCATTGCCACCGGTCACGTTGAAATCAATGGTCGTCCCTGCCTAGCACCTGGCACACGCGTCAAAGAGGGTGATCACGTAAAGCTCGATGGCAAGCGCATCACCGCCCGCCGACACACCACCGTTTTGCTCAATAAGCCTCGTGGCCTCGTTTGTACAAAGGAAGATGAATTCAAGCGCGAAACCATTTACGCCTTACTCCCCGGCGCACTCCAGCACCTGCATCACGTCGGTCGTCTGGATGCCGAATCCGAAGGGTTACTTCTTTTAACCAACGATGGCGACCTCACACAAAAACTCATGCACCCCAGCAACAAGGTAGAAAAAGAATACCTTGTCACCGCCAATCAACCCTTTCTCCAAGAACACCTCGATCTGTTCCTCACTGGCGTTTATACCAAAGAAGGCAAGCTCCAAGCCAAGGCTCTGCGCCGCGAAAGCGCACGCCGCATTTCCATGATTCTCGATCAAGGAGCCAAACGGCAAATTCGTATCATGTTTGAAGCACTCAGCTATGATGTTACAAAACTCGTCCGCGTCCGCATCGGCTCGCTCTGGGGCGGGGATTTAGAAGTTGGTCGCCACATCATCCTCGATGAAGATGCCCTGCGCCTCGCCATGACCAATCCGAAAGTTGCGCAAGGAAAATGGCAAACACGCGAAAACGCTCAAAAAGACCTAGCCCGGAAAAAAGCTACGAAAAAACCAGAAGAGTTCGGCGCACCGAGACCCGCCTCCCGCAAGCGGACGCCTGCCAAGGAAGATCGACCTGCACAAAAAGCTCCAAGAGCGACCCAATCTCGCGGTCGAAACTCTACCTCACCTCCCAGTAAAACCGGATTCAAACGCAATTCTTCCTCCTCGAGCCGTCCGCCCTCACGCCGTCGTCCTCAAGCATAGCTTCCCTTAACGCATGGTATAGAGGCAAGATTCTCACTCGACATCCTTTGATGAAAAAGTTGATTTCCCTCGTCGCGCTCTTTCTCGTCCTCTCAGGTGCATTTCTTTATTTCTACCTCCCCGGTAAAACCTATGACGTAGTGATCACTCAGAAAATGATCGACGCATCGTTAGCCAAGCGTTTCCCCTTGATCAAAAAACACCTCTTGGTCTTCACCGTTACCTACTCGAATCCTCATGCGATTTTACTAGAAAAGGACGATCGGATCCAAGTTGGGCTGGATGCCACTGTCGAAGTCACCCTCAATGGGAAAACAAAAAACTACCATGGCTCTGCCACCGTCACCACAGGCCTTCGCTACGATAGTGAAACGCAAGAATTTTTCCTCGCTGATGCCCAGATCGACAAACTAGCAATCCAAGG
>CAMAYN010000107.1 GCA_945862285.1 Akkermansia muciniphila | reverse complement strand
TGGTAAAAAATTCTTTGATGAGATTTCCAGTAAAGAAGGTCTCTTTGCCCTGTTAAAACTCATCCCGCTTTTCCTTTTCATCGCCATCTTTTGGGCACTCTATGATCAAACTGGCTCGTCATGGGTGCTTCAAGCAGAACACACCAATTTGGATTTTCTTGGTATGAAGTGGTTGCCATCTCAGATTCAAGCGATCAATCCCATCCTGATCCTTGTCTTCATTCCGCTTTTTACTGTAGTCATTTATCCGCTGATTCAGCGGGTATTTCGCCTGACACCACTGAGGAAAATCGGCATCGGCTTTTTCCTAACTGCGGCGGCATTTGCCATCGTGGCGCTCACGCAACATTGGATTGATGCCGGTGGCGAAAAGCCATCTGTCTCGTGGCAATTACTTGCCTTTTTCATCATTACCGCAGCCGAAGTGATGGTGTCCATCGTTGGCCTCGAGTTCGCTTATACACAAGCGCCAGCAAAGATGAAGTCGATCGTCATGGCACTCTATCTTTCTGCGGTTGCCGTTGGGAATTTACTTACCTCTAAGATCAATCATTTCATTCAAATTCCTTCCGCAGCCAAGGAGCAATACGAATCCCTTTCCGCCACTCAATTACTCAACATCAATGATTCTCAAGTCGCCCTCCCCGGTTACGATGGTATCAAGGATACAAGCGACGATATCACAGCACAGATCAAAAAACAGCAAATCACTGAAATCGCTCTAACCAAAGAAACATCTCAATCGTTTCAGAATGCGGCGGATCAAGTGATCGCCCTTGCGAAATCCACGAATGATCAATTCTCAGCCGCTACTCCATTTCCACCGCTTGGTAACGATAGCTGGGGCAATCCCATCTCTGCCAAAATCATCAATGCCACCACATGCCGCATCAGTTCCGCCGGACCAGATCGACAGCGCGATACGGCGTGGGATACGGGACTAACAATCGAAATCTCAACACCTGAAGTTCCTCGGGAATCATCATGGATGGATGTCATACGCCCTAACGAAACATGGATTGAAACTCGGAAAGCGATCTTGAATGTAGAGCGTGAGAAGCCCTCAACAACCACTTACGACATCACCTGGTTCGTTGGCGGACAAAACAAACTCGAAGGGGTTTCCTATTTCAGCTTCTTCACCTGGCTCATGCTCGGTTGCGCGGTGCTGTATGTTCCTTTTGCTCTATGCTACCGACCTAAAACTTACCTTCCCGCAGATGTTTCGACACCTGAAGTGAAAGACCCAAGCGCAATCTAAAACATGCGCCGGTTGTCTTATCACGTGAAAGAAAAGCAGGGTGGGTTTTGTATTGAAGAAGATGAAAATGCGCATTTTTGCTTCGATGGTTCTGCTTGTTTCCCACTGCTTCGCCGGTGAGCCGATTTCCTTATTTAACGGCAAAGATCTGACTGGTTGGACGGTTGATATTCCTTCTTCCGACAAAGACCCGAACCAATTACCTTCCTTCATTGTCCACGAAGGCAAGCTCGTGTCGCTGGACCGCCCGGGTGGGCATTTGCTTACGGAGAAAAGTTATCAAAACTATAAACTCTCTGTCGTTTATCGATTCCCCAGCGGTGGCGGCAACTGCGGAATCCTCGTTCACGCATCCAAATTACGCGAGCTACATAATATGTTTCCGAAATCCATCGAGGTGCAGATGATGCATAAAAATGCCGGCGATTTCTGGTGCATTGGCGAAAATATCGAAGTCCCCGACATGGAAAAACGCCGCCCCAGAGCCAATCCCAACCAGGCTTTTGGCGGCGGCAAAGGTGATGCTAGACAGATCCTAAATCTGACGGACGATTCAGAAAAGCCACTCGGTGAGTGGAATACGATGGAAATCGAATGCCGCAACGATGAAATCAAAGTTCACGTGAATGGCACCCTCGTCAACCACGGCACCAAGGCTACGGCCACCTCAGGGAAAATCGCCGTTCAAGCGGAAGGCACACAAGTGGAATTCAAAAAAATCGAACTGACACCACTCGAGTAGTCCATTTTTGCCGTTAGCCCATTTCCTCAGCTCCTCGCTCGGGGAAACCAAATCCTACCCGCACGGCTGCCATCTCTGCGGTCAGTTTTCCGTTGAGATGCCGAACTACCAGCGGCTGTTCGACGACTGTTTTGCCGATAAAGTTTTCCCTGAGCCGACAGGCAAATACGGTAAATAATGCGGGCAAGCTATCCCGTGGGATGACATCGCGCATGAATGCTACCACAAAACCCGCGGCATCGAGTCCATCCAACGCCCGCTGCTTTTGTGGTGTCGGAAAACATAACGCAAACCAACCACTTGGTTCTATATTTCTTGCAGCGGCTTGCGCGTAATCACAAACATTGCCGCGCAGTTCAAAACGTGCGTGGGCCTTTTGTGAATCAAGCGGCATTACCCCTGTGCCCTCGGGGAAATACGGCGGACTTCCGGTGATGAGCGGAAATTTTTCATCTGCGGAAAAATTGCGCAAGTCACCCCAGAGTGTCTGCACACGATTTGTTAGGCCATTCGCTTGCACGTTGAGTCGTAGTTGCCGATAGCTCACCTCTTGTGCCTCCACGCAAGTTAATTGAGCCTTTGCCCCCATGCCCCATAAAGTAAGTAGGCCCACGGTGCCGATCCCCGTGCCTAGATCGAGGTGTCGTTCCACACGTGGCGTGTGCTGCAAGGCATACCACGCCGTTAAAACATCATCCGCTGAATGCCTATGTCCCTTCTTTCGTTGTGCGATGAGCCATCCCGCCGCATTTCCGCTATCATCGATAAGCGAACGTGACTCATTTCCATTCGTTCCCGTTAGCGCATCCAAGGATAGATCTTCCTGCATTTCCTCGGCCAAAGCAGCTCGCGCAGCTTCCCATTGGATTTGCCAATCATTTTTAAAGGTGAAATCAGTCATTTTCTACAACAAGCCATCTCACTGCCAAGCATTTTGGTAAAGAGATATTTGTGCAATTGGCAATCCAATCCTTCATTTATTGGCCGCGTGGGGTGAAATTTGCGTTGATTGAGATTAACGAGATTGATGCTTGTTAACTGTAGTAATTTAGCTAGGATTCTGTTGTACAACATCACAATGCAAGGAAAAAAAGTTTGCACAGTTTTCATGATAGGAGCAACCTTCTGGTTGGTTTTAATTGTTAATAAATCTGAAGATCGATTATTGATTCCTGCTTCTATTATCATTGCAGGGGCAATCATTGGTTTAGCGATATCTGATCAAGGATCGATAGAAAAATGATTTTACCCTGAATTTCTTTATACATTTACGTGATAAATCCATAAGCGGCACTATACTGTTTTTTGCACTTCACAAACAAGCCGAACTTAACCAGAGTCCTTGTCGTTCGGCGGCACCTTAGATTTTTCTGCTGCGGCTAACTAAGGCCAGAAGCGAAATGACGACCGGTACACACGAACTTACTTTAAACATCATGATGCGTTGGATTTATTGGATTGGCTGGATGGCATTTGGTGCTGCTTATCGCACCTTGTTTGGGCTTCGGATCATTGGCGCAGAGCACCTCGTTAAAGAAGGTGCCGTTTTAGTGGCATCGAATCATCAGAGTTTTCTCGATCCGCCGCTCATCGGTAATCTGTACCAAGACGAAATGTATTTCCTTGCCCGAAAAACGCTATTTCGTGGTTTTGGTGCATGGCTGTATCCGCGCTGGAAGGCGATCCCCGTGGATCAAGATCGTCCCGACATGGCGAGCCTAAAAACCATAATCAAACTTCTCCAACAAGGTGAACGGGTGCTGATTTTCCCCGAAGGCGAGCGCACCCTCGACGGTGAACTCGGAAAAGGTCAGCCAGGCATCGGCTTGACTGTCACCAAAGCGCGAGTGCCAGTGCAACCGGTGAAAATCAGCGGGGCTTTCGAGGCTCTGCCGCGTGGTTCTGGGAGAATCCGCTTTTCTCGCATCACTGTAACAATCGGCCCCGTGCTGGATTTTTCTGGCGAGGAATATTCAGGAAAAGAAGCCTATCAAAAAATCGCTGACCGCATCATGCAGGCGATTGCGGAGTTGGGGTAGGAAGAGACTGATTTTATCAAAATATGCACATCCTAGTCTTTTTTCGCCCTCTTCTTGGCTTTTTTCTTTGGCGAAAAATCGACAGAGGTCAGGTCAAATGCCTCGGCATCCCAGATTCCCTCATACCAATTTGCATTTCCACTACACAATTCGAGATATTCTAAATGCCCGCCGCAGGCTTCTGGCGGACAGGCTCGTGCGGCATCGAGCATTTTGATGTCTTCGTTTTCGAGAATTTCGGTTTTTTCTACAGAAATCTCATGCAGCCATTCATCGGCATAGTCGTAGAGATACAGAAAGCGCTTTGGCAAATGGGCGCGACCAACAAAGGACTCCAGTGTGATTGTCGTTTCATCGGTAAAACTATCGGCTGTGAGGAATCGGTCTGGATGAGGCGGAGCAATGACATCGCGCAAGTATTTCCCTTTGCCGTAGCGGAACTCGTGTTCGTAACGATTTTCCCACCCCATAGCACGTTGTAAAATTTCATGAAATCGGTCAAACGTGACATGCGCTGGAACGCGGAAACGTCGCCAAATTTCTGGCGTGATGTGGTAGAGGCGGACTTGAACGATGTAGTGTTTCATAAATTGGCTAATAAGGGTAAATTGGGATGTACAGGGGCGTCTAGGGCATCGCTGTGTCCCGCCCGATAGCGAACCCATGCGGCAAAGGCAATCATTGCGGCATTGTCTGTACAGAATGCGGGCGCGGAGACGGAAAATTTCACTTTTCTTTTGTCGCAAGCAACCTGAAATGCTTGTCGTAGGGTGCCATTCATCGAGACTCCGCCGGAGATTGCTAAGTGATTTGCGCCGAATTCCTTCACTGCTCGCAACGACTTTTGCAACAGGACATCGATGACGGCTTCTTGAAACGATGCACACAGATCTGGTAATGCTTTTTCGACATCATCGAGCTTTGGCAAGGTATAAAGCACGCTTGTTTTTAATCCCGAAAACGAAAAGTCAAAGTGAGATTCATGCAATAATCCCCGAGGAAAGGAAAACGCCTTGGGATTGCCCCCTTGGGCCATGCGCTCCACATGCGGGCCGCCGGGGTAGGGGAGAGATAGCATTTTTGCCACTTTATCAAAAGCCTCACCTGCCGCATCATCGCGGGTGGAGCCGATTTTTCGATATTGCCCCGCGCCCGCTACATGCAATAACATGGTATGCCCGCCGGAAATGATCAGCGCGATGTGTGGTGGAATTTCTTCCTCTTGCAAAAAGGGCGATAGCAAATGCCCTTCCAAATGATTCACTGCCACGAAGGGCTTTCCCAAAGCCGCCGCCATAGCCTTTGCCACAGTATGCCCTACCAAAAGGGAGGAAGCCAAGCCTGGCCCTGCTGTGGCCGCTACCACATCGATTTCTTTGGTGCTAATCCCAGCGGACAGCAAGGCATGTTCCACCAGCGGGCGAATCACATGAGAGTGACTGCGCGAGGCGATTTCCGGCACTACTCCCCCATGTGGCGCATGCAGAGAAATTTGGCTGGAAATTTCCGATGCTAAAACCTTACTCCTTGCTTCATTCGCCGATAATACCGCGACGGCGGTTTCATCGCAGGAAGATTCGATAGCAAGTACGATGGGCATAATTTGATGTAGGAATTTCGATTTTTCGTCGGTGCGGGATGCGATGTATGAAAAATTCTGAGCGATGACAAGAACACGAAAAGGAAAAAATGCAAAATCACTCTTCTTTGCCACGTAAGTTTAGCGATTCATGAAATTCCTTCCGATTTACCGCAGCTTCGCCGTTGTTTTACTGTTATTACCCGTCACCGCCGAGGAAAAAACATCGGCCATCATCAATGATCAAGCCCCCGGTTTCCGCGATCTAGTTGCCGAGGATTTCACGAAAGTCAACAGCACCGATGCCACATGGGCATGGAAAAACGGCACGCTGCATTGTTCAGGCGATCCAGTTAGTGTTCTGCGCACGTCCAAGGAATACAAAAATTTCGAACTATGCGTCGAGTGGATGCACGAAAAAGCGGCGGGAAATTCCGGTGTTTTTGTTTGGACGACTCCGGAATCAATTCGCAAGCTCACCCAAAATGGCAAGCCGGGATTGCCGCAAGGAATCGAAGTCCAAGTTCTCGATCCGGGCTTTACTGATGTGATGAAAAAATCGGGGAAATCTACAGATTGGTTTACCTGCCACGGCGATGTTTTTCCCGTTGGCGTAAAAATGAAGCCTTTCGAGCCGATTTCACCGGATGGTAGCAGGAGCTTTCCAAGAAAAAATTTATGCCTCGGACATGGGCAATGGAACCATTACTACATCCGCGCCATCAACGGAGAAGTCCGCTTATGGGTCAACGGTCACGAAGTATCCGGCGGCGCAGAATGCAATCCTGCTAGTGGATTTCTCTGCCTAGAAAGCGAAGGCTCACCGATCCAATTTCGGAAACTCCGCATTCGCGAGCTACCGTAGTATTTTTTTCTATCGATCGATCACCAACAGGGTCGTAGCCTGTTGTTATTCTTCACCAATGAGGAAAAGAAATTACGCAAATGCGCGACGCAGCAACGAAAGGCTTTCGGGAATCGCTGTCATGGGATCGCCCTTGCCTTCGAATTCGAGCGATACCCACCCGTTGAAACCACTTTCACGCATGATTTTGGCAATGCGTGGATAGTCGAGATCTAGCGTGTACCAAACGCCACCACCGATGTAGGTTTTCGCCTGAAGCAATACGGTATCAGGTGCCAGTTTACTCAGTCGATCGTAAGGATTTTCTAGAAAATTTCCGGTGTCGAGAGTGACGCGCAGCCACGGAGAATTGACTTCATCGACGACGCGTTTCACGCCTTCTGGAGTCCTTCCTAGCCCCCAGTGGTTTTCGAGTCCCATTACGATGCCACGTTCCGCAGCTTCTTTGGCAAGAGTTTGATACGCCTCGATGACCCATCCGTACGCGTTCTCTTCATTGTATCCTGCCACAGGTTTTTCTTCACCACGATTCGCCATCAGTTCGTCAAAAGATTTCGATGTTCCCCAAGTGCCTGAATTCACCCGCATGGTTGGAATTCCTAACTGGTAAGCTTGCTCAAGGCATTCGATCGTATGCTTGACCTGAACGGCGCGCTTTTCGGCATCCGGTGACAGAAAGCCTTGATGAGTGGAATAGCCCATCAATGGCATACCAGTATGCAAAGCATGACGTTTGATCTTCATCAAGTCAGCTCGAGCGGTAGAAACCAATTGCCGCATGAGTATCTCCAAGCCATCAAAGCCCATCCTCGCTGCATGGTCGATGCATGTTTCAATGGGACGAAAAGCTTCGCGTTGAAAGCCCCAAAATGAATACGTAGAGACACCGATGGGAAGAGGGCGTCGCATGGCAGATGGTGGGGTATCATCCGCGCGGTTGATTCCTACTGCGAGCGCACTTGCCGTGGACGAAAGAAAAAACTTGCGGCGGTTCATGGCGGAAATACTACGGTAGAACGACTTGCTTGGCTACACGGAAGTTACGCCTTGGCTGTTACCAAACAATTTCTGCAATTCCGGTAAATCCGCCGCTGACTGGGCAACCTGCGAGGCAATAATACGATTTTTCTTAAATAAAAATGCACCAGGCATTTGTAAACCATCGCCGGCAATCGGTCCTACGCCGCACCCTCGGATAATTGCCATAAATCCTCGGAAAATGACTCGTGGGCCAAACAACTCGAAAAAACCCGCCTTTCCCAGACCAAAAGCACGATACAACTCGCACCAAGGATCTGCAATCCTTGCGACAGATGTAGCCTCATGAATGAATCTCCGTTCTTCTCCGCGCTCTAACATGTGAACCAAAACCAAGCGTGCTCCTTTTTCTGCTGCTTCTTTTTCAATCGACTGCAAACTGCGTAACAACTGACGAGTAAATGTGCAGCCAAAATGCCGGAGGAACACCAGCACCAGCAATTGCTCCTTGGCGGCCTCCGCTAGCGTTGTGCCATCATGGAGTTTATACACCGTCGCCGCTTGTTCTAAAGTCATGGCTTTTTGACCCGAAGGCGGGCGTCCCATTTTTACCTGAGCGGCAGTCCATAGAATCATCAACAGCGGTATGAGCCAAATGCAGTCATCTAATAATGCGAAAAAATAATACTGACGAGGCAACCCGGAAGTGATTCCCGCATAGATCGTAAAAACACAGACACATAGGATTTTAAAAGTGCACAAGCCGACGATGCGCCAATGTTCGATGGGATTCCGTGCTGCTAAAAGAAACGCCATGCCAAATGCCAAATAGAAAACGCCCAACGCATGCAATAGGACACTCTGCCTACCCGCGCCAAAACCGAAATACACCATCGTGCTTTCCGTCATTCCCAGAGCCACCGCTCCTGCGGCAAAATAATAAATCGCCGCAAGTAACAATACGAACGACATCCACACCGGCACTCGGCATTTTCCATTGCGACAAAAATCCATTTGCGCGCAACGTAAACGCACTTATTCATTTCGCAAGTCCCCAGCCCACTTTCCTCGCAAGCATTCCGTCCTCCGGACAAAGTGTTCATAACGATGGATTACACCATCTGTCCCCAACCTCAACTAGGGTTGCCCATTCTCTTCAACCTTTCTCCTCGACAAATTCGATTCTGCGCTTACTTTCGCGCCCATGTCTATCGATGTAAAATTACTCGCTCGCGTTTGCGAAGCTCCAGGTGCCCCAGGATTTGAGATTGCCATCCGCAAACTCGTGCTTGAAGAAATGAAAACCCTTGCCGATGAAATTTCCATCGACAATATGGGCAACGTCATTGCTCTGAAAAAGGGCAAGTCCTCAGATAAGCGTATCATGGCCGCCGCTCACATGGACGAGATCGGATTCATCGTGAATCATATCGACGACAAAGGATTCGTCCGCTTTCACCCGCTCGGTGGCTTTGATCCCAAAACCCTTACCGCCCAGCGCGTCATCATTCATGGTCGCAAGGACATCTTCGGCGTTATGGGTAGCAAGCCCATTCACATCATGCAGCCTGACGAGCGCAATAAAGCACCACAACTGCGCGACTATTTTATCGATACCGGACTAACCAAAAAAGAACTCGAAAAACACATCACCGTCGGCGATAGCATCACCCGCTACAGTCCGCTGATGGAACTGGGCGATACCGTGAACGTCAAGTCTCTCGACAACCGCGCCTCCGTTTTTCTTCTCATTGAAACCCTGCGTGAACTGAAAAAGTCCAAACGCAAACCCGCCTATGATTTTTATGCTGTTTTCACCGTGCAAGAAGAGGTTGGACTTCGCGGCGCCGCTACCTCAGCACAATTGATTAAGCCAGATTTCTCTTTCGGTCTCGATACCACTATCGCCTTCGACACCCCCGGCTCCACACCGCAAGAACAATGCACAGCACTCGGTAGCGGCGTTGCCATCAAGTTGATGGATTCCTCGGTGATTTGCGACTTCCGTATGATTCGTTACATGAAAAAAACGGCGGATAAACATAAAATCAAATGGCAGAATGAAATTCTTCCTGCAGGCGGCACAGACACAGCAAACCTTCAACGCATGGTCCCCGGTGGTTCTATCGCTGGAGCCGTTTCCCTTCCTACCCGCCACATCCATCAATCCATCGAGTCAAGTCACAAAGACGACATTAAGGGCGGCATTCTCTTGCTTGCTGCTTGCGTATGCGAGATTGATAAATACGACTGGTCATTTTAGACAACGCGACATTAGGTTTTGTGAAAACAAGATCCACGTGAAATCGAAATCATCCGTCGTTACATTTCCTCTCGTGCGCACGTCCGCAGAGGCCATTTCTAAATAAAAACGCCCATTGCGCACGTCTGCGGAGGCCATTTCTACACAAAAACGCCCCCTGCGCACGTCTGCGGAGGCCATTTCTAAATAAAAACGCCCATTGCAGACCGTATTTCCTCCTATTCTTCCATGGGAGTTTACACCACAGGCACGAATTTGTAGGGATGTGTCCGCTTTGATGCCCAGTGGGCGACAAACAAGTTGCCTTCTGCATCGAGGCAGACGTCGTGGCAATTGAGAAAAGGCTTAGGTTCAACATTGCGATACAACGCCGCTTCACCTTCACCTCCCTTGGCGGGTGGCATACCTCCAATCAACGATAGGGGCTGATTATCTTTATCTAAGACCATAACAAAACCACGAAAATCACTGCCCCATTTCAAACGTCCCGAGTTAATCACAGCCAAAAATACATTCTCACCCGACATTACAGGACGGCAAATCCACGCTCCGGGGAAGTGAACGTGGCCAAGATTTTCACCAGTCAGAGAAAGGGTGAAAAGTTTGTTGGCCGCGCGCGATGTGACCAATAATTTCGGGTTAGCAGAATCGCGCCCGTCAATTGCCACGCCGTGAACACAGTTAAAGCCTTCGTGACGGTAGCAACCCTTCAGTGATCCCTTGGCATCATAGTGAATGATGTAGTTACTGCCATAGCCATCGGCAACGTAAATATCACCATTCGCGGGGTTAATCGCCGTCTCGGTGGGCATAAATTTATTTTCTGACTCGTATTTTCCTGTCTCTTTTGGCCATCCGAGAACCATGATTTCTTTGCCATTGCGATCGAGTTTCGCCACGATCCGACGGTTCGTATCAGTAATCCACAAGAATTCTTCGCCATTTTCTTCCGATAGGCTCAAACCGTGAATTCCAGGATAAGTAGTGCCAAAGGTTCGAACCACTTTGCCATCGGGGCTAAATTCAATCAGATTATTCGCCGTATGCGTGGTACAAAGTATCAAATTACCCGATTTCGTGCGCACAAATTCGTGGCAATCTTTCACTTCAACGGGAGAGCTATCGCGCTTAAATGACCAATCTTTTTCCGCCCGATAGCGAAATTTGCCTTGTCCCAAAACAGTGGGATCAGGATCTGCCGCCGCAGCCACTCCGAAACCAAGTGGTGAACAGGCAGCCGCCGCAGCGAGTGATTGGCGGAGAAATTGACGTCTTGCTACAAATGGTGCATCCATGAAGAGAATACTTCGATCTGAGCCCAAACCTGTCAAGCAGGAAAGCCAGAGTAAACTGCGCGTTGCACAGCCCTGAGCCAAAAAATCAAATAAGGAAAAAGATTTTCCTATTGCCCCATGATTTGTTATTCGCCATCATTTTCCCCGCACAACAAAATCTACTATGGGACGCGCCTTTGAATGCAGAAGAAGAGCCAAAGAAGCTCGATGGGATAAAATGTCGAAAGTTTTTCCAAAACTCGCCAAACTCATCACCATGGCCGCGAAAGAAGGTGGACCAGATCCTGATACGAACGCAAAACTTCGGCTTGCGATAGCCAACGCGAAAGCGGAAAATTTGCCGAAAGATAATATCGATTCAGCGATTAAGCGTGCCGCCGCGAAAGACGCGCAAGATATTGTCGAAGTGAATTACGAAGGCAAAGGCCCTCACGGGGTGCTTGTTTTTGTTGAGTGCGCAACAGACAATTCTAACCGCTCAGTTACCAACGTAAAAACCTACTTCAATAAAAATGGCGGACAAATGGTTCCGAGTGGGTCATTGGAATTTCTTTTCTCTCGCAAGGCAGCAATTGAGTTTGATGTAACCCCTAATACAAACTTGGAAGAAATTGAATTGGCTCTCATTGACGCAGGGCTGGAAGAACTCGAAGAGATAGACGGAATTGCCACCGCTTATGCCGATTACACCTCCTTTTTTACACTCACCCAAGCATTGGATCAACTGGCGATTCCTGTTAAAAAGGCGGAGTTGCGTCGCATTCCCAGCAGCCCGATCGAACTGACAGAAGAGCAAATGATCGAGGTAGAGAAATTACTCGACCGTCTCGAAGACGACGACGACGTGCAAGCCGTTTACACAAACATTGCTTAGACTGCTGAAATACGCTACTCTCTCGTGCCTGCCATTCTCTAACGATCACGGCGGACGCATTTGGTTATGATTTCCTCATGAGCCAAGCATAAGATCTGAAATTTCGTTATGATTTGCACCCCATCTTCCTCATACTCGTTAGTGAAGAAAACCCCAAATGCACAAGTTGTGAGAAAAAAGGATAAATGTTGTGCGAAAATACGTCGCAAAAATCGTCTATAGAAGCGCCCACAAATCGAAGCGCCGAAGTGCCGAAAAGCTTTGAAATTTGGGTGAAAAATCCTTTCGATCGGTGATCGAGCCTGCGCTAAAAAATCGCATAAAGTCGCGTGAAAAAACCATCGCTATGTCAAAAGTGACAAAATCGTCAAAAAGCGGGTAAAAAATGCAAAATAGATCAAAAAATTTGTTGCAAGGAGGGTGAAACATCAAAAAAAGTAGGACGTGGAACACTGATAGAATCGATAAAAACAAAAAAAGTAGAAAATAATAGAGAAAAAACGTTGACCTAAATGAGAAACAATGTAGAGTTTGCCCCGCCGCGATTAAGTGTCCGGCACGTGAGAGACCGCTCAGTT
>CAMAYN010000106.1 GCA_945862285.1 Akkermansia muciniphila | reverse complement strand
CATATCAAACCAAAGTCGTCAGCGGCAATCGCGAGGCCATGGCAGAAATGGTCGAGCTTTCCGGTCAAAGCAAAGCACCGACGATGGATTGGCATGGGCAAGTGCTAGCAGATTTCGGCGTGGATGAATTGATTCCCTTCCTACGCAAGGTGAAACGAAATTCTTAGCTCCATGAAATCGCTGTTCCTGCTTTTCGCTTGGTTTCTTTCGACCTTATCGCTGCTCGCACAAACACCGCGGGTGGCTTTCCTCGGCGATAGCATCATGTATGGCGGACGCTGGCCGACATTGGTGGAATCCGCCTTGCGGGCAACGCCGAATTTCGCTGACGCAAATATTGTCAACTTCGGGCTATCGAGCGAGACCGTATCTGGTCTTTCGGAACCCGGGCATGCGGGCGGAAAGTTTGCCCGACCTTGCTTGCACGAGCGCTTGGATCGCATCTTGACGGCCTTTCGACCTACCCATGTGCTCGCCTGTTATGGGATGAATGACGGTATCTATTTACCTCTCGATGACAAGCGCCAGCAGGCATTTCAAGACGGTATGCGCAAGCTGAAAATCGCAGTAGAAAAAAGCGGTGCTTCCTTCGTTGCCATCAGCGCACCCTTGTATAGCGCGGATCAATCAGAGAAAGATCCGATGAACTACGATGCCGTTCTCGATGCGCAGGCAACATGGTTAACGTCGCAAAAAGATTGGCAAGTGATTGACATCCGTCCCGATCTACGAGCGGCTATTGCGAAGGCAAAAAAAGCGAATCCCGCATTTGTTTATGCTCAGGACAAGGTTCATCCCGGCGCGGAAGGCCATGATTTCATCGCCGCATCCGTGACTCGGCAACTTTGGCGTTTGTGGAAATTACCGGATCAACCCGTCATGGCAAGTGGCTCGTCTCTTGATCTGCTCTCTCAGCGCAACGCACTATTGAAACACGCCTGGCTCACCGAAACCAAACACCTACGCCCCGGCGTACCAAAAGGCCTCCCCCTCCCCGAAGCCGAATCGAAGGCGGCAGAAATTTTACAAGAATACCGCAAAGCAAAAACCGCGCAATAAAGCCATCTCTTTTAGGAAGTGGTGTTAGGATACACCAATCCAGCGGAAAATCTTTTTTCGTGTGATGCAAACATGTCTGCCCTATCCCCGCCACGATACTCTGCTTCCCCACCGCGTAACGGTGTAGGAATTTAGCCGTGGGTTTCAACCCACGGGACCCAATGCCCCCCCTCCATCCATGTGTCGCGTAGTGACAACGGAACAGTGCGATACACGGCAATCTGCTATCACCCGAAAATGTACTTTTCCTCCACCTCGATGTCATGAACATGCAAAAAGGCGCGATATTCTTCTTCAAACGTTTTGCGATGATGGTGCTCTCGTTGCTTTTTGATGTAACGCACGGTCGTCCTGAGTTGCGATTGTCCTAGCGAAAATGCGCCATAGCCATCCTGCCAATGAAAATCGTGCAGGGCAGGATACGTGGCGGAGATCCATTTCGACGATTCGCCTTTCAGTCGCTTCATGCAATCGCTCATGGTCATGGTCGATGGTAAGCCTAACAACAAATGCACATGATCCTCCATCCCGCCGATCTGAACCGCCTTCACACCATGAGCCCGGCATATACCGCCTAGGTACTGCCAGACTTCGTTTTCCATCGATGGTGCAATCAAGCGATCCCGATTTTTCACCGAAAACACCACATGAATCAAAATAGAGACAAACGAATTCGCCATGAAAGCAGTCTAATCCATTGCGATTTCATGGCGAGAAAGAATGATCGGAAGAATGATCGAAATGGGGGGGGATTTTTCAGACTCACCTCCTCATGCCGCCATTCCATGTTCCTGTGTCGCGATGCGACACGATGGGGATTTGGGGGGAACCGTGACCGTGGGTTCAAACCCACGGCTACATTCCATCATGGCTACGCCATGGAAAATGCCTTTCTCACTCCGTGCCTTTCTCACTCCGTGCCTTTCTCACTCCGTCGTCACGATGCCCGCTTCCCCGCCGCACCACTGCGATGCCCTCACCGCGCCACCACCTCGTTGCAATGCCCAGCCTACCCACCGCGTAGCGGTGAAGGACAATAGCCGTGGGTTTCAACCCACGGGACTAATGCCACCATCCAACCATGTGTCGCATAGCGACACCGGAAAAGACCCGTGACGATCTTCCGCCCCGTGCGCGGGGAGAGTCTTCAGGAATTTTCTTAGGGCGAAGATTCATTGGTATTTCCTCAAAAATTCCGTTATTACCTCGGTTTTTTGGGGGGAAATGTTACCATGCAACTGACCCCAGAGTGGTCATTTCAAGTCGCCGGATTGGTCGGCGGCGCTGCCTCGGGGGTAGATTGGCGGTCTTCGAGGAGGTGTTGCGGGAAGAGACGGCGGAGTTCGGTGACTTCGGCAGGGGTTTTAGCCAGGGAATCGAGCGCGACCGTGAGCAACACCTTCTGGCATTCGATCTCTAGGGCTTCGCGAGTGGTGGCAGAAGGCGATTTGCTCGCAATGTTCGCTCCCTTGGCTACGAGTTGGGCGGCGCGGGCGCTCTGGAAAGCGGGGATGACTCCGCGCGGTGGCGCTCCGGCGACGCTGGCGGCAGTGAAATCGGCGACGACTTCGGGGTCGAGACGGGAACCGAGATCCGCGAATGCCTGCGCCAGACGGGTCAGCTTTTGGTCGATGTTTTCCATCGTGGCTTCGCGATATTCCGTGAGACCGGCAGGAAAAAAACGAAGATATTCCGGCGACATCTCGCCAAATTTACTACGAATGGCCCCCTCGTGACGCCCCGCTGTCTTGAAAAATGCGTCTTTTGCCGTCTCCATAGAATGGGTGAAGCCTTTTTGGATGGCGGCGTTGGTGGCTTCGTCGGCGATGGCTCCGAAATAGGCGCTATGCGCCGCAAGTAAGGAGGCGGTGATGGTCGAAAAACGCGGCACCGCAGCGAGCCGTTTGATGTGCTCCGCCGTGTAAAGGTTCAGTTCATCATCGCTGATTTCCTTTGAATCGAAGTGAATTTTGAAAAAGACATCGAAGTTTTGCATAATTTTGAATTATTTGGTAAAAAAGCGAGGGTATTTTGCCATTTTTCCCATGGAAATCAAGCCCCCATTTCCCCGTTGACGCAGATTCTTTGGCACGTTTTCTCGAGCCGGACTAGGACACTCAGAAATGTCTCTCATTTTCGCGAAAAAAGCATTCGGAACATTACGAATGACATTCCAGACGTCGGGTGGGGCATTCCGAACTTTACGAATGGCATTCCAGATGTCGGGTGGGGCATTCCGAACTTTCCGAATGGCATTACAGACGTCGGGTGGAGCATTCCGAACTTTACGAATGGCATTCCAGACGTCGGGCGGGGCATTCCGAACTTTACGAATGGCATTCCAGACGTCGGGTGGGGCATTCTAAAAGTGACGAATGGTGGATCATTTATCAGTCACCTTACATGGGAACGTCACATGCGGGTACGAAAAATGTTACCATGCGCTGGCTGCCCCCAGAGATGCATTATTGGAGCATCGTAGGCATTGTCAAAGAACAGATCCTGAAAGAGCTAAGACTAAAAATGTTACCGCGCCAGGATTGACCCCGGAGATGACCCCGGAGACTGAGGTAGCGCACACACACGTCCTTCGCGCAGCTCTTTTTCGAAAGCTCTTATTATAGCTAGCAGATACTCCGCAATACGATTTGTTTGGTCTTGAAGTTCTCTAGTCGTTTTGAGTTGACCCAAATCAACAAAAGACTTGTAACCATGGGCTAAATAATTCCTAGAATCTTTGACTTCTTTAAGATCGGAACCATTCCGAGTCCTTTTGCTTGCGAGCACTGTGACACCCATCTGATCGGTGACCAAACGGATTTTTCGGGCATCCAAATTTCCTAAGAATGAATCTCGGATTGTACTCTTATCAGGAAGCCAGAAATCAGCATCCTCCAGAGCCCATCTAAGTGTGTCGTCTACGAATGACTCTATTGTTCCAACTCCTGAAGACCTAATATGTCTTAATTTATAGCTCAAAAGCTGCTTTCGAACTCCTTGGGAAATTCCACGAAATGTGACCCCTGAGTTTCTTACAAAAGAAAACACTTCATCGATAACTTCAACGATTGTTGCCTCAACAGCACTGTAATTCATAATCAATACAGTCGCTTTCATCACTGCCGTAACTTCGGAAGACGGCAAGGTTTGAGTGTTATGACCCGTTTCAAATCGCGCCATATCTAGATGTGAAAGATGTTCCAAAAACTTGTTGAGTTCAACATATCTTGTCTCTAGTAACTCGCGGGTTTGGACTAGGATGCTCATGGTGGTGTGAATTTATCTCTTACAAATTCGATCCGTGCTTTCATCTTCGGCGCTGAATTGCTGGCATCAGTGCGCGTAAGTTGTCCGAAATCGGAGTCTTTGGATGTATCTTCGAGCCAGCTTAGATCACTGGGAACGTGAACTTTGCCAGATTTTAGCGCGAGATAAATGCCCACTGCTAGTGATTCGAATCTGACACGCGGAACCAAGTTGCGACCAGGACTTTGAAAACCATCAGGCAAATTTTTCGAGATGTAATTGCACAATTCGTTAAAGCGATTTCTGTAATCATCTAGGAACTTGGCGTCTTGCAGAGCTTCCTCATTTTTTTCCTTCAAAAATGCATCCAAGAATTTTCTAACATCGTGGCGGAATGTCAGATAACGTTCTGAATAGCAAAAGAACCGCAATACCAACTCTTCCCTTTCGCGTTCTTTGACGCGTTGCTCCGACATCGATGTTAATTCTCCGAAAAGCTTGTTGTCAGCAAGTTCGATCATTAGATCCGTCATCAAGCCCGGGTAAGCTCCTCTTCTTATCTCGGCGTAGGAAAGTTGCTTCCCTGTCGTATTGATCCTTTCAAAGAGCGTAAACTGAGTGGTGGCATCCGCGCCGTCTAGCAGGACCATACGGATTGGGTGATTGTTGAATTTCCTCCTTAGTGAAAGTGGCAGTTGATCATAACCTATACCATTACAGACGTCTAAAACCTCAAGTCCTTTTAGAACGAATCGATTTTCTACGAATTCAACCAAGGATCTCAATCGTTGGCTCCCATCAACAATCGCTATTGAATCATCTTTGTCGGGAACCTCAACTCCTGTAATAAACGGTATAGGGAGGCCCATCAAAATTGATTCCACAAATTTTGATTTTTTGTCCCCTTCCCAAGTCAGTTCACGCTGGTATGATGGTATGTGATAATCTCCATCTTGGAGTTTTTTCACATGTAGCTCGACTGTGGGTTCTATGACCCAGTATTTAATCTGCTTTCTCTGATTTTCAACTTCGCGGTCAATTTCCTCAGGTTTTGGCTCAAATAGATCAAGTTTCATCATTTTGGTGTTGTTTTAGGTGTCTCATGAGTGCTAACCCGACGGCGCGTCCAAGCCCAACAGGAACTGCATTTCCTATCATCTTTGCTATATCGCGAATAGAGGTTTGCAAAGGCAATTTTTCAAATTCATATTCAGGAGGAAAACCTTGCAGCAGTGCTGCCTCTCGAAGTGAGATCGGTCGGTTTTCTTCAGGGTGTCCAAATCTACCACTACCGTAGTTATAACATTGGGTGGTAATTGTTGGTGCCGGCTTGTCCCATTCAAGTCGCCCATACACAGGGGTATAGCCGCTGCCCGAAGTCCGTTTGTGGCATTCAAGCATCAATGATTTTGGCCAGTCTTTCCACGTTCCTCCTGGTTTGGATTGTCTGATTCTTTTCAGATTTTTAGGAGATAAGGACGCACATCGATGAAGGCTGTCGGTGGCATCTGTTTCTCCAGCTGCAATTTTGCGAAGATTTTTAAATGCTGATCGGACTGTTTTGACATTTTTTGTAGTTCTGATCTGAGGTGGTTGCTTGCCAAATGAACTTGCAAGTAAAACGAGCCTTTTCCGACTCTGCGGAACCCCAACGTTTTCGCATCGCACGATTGAGTAGCTCGTCTTGTAACCAAGCGTGTGCAGCCGCCCCAAGAATGTTTGAAAGATATCTTTTTTCAAGACATTCGGAACATTCTCCATAGTCACGTATTCTGGAGTAGTTTCTTCTATTAGCCGGATAAACTCTTTCATCAAGGGATATCGGCTGTCGTCTTCGGCTGTCCGTTTTTGGCTATATGTCGAAAACGGCTGGCAGGGCGCACAGCCAGCAAGTAATCGAATTTTGGAATCCCCCCACAATCCTTGTAGCTCGGAAGCGGTAACTAGTGCTACATCCTTAGCTATAAAGAGTGCTCCTACATTATTTTTTGAATAGGGGAATTCACAAGATTCTGAGTTGTCGATGCCAGCGCAGACTGACACCCCTGCCTTTATGAGTCCGTGCGTTAGTCCCCCGGCTCCGCAAAATAGGTCAATGGCAGAAATCTCCATATTGCTTCACTGACAAGCCTCACAAGTCCCACCATTCAACATCGCGTCGAGGGAGCAGGCGTTTTTCTCGGCTTTGGTGAATTGTTTGGGGGCGGCGGTGGTGGCTCTCATGGTGACGCGGATTTCATTTTGCACGCTGACGGTGGCTTTTTCGATGTGGCTGGCTTTCATGATTTTTGTCGTAGAAATTTGCTACACGTGAATTATCGGTTTTTTCTAGCAGGTGCAAGTTCAGAGTTTCTTGGTAACACTGTTTTTCCATTTTGAGTGGAGGGGAAGATAGGACAAAATTAGGATCTTCATTGTAGAGAGACGATCGTGCGCCATCACATTTTCCTTGGCACAGGTGGTTTCCTAGAAATACTTGCGCATGGCTATTTTACTTGGAGTAAATGTCGATCACGTGGCTACTTTGCGGCAAGCTCGTTATGCGCTTTTGCCGAATTCGCCGAATGCGGAACCTTCGCCGTTGGAGGCTTGTTATGATGCTCTTGAAGGTGGCGCGGATTCCATTACCATTCATGTGCGGGCGGATCGACGGCACATGCAGGATCGCGATGCGTTGCTGATTCGAGAAAAAATTTCCGCCCCACTCAATTTAGAAATGGGAGTGACGGATGAAATGATGTCACTGGCCTTGCAGGTGCGTCCGGAATTTGTCTGCCTTGTGCCCGAGACGCGGGAGGAAGTAACGACGGAAGGTGGGCTGGATGTGGCATCGCGTCGGCGCGAGGTGGGGAATTGCATTCGTATGATGCAGAAAGAGGGAATTAAGGTGAGTTTATTTATCGATCCCGATCAGACGCAAGTGGAAGCTGCTGCGGAATTAGGGGCAGAAATGGTCGAGCTGCATACAGGATGTTTTGCCAATGCCATAGGAGGAGATGTGGCCGCCGAAATTGAGCGCTTGCACCATGCCGCAGTGATTGGTCATCAAGCGGGACTGCAAGTCAATGCGGGGCATGGCATAAACTATCAAAACATCCGTTTGTTAGATGCTGTGCCGCATTTTGCCGAATATAACATCGGTCATAGCATTATCGCCCGGGCGATGCGCGTGGGCATGGTGCAGGCGGTGCGTGAGATGAAAATGTTGATGCAGTGAAAAAATCGTACCGCAATTCGTGGTTGGATTTTTTTTCGGGGTGACTTATTTTTCCTGCCAAGATATGAATGAGGAAATTCCCGAGGAAGATTTTACCCGCCTAGAAGCGGTGTTTGTTCGCCATCGTAATGCGTTGTGGATTCGGGCGGATTTTTCTTCTCTTTATACGGATTACTATTTGCATTTGATGGATCATGGGATTCGTCATAAGGAGCCATTGGATTTGATGCTGAAGGAACAACTGGCGATGTTGAGCTTGTATCTGGTGACGCGTCCGTGGGCGGAGACAACCGCGTGGACGGCGAATTTGCGTGCGCCACGGCTGAACCTTTTCGTGAGCGGTGGGACGACGCAAGAGGCAATAACTGGACGGATTTTCACGGAAGATGTTCGGGAGCCGGATCGGAATCTTTTCTATTCGCAAACGACGGCCAAGCACATGCGTGAGCCGCGCTTATCGACCATGGAGGTGGAGAGTAATGAGCCGCTGCATTGGTTTGAGCAATTTTACTTACAATCGGAACAACGACCCGGGCGAGCGTTTCACATCGGCGATGATGCCTATCACGTTGTGGTGGCGCAACCGGATTGTGATGTGGAATGGCTGATGGGACTGACTGTAGAAGATGTAGCGCGCATGAGTGAGGTGGAGGAAACCAATTTGTTAGAGGTGCGGCGTTTGCGTTTTCATTGTGGATGTAGCATGGCGAAGTTGGTGCCGATGTTAGCCGCGTGGCAAGATCGGCTCGATGTGTTGTTTGAAAACGACGATGAAATCCGGGTGCATTGTCCACGTTGTGCGGCAGTTTACACGGTGGAGCGCGGGACTCTGGAAGGGTATTTGCACGAGACGGAAGAGCGTGGAAATTCATGAAACGACGATTGTGGGATCATGGCGATGCGGGATCGCTCGAGGAAATGATGCGCCGCAAGCATCAGTGCAACGCAAGTATTTCTGTGGTGATTCCGACCTTGAATGAGGCGGCAACGATTGGTGGCATCGTGAGCTGTATTCGGCGGGAATTGATGGATGAGATGCCGTTTGTGGATGAGTTATTGGTGATCGATTCTGATTCGAGTGATGACACCCTAGCGATTGCAAAGGCTACTGGAGCGACAGTCTATCGAGCACGTGAAATCGCACCAGAGCAGGGCAATCATCCGGGCAAGGGGGAGAATTTATGGAAATCGCAATTTGTCAGCCATGGATCATTGGTGGTATTTCTGGATGGCGATGTGGAAAATTTCCATCGTGGCTTCGTGACTGGCTTGTGTTTGCCCTTGCTGGATGATGCGAATGTGCGATTTGTGAAAGCCTTTTACCAACGACCACTAGTGCGCGATGGCGTTGTATTTCGCGGGGAAGGCGGTCGGGTGACGGAGATTTTAGTAAAGCCCTTGCTGTCGCGGTATCGGCCAGAATTATGCAGCATTCTGCAACCGTTATCGGGCGAATGTGCTATGCCTCGCGCGGTGATGGAGCAAATTATCTTTCCGCATGGCTACGAGGTTGAAATTTCGCATTTGTTGCAAATTGCGGATTGTTACGGCGTGGATGCCATTGCCCAGTGCGATTTAGGAGAGCGGCAACATCGGAATCGATCACTAGGAGAGTTATCCGAAATGGCGCATGGAATTTTTCAGACGATTTTACAACATTCGGGGGATGGGGGATTTCCAGATGGAGTGTATTTCAGAGCGCAGGCTCAAAATGGTGCCTGCGATATGAAGGAAATGCGACCTTTTACTGGGACGCGCCCCGCCCGATTTTTACGATCCAACGACCATGAAATGTGAACTATTACAGCTCGATCATTTACCTGAAGTGATTACCCTTTTGAGTTTTCTGAATCCGAATGTGGGTGAGGAAGAATTGCGCAAGCGCTGTGATACGATTCTCAGCGGGCATGGGAACTACGAACTGATGGGTGCCTGGCTCGATGGGCGACTTGTAGGTGTGAGTGGTCTGTGGCACGGCACCAAGCTCTGGTGTGGGAGTTATTTAGAAGTGGATAATTTAGTCGTACATCCCGAGCATCAGGGGCAGGGCGTAGGCACGGCGTTATTGCGGGCGTTAGAAGCACTCGCTCGCCAACGAGACTGCAACATCATGGTGCTGGATAGTTACACGAACAACCATGGCTCGCATCGATTGTACCACCGGCTCGGTTTCGAGATTTGGGGATTTCATTTCATCAAACCACTACGGGATTTCCCTCATTAGATGGGGTTGGTTGTTAGCAAGTTAAAGTCATTTCCTTTTGCGATAGATGAATTATTTCGGAAATTGAGTAGAATCTTTTCTATCCACGCTGTATGGTTTCCAGCAAGGATACGATGAAATTTTTGAAGAAAAAATGGGTTCTGGTGACTTTGAGTGTTCTCGTGATACTCGTCGTGACCATTGCTTTTTTTCTTCCCTCGATCGGGGCGGCGATGATTCTTTATCCGTCGAGGAAAAAGGGCGAATACCCGATGCCTGCGGCATGTGAAGAGGTGACTTTGCAGGGGGCAGGCGTGGTGTTGCATGCTTGGCGCTGCAAGGCTGTAGGGCAACGACGGGGGACTTTGCTTTATTTGCACGGCGTATCAGATCATGCGGTCAGCGGCGCGGGGGTGATGGAGAGATTTCGCAATCGGGGCTTTGATGTGATCGCTTATGATAGTCGCGCTCATGGGAAATCGGGCGGGGAGGCTTGCACGTATGGTTTTTACGAAAAAGAGGATTTACGGAAAGTGATTGATCAAATCGAGGCGCCGCAACCAATTGTGTTGATGGGAACTTCATTAGGAGCGGCTGTGGCGTTACAAACAGCGGCAGTGGATGATCGGATTTCTGCGGTGATTGCAGCGGAATGTTTTTGTGATTTGCGCACGGTGGTAACAGAGCGCGCTCCGTTTGTTTTCGGTAAAGAGACAATCGAAAGTTCCATCGCCATTGCCGAGCAAAAGGGTGCGTTTGACATTGATGCAGTGAGTCCTGTAATAGCGGCAGAGAAAATCAATGTGCCAGTGTTTCTGATTCATGGCGCGATGGATCTGGAGACTTCCCCCGAGCATTCGAAGAGAATCAATGATGCTGTGGCGAAAAATAAACGACTGCTCCTTGTGCCTGGCGCGAATCATAATCAATCTCTGCAAGGTCATGTATGGGTAGAGATTGAGGAATGGCTTGAGGAGTTACTAATCCGAATTTGATTTTCGGCCTTTGAAAAATATTGTGCCATTTGCAACGGCTGTGTCTGGTGAAACGAGGCTGTGTTGAATGTGGCTTGGCTTATCGTTTACCTCGAACGCCCGCCACAGCATCCCTCCGCGAAAAATCTTGAACATCCCGATTCTTTCACCCACCCTGCGCGCATCTTATGCTTAGCGTTCACAAACTTACCAAAACTCTCGGCGGTCGCACCCTGCTCCGCGAGGCGGAAATGACCATCAACTGGGGAGAGCGTGTTGCCCTCGTCGGCCCCAATGGGGCAGGTAAATCCACCCTGTTTCGGATGATCCTTGATGAAGACAGTCCTGATGAAGGCAGTATTGAGCGTGACGAATACGCCATCACGGGCTACCTCGCCCAAGAGGCAGGTTCACCAGGTGACGAAACCATCCTCGAAATCGCCATGGGCACCACGCCCGAAATGGTCGGACTCCTGCGCACCATCCGCGAATACGAAGCGAAAAACGACCACGCAAGCCCGATCTACGCGAAGGCCCAAGATCAATTTAACCACCTCAATGGGTATCAACTTGAGCCCAAGGCGAAAAAAATTCTCAACGGCCTCGGATTTAAGGAAATCGATTTCCATAAGCCCGCCAGCGAATATTCCGGTGGCTGGGTGATGCGCGCTTACCTCGCCCGCCTGCTCGTCATGGAGCCAGACTTGCTCATGCTCGATGAGCCAACGAACCATCTCGACTTGCTCTCCTTGCTTTGGCTGCAACGCTACCTGCTCAACTACTCTGGTGCCATTCTGATGATTTCCCACGACCGCGACTTCATGGACGGACTCGTGGAAAGCGTCGTCGAGATCGATCCCGATGCCCAAAAGCTCATCACCTACACTGGCAACTACTCCGCCTACCTGACTCAGCGCGAGCAACGTTACGAACAACAAGTGCAAGCGTACCGGAACCAAAACAAAGAGATCGAGCAGCACCAAGAATTTATCGATCGCTTCCGCCAAGTCACTTCCAAGGCATCGCAAGTCCAATCGCGCGTCAAGTTCCTCGAAAAACTCGAACGTATCGAAAAACCCCGCGCGCCCCGCAAAGCCTTCCGCTTCAGCTTCCCGCAGCCACCACGCTCGAACCAAAAGGTCGTAGAGCTACAAAAAGTTTCCCAAGCGTACGGCGAAAAGCAGATTTACAAAGACCTGGATCTCACCATCGAACGCGGCGACAAGATCGTCCTCGTCGGCCCCAACGGCGCGGGTAAATCCACTCTATTGAAAATCCTCGCCGGTGTCATCCCTATTAATGGCGGCAAAGTTGATGTCGGCTACGCCACCAAACTTGGCTACTATAGCCAGCATCGCAGCGAGGCCCTCAACGAGAACAACACCGTGCTTGAAGAAGTCATGAGTGCCTGCTCCACCCTGCGCGAGGATGAAGCCCGCAGCATTCTCGGCTCCTTCCTCTTCCGCCGCACCGATGTAGAAAAGCGCACCCCCGTTTTATCCGGTGGCGAAAAGTCTCGTTTAAACTTGGTGAAATTCCTCGTCAACCCGCCGAACTTGCTGCTGATGGATGAGCCAACGACTCACCTCGACATTTTATCCATCGATTCCCTCGTCAGCGCCCTTAAATCCTACGAAGGCACTCTGGTGTTTATCTCCCACGACGTGCATTTCATTCGCTCTCTGGCCGAAACTACATTGCATATCAATCAAGGAGCCGTTACCCGCTACGCTGGTGGCTACGAATATTTCCTCGAAAAATCTGGTCTGAACGATGATCGCGGTGCCGTAACAGCGTAAGGAAAATAGGGGACAAGGG
>CAMAYN010000105.1 GCA_945862285.1 Akkermansia muciniphila | reverse complement strand
GATTTCATAAACTTCGATTCTCAATCTGTCGAAAATGTAACATTAAAAGTGTCGCGATACCTAATTGATCGAAGTATTTCGATTCGATGCGCAAGCAACATGTTTTGATTACAGGGGGTGCGGGGTTTATTGGTTCCCATCTTACGGAACGATTATTGTCAGATGGCTGGCAGGTGACGGTATTCGATGATTTCAATGATGCCTATGATCCTAGCATTAAACGGCAGAATCTCGCTGAGGTGTTAGATGACATTGAGTTGATCGAAGGAGATATTCGCGATGCTGTTTTGGTGGAGCGGGTGTTTATGCGGGGAAAATTTGATTTGGTGGTGCATCTCGCCGCAAGGGCGGGGGTGCGGCCATCGATCCTCCAGCCGAAGTTGTATATGACGACAAATATCGAGGGCACGTTTAATCTGGTGGATGCCTGCCGTCATCATGAGGTGCAAAACTTCATTTTTGCCTCGTCATCATCGGTTTATGGGGTGAATCGCAAGGTGCCATTCGCCGAGACTGATGCCATCGAGCGGACGATTTCTCCTTACGCGGCGACCAAGTTGGCGTGTGAGCAAATCTGCTCGAATTACAGCCACCTCTTCGGTATGCGCTCGCGCTGTTTGCGCTTTTTCACCGTGTATGGGCCACGGCAGCGACCGGATCTGGCGATTGCTCAGTTCACGCGGGCCATGCTGGATGAGAAAATTGTTAAGCGCTTTGGCAATGGGGAAACGCGCCGCGACTATACCTATGTTGAGGATATAGTGGAGGGCATCGTGCGCTCGTTCGATGATCGTGGCGGCACCTTTGAAGTCTTGAATCTGGGCGGTAGTGCGACGACACGCTTGTGTGATTTGATCGCGATGCTCGAGGAGTTGTTAGGGAAAAAAGCCCGACTGCAAGAACTCCAAGAGCAGCTCGGTGATGTGCCGCTCACCCATGCGGACATCGGAAAAGCCCGCGCTATTTTAGGCTGGGAGCCGCAGGTGGGGATTCGCGAGGGATTGGCAAAATACGTGGCGTGGGTGCAGCAAAATCAACTCGTAGGATGTCGCTAAGTTTTTGGAAAAATTACCTCGTCTGGGTGTTGTTGGTGGGAGTTTTATTCATCAGGTTGCTCTGGCATGGCTTCGCGCCAATTGGGCTTTCGGGCGATGAAACATACTATTGGGATTGGAGTCGCCGCTTGGCATGGGGGTATTTCAGCAAGCCGCCTGGGATCGCGTGGTTGAATGCGTTGCTTGGCTGGTTGAGTGGGCAAACGGCATTTGGCATTAAGGCCGGTGCGGCGGTGTTGGCAACTGCGGGCGTGTATTTTCTTTTCCAAGCCGTGCGGCAGATTGCCAATGAAAAGATTGCCATGGCGACCTTGCTGGCAGTGCTGGTGTCGCCCGGGAATTTGCTGTTGGGTGCATTTCTGACCACCGATGCGCCCTTGGTTTTTTGTTGGAATCTCGGCCTGTGGATGGCGGTGCGCATCACCATGGAACAACGTGCGCCGCGGTATGTGTTTGTGGTGTTATGGCTGGCTTTGGGCTTGGGCGCATTATTTAAGCAGATGATGTTGGTGCAGATCGTGCTGCTCTGGTTCGGTTGTGGTTGGCTGCGGCGCGACGTGATCCGACGCTGGGAACTGAGCGCGGCGACGCTGGGTTCACTGTTGTTTTTACTGCCAACGCTGTGGTGGAATCAATCGAACAACTGGATCACCATGGAGCATACTGCGCACCACTTTGAAGCGGCGCGCTTAACAGTGGGGGCATTTTTTTCCCGCCTCGGTTCTCTGTATGGCGCGACGGCGATGTTGCTTTCGCCAGTGCTATTTGTGCTCTGCTTGTCGGCTCTGTGGCGCGTGACGGCAAGGTTGCGTGAGGCGGCGATAGGGGAGAAATTCTTCTGGCTGTGGGGCGCGCTGCCGTTCCTTGTGATGTCGATCATGACCTTATGGCAAGAGGTGAATCCCAACTGGCCAGCAGTGTATTTCCCGTCGCTGGCGGCATTGTGCGCGATGGTGTGGATGCCGCGCCAACTGCTCTGGAAGCGAGCCTTGCTCGTCGGTGCGGGGCTGAGTCTGGTGATGATGTGCCTGCCGTTTTTCATGGAAACATTTTACGAAATGAAATGGCTCAAGCCGCAACGACGCGGCTGGGAAGGCTACGATGCGCTGGCAAAAGTAGTGGACACCTACCGCCAAGAAAATGACGCAGTGGTGGCATTAGGACATCGCTTTTGTGCCTCACAACTCGCCTTTCACCTCCGCGGCAAGCCCTTCGTATGGCTATGGAATGAAAAACCGCAGGTGCTCTCGCAATATGATCTGTGGCCGCGGCTTCCACTTGATCGAGACGCAATCATCGTCCTTGAGCAGAGTAATCCAAAACAGCCAGCAATCTTGCCCAAGGCATTTTCCGATGCGGAGTTTCTCATCTCCACACCACTTCACCCCGCGCGGTCAGAGCACCAGTTTCTGATCTATCGCCTGCGCCGCGCGAAGAACATCCACATCGCCGATGACATCTCTCATCCCTAACAAAGCCCATGAAATACTCCATCATCATTCCATTTTACAATGAGCAGGAAAATGCCGCCGCCGTGATTGGTGAAGTTCTTGCCACCAATCCCGATGCAGAAGTCATCGCCGTGGATGACGGCTCAAAGGATCACACCCTGCGCGAACTCTCCGCCTTTGCCGACCGCGTAAAAATCCTCGCCGCCACCGCCAATCGCGGCCAATCCGCCGCCATGTTCGCCGGCATGCGCGCCGCCACTCGTGACTGGGTGGCACTCATGGATGGCGATGGTCAAAACGACCCTGCCGACTTCCCTAAGCTCTTCGACGAATTATCTCGCAGCGGCGCCGACTTCGTCTGCGGCTATCGCGCCGTGCGCAAAGACACTGCATCGCGTCGATGGGCATCAAAAATCGCCAACGCCATCCGCCGCGCCTTCTTGAGCGATGGCGTGCGCGATACCGGCTGCTCGTTAAAAATGATGCGCCGTGAATGCGTCGATCACCTCGTGCCCTTCAACGGCATGCACCGCTACATTCCCGCATTGCTCCTGCAGGCGGGCTACCGATTCTCCGAAGTCCCCGTCAACCATCGCGGTCGCATGGCTGGCGTCAGTAAATACACCAACTGGGATCGCGCCCTGCGCGGCATCTACGACTTGATCGGCGTTTCATGGTTGCTGAAACGCAAAGTCCGCTTCGACACCAAGCCTGCAACCAACACAGAAATCTCATGACTATTGCCGAAACACTACTCACCATGCTGGCGGACACATCGCTGATGGATAGCACGATATTTGACGGAAAAATCTTTGGCAAAGCCATCGTCATCACGCCATGGAAACTCATCGGCTACCTCGGGGTGTTGCTCTTTGGCGGTCGCTGGTTGCCACAAATCGTAGCGTCGAAGAAGGCCAAGCAGGTGAAAATGCCACGCATCTTTTGGATCATGTCCGTTACCGGTTCGGTATGCCTACTGTTGTATTTCACCTTCGGAAAAAATGATTCCGTCGGCATTTTATCCAACCTTTTCCCCGCCTTCGTCGCCACCTATAACCTCTACCTCGATCTCCGCAAAGGAGGCGAGCAAGCGCGCCCATGAGTGATCGCCGCTGGCTAATGGTCATCCTCTGCGCCGGACTGCTGATCTTGCTGCCGGGCATGTTCCAGTTGCCCTTGATGGATCGCGATGAACCACGATTCTCCCGTGCGGCGGTGGAAATGATCGAGCGCGGCGACTGGGCTGTGCCGTGGTTCAATGGTAATTTCCGCTTTGACAAACCGCCGCTCACCTACTGGCTGATGATGCCCTTTCTCGCCGCCTTTGGCGAAACCGAAGCCGCAGTACGCATGCCCACGGTGCTATCGGCACTGGCATGCGCGTGGCTGATTTTTTCCTTCGGTAAACGACTCGGCCACCCCGCCAACCGCGCCGCCCTCGCGTCACTCGCCTGGCTCACCTGCCTGCAAGTGCTCATTCACGGACGCACCGCAGTAGCGGATATGCACTTGATCCTCATGCTCATCGTCACCATGCGTGCGCTGTGGGAGTTAGCGATGGAGAACCGCACCGATACGATTTGGCGACGCAAATGGTTCCACATCTTGTGGCTGTCGATGGGCATCGGATTCCTCGCCAAAGGCCCGCTCGCCCTCGCCGTCCCCTTAGTCGCCCTGCTATGCTCCTTGGTCTTGGAAAAATTCGGCAACAAGGACGGCAACGCCTATGCCCCGAAATTATTGCGCCACTGGGCCATCGCTCTTCTCCCATCGCTGGCCCTCGTCGCCCTCTGGGGCATCCCCGCCTTGGTGGCAACGCAGGGCTTGTTTTACGAAGTTGGCATCGGCACACACGTCGTCGATCGTGGACTCGAAGGCTTTAATGAACGCAAGACCATCCCCGTCATTTATTACTTCCTCGTGCTGCCCATTTTCTTCGCCCCGTGGACTGGTGGGCTCGTCGATGCGCTCAACGCCATGCGTAGCCGCCAAACGAACGACCGCTACCTCGCCGCCTGGGTCATCGCGCCACTACTGCTCTTCTCCGGCTACGCCACGCAGTTACCGCATTATATTTTACCCGCCTATCCCGCCTTATTTTTGCTGCTCGCCGGGGCCTGGAATCGAGGCTCTAGGAAAGGGAAAATCAGCCTCGCCGCCATGCCCAGCCTGCTATTTTTCCTGCTCGCCCTAGCCGCAGCATGGGGCGCATGGCAGGCTAGAACCTTCGATGCGGCATTGGCGCGCATGCTCATCGGCCTTGCCACCTTTGCGCTCAGCTTATCCGTGGCATCGCTGTGCTTCGGACTCAGTCGACTGCTCGCTGGCTTCACCGCCATGTTTTTCGCCGTCGTCGGCTACCAATGGCTCGCCATTCACGCCAGTCAAGCCCACGTCGTCAAACGACTCATCGCCGCCGCAGACACATCCTTCTCCGCCCCCGCCTCAATCGGTTACTCCGAGCCCAGCTTGGTGTGGTATGGCTCCACACAATGGACATTTGCTGGCAATTACCCCGAAAGCGCAGATTTCCACGTCCTCCAAGGTCGCCGCTGGCGTGCCGATGGCAAAACCCTAGCTGCCATCTGGCAAGGAAAATCACCTACGCCCACCCGCACCGCCGATGCCGAGGCCATGAAACTCGTCCCCCCTCACGCCGCCGCCGTGCAAGGCTGGTCCGCAGCAGACAGCTCATGGGTCGAACTCCTCTACTGGCGAAAAGCCCCGCCCGCAGGCAACTGAACCTTGAGAAAGGCGATACCCCCAACTCCTCGTGGTTGACGGATACCTTTGGTTGCATCTTCGCTAACGCAGCTACCCCTCTCTCTTATCCCAACGGGATTTCGTAACAAAGCCTAGGGTTGCACGACGAATGTCGGGCTAACCTAGGTCGGCAATCAAAAAATTCTTCTTCAACGCCAACGTGGGTTGTGTAGCGTGAGTTCTCGAATCTCTCGTCGTGGAGGCGCGGGAATGATGACATAGGCACTCTGGAAAACTGCTACAAAAGCAGACCTTAGCAATAGGTGAATTTTCATGTCTTGAAGAAAGTCAGAAGTGTAGCACGGCGGCGATTGGGAGTCCAAAGCAAAGCGAACGAGAGATGTTGCCCGCCGTTGCCACCACTGACTTGTTAGCTTTTCTTTTTAAATTGGAGGACGCCTTTGCCCTTAAGAGGCTCGGAATAAATCTCCTTGCCGTCTTCAGTAATCGTTACAGTGACATCACAATCATCACTAGCACTCGTCACTTTCAGTTCTTCGAAGTGCTGCCCCCAGAATGTGACGCTCGACTCTTTGAATGCTTTCTTCAATGGGACTCCGCTGGCATTCCAAACGCCATGAATCTGAAGCCCTGCAGCCCCCTGCCCAATAACGCTGAATCCAATGTTCTTGTCGGGCGGCCCCTTCCAGCCTAAGTCCGTGCTCTTCATTCCGACTAAAAAGAATCTGCCATCTACTATCGCGTAAGCGCTGGACGATTCTTTTGGACCCTGTCCCACTCCCTTCAAGGTCACTCTGACCATTCCCTTAGGCATTACCGTCGGTTCAATCTTCTGGCCGTGAACGATTAAAACCGGATCGAAGTCACTGGGCAAGGGCTCCAAGCCAATCTCATCAACATCCTCGCCGTTCATTAATGTCATACGTAACATGGATATGATTCGTTGCTTGTCTTCTGGACTCGCCCCGTCAAAACAAATTAGCGCTGCCAGCTTTTGATCATCCTTCTCGGTGATTGCTGTTCTAAGAGCGCGTGTGAATTGCTCGGAATCGGCGGCCTCCGCAGCGGTTGATCCAGAGGTAAACGCGAAGTGGCAGATCGCGATGGTGAGTAGTTGTTTGATCATAAACGTGAACGGTGTGTCATTTCTGAGTCATCTTCTAGCTGTGGCACCGGCAAAATGGAAGCCCGATTTCAACAAGTACCTTATCGCCGGTTCCCACAAGCGTCTTATTCGGCATAAGTGGGTCGAGGTGCTCAGAACTTAAACGATAATCCAATACTGCCCGACAGATTGACCGTGTCGCGCAATAACAGCCTATTCCCAAGGGAATCGGTGGTTGGAGTCTCTATGAACTGATCACTTAGCAATCCGTAACACCCGATCTCGGCCTTCAGATGCAGATCCTCCCACAAACGATAGAGAATACCTACTGAGAGGCAGTCGCCACTGTTGTCTGGTTCAAGCTTTGAAGGGTTTCCCAGCGCATCCGTTGTGTTGTATGATGCAGAGATGTTGTTCCAGCCATACTCGATGTAGGGCTCGAAATCCTTGAAAAAGGAAAATCCGTAGCGATATGCAAGCCCAAAGCCCACAGAGTCAGCCTCAAAGCCTTCGCTGGTAGCACTTTGTGTGTCATCTTGTTCGAGGTAGAAGGTGCTGCCTAGGAGATAGTGCATTCCGTGTGCTGTACGATATGAAACGCCAAACTGGTTTCCATAAGAGTATGCTCCAGATACATCGTAGATCGCAAAGTCCCCCTCAATGACACCGCCAAATTGAGCGGAGGAGATATTGGGTGTCAGTAAAGCGATTGCAATCGCAAGCTGTTTCGTGTTTGTGTTTTTCATTGGTGTTGTATTTGTATTTTTTTTTCTATTTCTCGCCGAACGATGAGCGCAGGCACCCGCTACCGGGAGCGCCCCTCCGCTTCAGGTTGAGGTTTCACGCTACCCTCCGACTTCGACTCAGGGCGGGTAGCGGGTTGCCCAGTGCCGGCTTGTTCTGTCTTCGTCTTTTCCGTTCTGCCGTATTTGGCTTCAAAGCGTTCAGCCTCGGATGTTGGAATAGGCATCTCTCGCATCAAAAATTCCTTGAGTGCCTTGCCTTCGAATCCAACCCATGATGCTGTATTATAGTCATCGGGATACACAATGTAGTAATTGGAGCACTTCCAACACAGTGATGTCTTAAAAATTAGCTCTTCGCCACGAAAAAGACGAATTCCATGAATTGGGAAATGGCAAAATGCTCCACCATCCCAATCGTTCTCTTCTTTAAGGAGTTCAACCGTAGCACTTCGACATTGAGCAATCTTCTCGTCTTTCAGGCGCTTCCGACCAAGTATCTCACTATAAGAACCGTATGGTTGAATAGAAAAATACTTCTCATCTTCACCATTAGGAATCTTCGCAACAGGGGTGAAACTCAGCAGAAGAATCTCGACGCCGTCCGCATGCTTCAAGGCTTCGGCGAGACGGGAACGATACTTTGCTTGAATGGCCGACTTCTCAGTATAGAATTTTCGAGTCGCGGAAAAGCTATGCTGAATATCTGGACGCTGAGGATCTGGCTCAAAATGGTCGGGTAAATCAAGCTCCTCCGCCGCGGCCAGAAACGGAAGAATGAGGAATATAAGAAATTGCTTCATAATTTTGACAGAACAGTTTTTATGCGTGTCCCATCGGAGTGTTATATCAGATAGGGATGGCGGGAGGAGCCTTTCGGATTTCTGTTGGATTTACAAGCTATTTTCGTAGATATTTTACGAATCGTCGTTATATCAAGGGGTTTGCTGAGGGGGAGTTTGACGGAGTTCAGGTGGCTGATATAACGACGTAGAAACAGGCTCGGCTATATTGCGCTTTTTCCAGCCTAACGGTGTGTGAGGAGCAAAAAGCTGCCGCCTTTTCCAGCCTGACAGTGTGTGAGGAGCAAAAACCAGCCGCCTTTTTCAGCCTGACGGTGTGTTAGGGGCAAAAACCCACTGCCTTTTCCAGTCTGACGGTCTGTGAGGAGCAAAAACCCGCCGCCTTTTTCAGCCGACGGTGTGTGAGGAACAAAAACCTGCCGCCTTTTTGAGCCTGACGGTGTGTGAGGAGCAAAAACCTGCCGCCTTTTCCAGCCTGACAGAGTGTGGGGAGCAAAACCCGCCGCCTTTTCCAGCCTGACGGTGTGTGAGGGGCAAAAACCCGCCGCCTTTTCCAGTCTGCAAGGCTGCGGCTGTAGATGTCCTGCGCGGCTACCGCTCCGCCTCACTCGTCCTCGGCTTTCATTTCTAGGAGCATTTCGGCGAGACTGCGGTCTTTCTCCCCAATGACGACGGCTTTTTCGGTGAGAGTAAAGAAAAGTTTGAGAGCGGTGCCTAGGTCGTAGGTGGGACTGGTATCCTCGCTTTCGGCCTCGGCTTTCTGCGGGGGCTGAGCGGCGGCGGGTTGCTGCTCTGGCTCGATGCCGAGTTCCTCGCAGAGGCGGCTCTGATAGCGGCGTCTGAGGTATTCGCGGCGTTCGAGCTGGCGCTGCTGGCGGTATTCCCATTCCTCGCGCTCGCGCTCGACGTTGAAGGTTTCTTCTTCGTTGTCGTTGTCATCGTCCTCGATTTCGTCGATGTCGCGCTCGTATTCGGCAAGGATGTCGATGTGGAAGTTGAGGTACCAGGGGTAAAGGCAGGTGGAAATCAGCTGGCGCAAGGTGCGGACGACGGCGGGAAGGTGATCCAGATCACGCTGGCGGCTGATGTTGAGCATAAGTTGACCACAGAGGTAAGCGGCAGCGTAGTTCTCTTTTAGTGCGCCCCAGCCTTTGCCGAGGATGCGGGTGACGCGGCGGTTGAGCTGTCGGATGAACCATTTGCTTTCGGAGATTCTCATTTCGCGGTCTTCGCCGTAGTCGCGGGGGATGCCGCCAAAGTCGGCTTTCTCGTCGTAGTCCTTTCTGCGTTTGCCCACAACGATGAGGCGCAGCGGGGGCTGTTCGCGCGGTGGATGGCAGCAAAACTCATCTTCCCACGGAGCACAGAGGGCATTGAGGGTGGCGAGATCGGGCGGGACGATGGCCTCGGATTTAACGATGATCTCATGGAGGCGAGGTAATTCGGTAAGGGGCGCGAGATCCGGCGGGAAGTCGTTGCGCAGCGTGATGAGACAGAGGTTGCGCAAGGTGATGAGAGGCGCGAGGTCGGTGTATTGCACACCGCTGAGGTAGAGGTGGGTGAGGGCGACGTTGGCGGCCAGCGGGCTGAGATCGGGGAGGAAGCCGTAGATTTCCAAATTGAGGAGATGGGGGAAACGCTCGATGCCGTCGAGCAGGTCAGTACTTTCCAGGTCGAGGCGGCGGAGTTCTGGCATGGCGGGTAGATCAGCAACGCTGCGGAGGGGCACGTTAAAGCCGCCGCCGTAGTGGATCTTAGCGTTACGCACGGCGGGCAGGGTGGGGATGGCGGTGAGGGCTAGGATGTTTCCGTAAAAATGGAAATCCTTGAGGCAAGTGAGGTTTTCCAGCCCGCTGAGGCGGGGCCATGGGGTGCGGATGCTCAGGGTGAGATTTTCGAGGTGGGCGAGGGTGCCGATGGGGCGGAGATCGCGGGCGACTTCATCGGAGATGTGCAGGGTGGTGATCTGCGGGAGCAGCGCGAGGACGGACCAATCGTTGATCTCGCCATGGTAAAAGTGGAGGGCGGTGAGGTTTGCGCAGAAGCGCAGAAAGGAGATGTCGCGCAGGTATCGGTCGCTACTGTGGTTGGTGGAGAAACTGGTGATCATGTCTAGCACCTCGGCGGCATGCTCGAGTTGGTCGCGGGTGAGGTTGGGCTTGTAGCGCGGATTGAGCTGGCGGTTTTTCTGGGTCAGGCGGATTTGCTCATGGTTGATGGGGACTTGCACGCCGTGCTTGTGGTTCCAGTGGGACATGCACTTTTCGACGAGCAGTTCGATGCCAAAGAGTTCCTCCACCGTGCGCGATTGGTCGGTGGCCCATGTCAGAAAATCATCCGATTCCGTAGCCATGCGGAAATACTTGCCCACAATCGGGCGGAAGTCAATCCCATAGCTGTAGGGTGAAGTACTGGGGCCGGCGCATGGAGCTTTGCTGGTAGTCCGCCCTGCCTCACTCGGTCTCTTCCTTGGTCTCGTCCTTGTCCTTGTCCTCGGCTTTCATTTCGAGGAGCATTTCGGCGAGGTCGCGGTCATCTTCGCTAATGACGACGGCTTTTTCGGTGAGAGTAAAGTAAAGGCTGAGTTCGGTGCCTAGATTGTAGGTGGGAGAGGGAGCTTCGCTTTCGGCAAGCTCTTCCTGGGAAGGCTGGGCGGCGGCAGGTTCCGGCACTGGCTCAACGCCGAGTTCCTCGCAGAGGCGGCTCTGGTAGCGGCGTCTGAGGTATTCTTTGCGTTCGCGCTGGCGCTCTTGGCGGTATTCCCATTCCTCGCGCTCGCGCTCGGCATCAAAGGTTTCTTCTTCGTTGTCGTCGTCATCGTCCTCGTATTCGTCGATGTCGCGCTCGTATTCGGCGAGGGTGTCCACGAGGAAATCGAGGTGCCAGGGGTAACGGCAGGTGGCGATGAGCTGGCGCAGGGTGCGGACGACGGCTGGGAGGTGGTCGAGATCGCGATGGCGGCGGATGTAGATATACATGTGGCCACAGTCGTTAGCGGTACCGGAGTTCTCTCTCTCGGCTCCCCAGCCTTTGCCGACGATGCGGGTGAGGCGGCGGTTGAGCTGGCGGATGAACCAGTTGCACTCGGAGATGAGCATTTCGTTGTCATCGCCGTGGTCGCGCGGGATGCCGCCAAAGTCGGCGTGAGCGTTGTAGTCCTTTCTGCGATTGCCCTTCACGATGAGGCGCAGCGGGGGCAGTGGGCGCGGTGGATCGCAGCAGAATTCTTCCTCCCACGGGGCACAGAGGGCGTTGAGGGTGGCGAGATCGGGCGGGACGATGGCATCGGATTTTACGATGATCTCATGGAGGCGTGGAAGCTCGGTGAGGGGGGCGAGATCCGGCGGGAATTCGTTGCGCAAGATGATGCGGCAGAGGTTGCGCAGGGTGATGAGAGGAGAGAGGTCGGAGTATTGCAATCCGCTGAGGTAGAGGTGAGTGAGTTCGACGTTGGCGGCCAAGGGGCTGAGGTCGGGGAGGAAGCCGTAGATTTCCAGATTGAGGAGGTGGGGGAAACGCTCGATGCCGTCGAGCAGGTCGGCGTTTTCCAGAAAGAGGCGGCGGAGTTCCGGCATGGCGGGCAGATCGGCGACGCTGCGGAGGGGAACCTTAAATCCGCAGCCGTGGTGGATCTCAGCGGCACGCACGGCGGGCAGGGCGGGGATGGCAGTGACGGCCAGCACGTTTCCGTAAAACTTGAACTCGTTGAGGCGACTGAGGTTTTCCAGGCCGCCGAAGCGGGGCCATGGGGTATGGATACGCAGGGTGAGTTTTTCGAGGTGGGCGAGAGCAGCGATGGGGCGGAGATCGCGAGCGACTTCATCGGAGATGTAGAGGCTGGTGATCTCTGGGCGCAGCGCGAGGGCAGACCAATCGGTGATTTCACTTTGGTAAAGGTTGAGGGCGGTGAGGTTCCTACAGAAGCGCAGGAAGGAAAGGTCGCGCAGGTAACGGTCGTCGCCGACGTTGGTGGAGAAGTTGGTGATCACGTCGAGCACCTCGGCGGCATGTTCGAGTTGGTCGCGGGTGAGTTTGGGCTTGTAACGCGGATCGAGCTGGCGGTTTTTCCGCATCAGGCGGATTTGCTCATAGTTGAAGGGGACTTGAACGTCGTGCTTGTGGTTCCAGTGGTTCATGCAGTGCTCGACGAGCAGTTCGATGCCAAAGAGTTCCTCCACCGTGCGTGAGCTGTCGGTGGCCCATGTCAGAAAATCATCCGATTCCGTAGCCATGGGAAAATGGTATGCAGCAGAGCGGAGATTGTCAACTACGGGCGGTGCTTGCCCATCCACATTGCGCGCGGTGTGGCAGACATCTTCCCTTCTCGGAAGGCGATGCCGTTCGTTGCATCTGGGTGATGCCTTTTTCAGCCTAACGGTGTGTGAGGAGCAAAAACCCGCCGCCTTTTCCAGCCTAACGGTGTGTGAGGAGCAAAAAGCTGCCGCCTTTTCCAGCCTGACGGTGTGCGAGGAGCAAAACCCACTGCCTTTTTCAGCCTGACGGTGTGTGAGGATCAAAAACCCGCCGCCTTTTTCGGCCTGACAGTGTGTGGGGAGCAAAAACCCGCCGCCTTTTCGAGCCTGACGGTGTGTGAGGATCAAAAACCCGCCGCCTTTTTCGGCCTGACAGTGTGTGGGGAGCAAAAACCCACTGCCTTTTCTGGCCTGACGGTCTGTGAGGGGCGAAAACCCACTGCCTTTTTCGGTCTGACGGTCTGTGAGGCGCAAAAAACCGCCGCCTTTTTGCTCCTGACGGTGTGTGAGCCAGGAAAAGGCGGCGGGATTGGGTGATTCGAGAAACTTCTTA
>CAMAYN010000104.1 GCA_945862285.1 Akkermansia muciniphila | reverse complement strand
CGTATGTTGATTTCCGTAAACTCTTAGAACGTGATGATTTACAAGCCGTAGTCATCATGACGCCCGATCATACACACACGCACATTTCCCTCGCAGCCGCCGCGAAAAAGTTAGACATCTACTGTGAGAAACCGCTCACGCACAACATTGCCGAAGGTCGAATGCTAGCAAATGCCGTAGCCAAGCAGAAAATCATTTTTCAAACAGGTAGCCAACAACGTTGTGAGTTTGAAGGCATTTTTTATAAAGCTGTACAAATGATACGCAGTGGAGCCATCGGTGAGGTGAAAAAAATCGAAATAGGTGTCGGCGGCCCCGCTCGCCCCTGTGACTTGCCCGAGCAAGCGCAACCTGAAAATCTCGACTGGGATCTGTGGCTAGGCCCCGCACCGCTGCGCCCTTACAATGAAAAACTCTGCCCCCAAGGTATGCACAGCCACTTCCCGGATTTCCGCAAATATGAAGAATATGCTGGCGGCACACTCGCTGATATGGGTGCACACTTTTTCGACATCGCACAATGGGTACTTGGCATGGATCAAAGTGGTCCGGTAAGCATCGAGCCGCCTGTGGAAGGGGAAACGGGATTAAAATTCACGTATGCGAACGGAGTAGAAATGACCCACGGCGGTGTGAACGGGTGTACCTTCATCGGCACGAAAGGAACCTTATGGGTGGATCGGAGCCGAATCAAAACCGAACCGGCTTCGATACTTTCCGATTACGTAGCAAGCCCAGATGGAGGCGCGGGCGGAGCTCCCATTCCATGGCCGAAAGATCATCTACGCAACTGGCTCGACTGCATTCATTCCCGCAAAGATCCGATCTGCCCCGTTGAAACCGGGCACCGCTCAGCCACCGTCTGCCATCTCGCAAACATTGGCTATAAACTTCGCCGAAAACTCACATGGGATCCTGTTGCAGAAAAATTCACCAACGACGATGAAGCCAATGCACTGACCTCGCGCGCACCACGCAAAGGTTGGCCTTATCCTGTCGTGTAACCGATTTTTTTTTGTGCTTGAGAAAAAAATCATTCTTGCACGATGCTGATGATGTCGTCCGCGACAAATGTGACATTGCCGATGCGAAACACGGGCTCTAATTTCCCTTGAGGATTCTTTCTTTCCTCGAAGTGCAGCAGCCCCACAGATGGTTTCGCAAAATCTTTCAGTGTAATGATGACGTGTTTGCCTAGGATTACGCCCCAGCGATTTTCAAAGGCACGTTTGCGTTCGGCGTTCTGGCGCTGCCAGTTTTTCCAGTTTTCGTCCGTGCCTTGCGCATCAAAGTCGAATTCTCCTTGATCAAAGGGCGTTGTCATTTTCATCAACTCTCGCGAGAATCCACAATAAGTCAGAAATTCGATTACAAAAAAGGAGCAAATGTGGATCCACAGCGCCTCCTGCTTCGTCGAGAATGCGGCATTCGCGCTCGGCGCGGCGGGCAATCGTACGTGCCATGTCGAGGTGGGCGGCAGCAAGGGCTCCCGCAGCTCCAGGACGCGCCCATCCGTGCGTGCGGATGTCGCGCGATTCCCATGTGTGTGCTGTGCCCTCGATCCACGATACATCCTCTGCGGTGATTTTCGCGTAGGTGTATTTTTCTATGTCTTCAGGAAGGGTAGCAATCATCCCCATCGCGGCGACGAGCCGATCTTGCAATCGATCTAAAATGGGCGTGAGATTCGCAGAAATACCGCATACTCTAGCGAGCCCAAGTGCGGCATTTAGTTCATCCATGGCACCCATCGCCGCCACGCGCTGGGACGTTTTTTTAATCCTGCGTGAGAAAAGTAAATCGGTTTCGCCCGAATCACCGCGTTTCGTAATGATGCTCATGGATTCGGAATATTTTCTGGTTTTACGTCGGTCAGCTCACTCCATGTGATTTGTTTTTTATCCAGCCGAAGTAATTCCGAGGCATAGACGGCATCTTCATTGGTGGGATCGATTTCCGCTGCGATTTGTGAAAAACAGCGACCAAGCAACTGGTCTTCTTTGTTCGTGGACTTGAGGAGGAGTTGCCCGCGGGTAATGATCAATCGGGCGAGCACATTGGGGCTGTAATCGCTTTCTTCCATGGTGGGTAGAATGCCGCGCTGGAGTTGAAAATTCATCACCACAGCTTTGCGATTTCGCGGCGAAAGATGCAAAGACAACGCGAGAAATCGACGAGCTAAGTCGAGCGATTCAGGCGAAGCTTTTTTCTCATTGACGAATCGGCCTGTGAACAGCGCGATGTTATGGGCGTATTCTTCGCGTTCCTTTAGGAGCATCCCAAGTTCATCGGTGAAGACCCCTACGCCGACAACGGGGGCTTTGTAGGCGAATGCAGGCTTGGTTTCTTGCGCAAGCAATGGCATACAAATGGCCACACCAATTGCCAAAAAACAAAAGCGTAAGGTGATTGCTTGCCACATCGAGTGCATGTGCTGTAGTGTCATCGAACATCAAAATTTTTCAAGTATCAAATCTCCTATGCGCACTCCGTCCGAAGAAAAATGGCATTTGCGGAAAAAATTTCGCGCCACACTCCCTGTGGAAGCGGCAGAGCGATCCATTCGTCTTTGCAAAATCTTGCTGCATGAAATCGCCAGCATGCCGCACGTCCGCAGCGTAGGATTGTTTGCGGGCATGGGGAGCGAGCCAGATTTGGGACACTTGTTTCACAGTCTCCCCACTTACCAAAAGGCTTATCCGCGAGTGATCGGCGAGAGTATGATGTTCCACCATGTTACTGCCCTCAGCGATTTGGTCGAGGGGCGATGGGGAATATCCGAGCCGAAAGAAAATGCCGAAAAGTGTCAAAGCCTAGACCTAGTGATCTGCCCGGCTGTGGCATTTGGCAAAGACGGCAGCAGACTCGGCAAGGGAAAAGGCTACTACGACAGCCACCTAGCATCATTGCCAAAAAGGCCGATTCTCTGGGGTGTATTGTTCCAAGAATTCTTAGTGGATCGCGTCCCATGCGAAGCGCATGACATCAAGATGGATCGTATTTTTGTCGCTTGCCTTTCTGATACGACCCTTGTATTTCCATAAAAAAATCCAGCACTCCGAACGGGTGCTGGAATGAGAAATCTTGGATGAGGTCTCGAATTAAAGAAACTTGATTTTCCCAGGAGTTGGGAACTCGCCACGTGCCATAGCGGCATGTTGCTCATCGGTGCAAGAAGAATTCGTCGGGGCATCAGCCTCTGCATCTAACAACTCGACGACATGGTTTTCCACCATCCAACGCTCCACTTCATCGCCCGAAACATCGGCCAGCATTTGATCATTGATCACGACGCAGGGCGACAGTGGCTGACCACTGCGTTGTTCCATTTCCCAACGGAAAGCAGGATTTTTAATGATGTCCTTTTCTTCGAAGGGTAAATTGTACTTGCGCATGACGGCTCGAACGCCCTCGCTCCAACCACAGAAGGTCTTCAGGTAAGCTGTAATTTTTGGTGTATTGCTCATAAATGATGATGCGTCGGAATTAAAGTCGATATTTGCTAGTTCGCAAGTGTCAGTGAAAAAATAGATCGATTAGTCTCTGTTAAGGAAAATACGTAGAATGTACCAAAACATGAGTGCTACACTTGCAAAGAGCGATAGCGAAGCTGCTACATATTGATCAGGACGATAATGATACATAATGTTGCTTGTATCATAAAGGATGCAACCACCCGCAAACAGAACCATGACGGCGCTAAACCAGAAGCCGAGAGAGATGGGTAAAAAGAATGAGGCGACAACTAATCCAATGGCAATGAAACCACCAAGGCGAAGAATGCCACCAAGGAAACTGAAATCTTTTTTGAGTGTGAAAGCCAGCGTCGTAATACCTAGCACGAGAGCGATCGTGACGATGGCGGCTTGGCCAATCGCATTGGGATCCATTGCTTTCGCAATCGCAATCAAAGGAAGAAATATCACTGCTTCGGCAATGACATAGATGCCCAAGCCCAAATACTGCGTGGTTTGGGAGGTGCTACTCATCGCCCATTTGTTTGCCATCCATGAAACAAACATAAACCCACCGATGACGATCAGCCACGCAAAACGGGAAGTGCCGATGATTTCTAGGGCCGCAACTCCAAGTCCCATCGATTGCATAAGCATCTCAAGGAAAGCAAAAGCAGCAATGGCACCAGCCAGATGCATGTAGGTTTTGCGAATAAACGTCGAACGTGTTTCCAGCGGTTGCTCGGCGATAACATCATAGTTTGGCGAAGTGTAAGGATTCATGACGACATTATTATAAACCCGCCACGAAAAGTCTCAAGAGAAAAATAGAAAATGCTTTGATTTGGCTAGAAAGAAAGGTGCATGATAGCCTGTATGAATCGTGATTTACTGAATCGATTCATGTGATAATTCTATTAGTAACAATGAAATTCATATTCCTACTCCTTGTTAGCACATTGCTTGTTCACGCCGATCCTAAAGGAAAGCCTAACATGCTGCTCCTCTTCGCCGACGATCTCGGGCGCTACGCATCGGCCTACGCGGATTCGAAAAGGCCCTCAGCGAATGACATCATCCACACGCCAGCCTTCGACCGCATGGCAAAAGAAGGCGCAATTTTCCATAACGCCTTCGTCTCAGTGCCCTCTTGTACGCCATCGCGCGCAGCGCTTGTCACCGGAAGGCATTTCTTCAGAAACGGCTCGCATTCCCAACTCCACTCACCATGGCAAAAAGGGATTCCCGATCCCTTCGAGAACATCAAAGGCATGCCGCTGACCTTGCAGAATGGCGGCTACCACATCGGCCATTCACTCAAGTTGCACATGCGGGAAAGCATTATGGGCAAGGTAAACCTCTACAACAAAGCGGGACAGCGGATCAATAACTACTCCGAAAACCTCACCAAAGCGGACGATAAGGAATCGGAGAAGAAAAAAATCTTCGCGGAAGTGCGCCAGAATTTTCGTGATTTCCTCAGTAAGCGTGGCGACGGCCAGCCGTTTTTCTACTCCTTTAACCCCACCAACACGCACCGACTTTGGGTAAAAGGCTCTGGAAAAGAGTTGTGGAACCTTAATCCCGAGGACCTCAAAGGCCGCATGCCCACCGTGTTGCCCGATGTACCAGAAATTCGCGAAGACATGGCGGACTATCTCGGCGAAGTCATGGCTTTTGATGCCGCCTGCGCCGTGCTAATCCAAATGGTTGAGGAAATGGGCGAACTCGACAACACCATCGTTGTCATCTCCGGCGATCACGGTATCCCAGGTTTTTCCCGAGGCAAATGCAACGTCCACGACTTCGGTTCCGCCGTTCCGCTCGCCATTCGCTGGCCGCAGAAAATCGCACCGCAACGCCGTGTCCATGTGCCCGTTTCCCTCATCGATCTCACACCCACCTTTCTCGCTGCTGCTGGATTGGCATCGGCTGATGATCCCGATGGCCAAAGTCTCCTTCCCGCTCTCGCGCCCGGTGGCAACGATTCCCAACTCCGCGGTTGGGCACTGATCGGGCGTGAACGTCATGCATGGAGAAGTCGTGCCGACCAGAGCCCCTACCCCATCCGCGCTCTACGCACTTCTCAATACCTGTATGTGAAAAATTTCAAGCCCGACCGCTGGCCTATGGGTGATCCCTACGCAGTCACAGAAACCTCAGAGCCGACACCCGACCGACTGGAAAATGACACCTACGCCGCCTTTCCGGACATGGACTCGTCGCCGACAAAGGCATGGCTTGTTCGGCATCGTCACGATTCTGGCATGGAAAAATTCATTGCGTATGCATGGGGAAAACGTCCAGAAGAAGAACTCTATTCCATGAGTGAAGATCCACACCAAACCAAGAATCTTGCCAGCGATCCCGCCTATTCCGAGACTCTGAAAACTCTCCGTGACCAGTTGATGTCCGAACTCAAGGCCAAAGGCGACCCACGCTTAGTCAACGATGCCTTCGACCGCGCTCCGTTTCTCGTCAAAGAAGAGAAGAAAAAATGAGGGAGAAAGAATGGCTCGCTTTGATTATTCGCTCGCTTTCACTATCGACATTCCATCGATCTTTTTTCTCCATTCGCTTTCCTCTTTTCTCAGTACGACATCTGCCAGTTTTTCATTAGGTAAATACCAAGGCTGACGTTCATAATAGTCTTTCAATTCTTGATCTTTAAATACGTAGCCGCGTTGGGCGAAAGGTAAGTTACGCAGCACTTTGCGAGATAATTCATTCCGTAATGCACACTCATGCAAGATCGGCAATTTTCGAAACGGCAATCGTATTTTCTCTACGTTGATAATCGTATCTTCAAAGATGAGTTGGTTAATAAGTAGCGAGAATTCACCCTTGGGCTTGAAGTCTTTTGCATGAAAACGAATCGTGCCTTCACGTTGCCATACTGTCAGCATATGCGCTGTACTTCGATCTAACGCATGCACCACATCTTCCATGGCACATTTGACTTTTCCCTCGCATTGCCAATCTTCTACCTTATCAAAAAAAGCTGGGGCTACATGATACTCTTGTTCATTTCCCATATCCAAGATCAAAGTAAAGTCGTCAATTTTCCCATTGGCCCAGCGCGTTGCGGGAGTGAGTAAATAATCCATTTCTGCCTCTATATACACGGCATGAGAAATCGCATACTCGTAAGTGTGCTTCACCACATTATCACCTGGCTGAAAAGCCGCAGAGAAATGATAAATGTAATGAAAATTTGTGTAATTTTCGTTCAACACATCGGGAATTTTCGTTTGCTTGGCAAGGACTTCGAGGTTGAATTTTGGCGGTATTTTTTCTTCTTCAAGATTGTAAATCGCTACCTTATGGGATAAGGGGATTCCATTCATCAAGACACGAAATTTATCAATATAAGGATGTCCCGTGGTTTTCGGTCTGCCATTTACGTCGCCCACTGGGGAATCTGCTTCAAAGCCCATGAGCAGGATTTTCTCTGCGTTCGTTGGATTATGAAAAATATAGTCCACAGTGATCGATATTTTATCATCCTCAATTCTGCGCATGGTCAATACCTCTTTCTTGACAGAGATTACTGTCTCCATCAGCGGACATAAGTGATTCCCGCTGGCAAAATAAGCACCATCATTCGCGCTGACTTGCGCCATTTGCAAAATGTGAAATATGAAAGCAATGATCGTCTGAAAATTTATTTTCATGCCGCCTTTTTCCTCTCGCCTACCTTATTTTTTCATTTCTAACATCGCCTTACCCATAGACTCGCCAACGAGCATGTAGGTTTCGGCATTGCCATGATAATGGAAGCTTTGGTTTCGCGGGGAAATTTCTGGGGCGCGATAGAATGATCGGGTGTCGCATGATTTTACATTGCCTGCAAATTCGGGATGTTTCTTCGAGTCGCTAACATTCATCTGCGCCTGAAAAATGGTATCGGCACTGCTTCCCTTCTCCCAGCCAACACCACCGTTAAATCCACAAGTGGCTACGATGAATGGCGCCTTCGGTGCGTTAAATTCTTTGCGCAGTGTATTGATCAAATGCGCGAGGTTTTTTTCATATCGTAACGCGCTGACCCCGGCTGGTCCTTTACCTTGTTCTCCACCGTCTTTGTGGCCTTGCCACCAGCCAAATCCAGCAATTTCATAGCCTCGGCCTTTCCACTGCGGGTATTTTACATCAAATTGAGCTAAGACTTCTTTTGCTGCGGAAAAGCAGTCGTCGTATTGCTTGCCAGCATACCAATCGACCGCCTTTGGCTCCGTGCCTTTTTGCCATCGTTCTGGCGATTGCTTGTATCCGGCATGAACCCACGTAACTCCTTCTGCATCGGTGTGCTCAAAACTTTCAGACCCCGGGGGAAGAAAATCCCAACCGAGAGAGCGGTTCCCTTGGCTCGCCTTGAGAATTAAAACGGGCTCGTCATGAAAATCTCCTACAATGTGACCGAAGCCAAGCTCTGGACCAATACTCGTAGCACTGGCGCCGCAACCAATATCAAGCCACTTATTGGCCGTTGCTGTGACGACACCTGTGTACCAAACATCATTGCGTGGCTGAAAATTCCCATTGCCGTCGGTTAAGTAGGGGAATTTCTTATCATAGTTGACAAGCGACTTGAGTGTCCCAGGCACATCAACGCGAGAATGCCAACCAAGTGACGCTCCCTGCTGGTTGAGGTATGTGACCTTGAAGGATGTTTTTTTTCCACCTTCGAGTTTGATCGATTTTTGTGATATTTTCCCTCCTGGTTCTTTGCGGTAAACCTCGGTGCCGTTAATGGTCATGATGTTTTCCTCGGATGCGCCGTAGCCAGGACGGAAATCGTAGAGCCCCGATTCTGGCATAGAAATACTCCCGCGCAAAACGGCCACACCTTCTTTGGGAAATACCACAGGATTCAATCCTCCTAGGCTTTCCAGAGGCATCGTTTTGATGGGCTTGAGGCTGTCATAGTCCGTCGATGCAGCAGGAGTTCCTTCATAGATGGAAATTTCTAAATCGGTGAATTCTTTCCCCCAGCGTGCATCGCCCCCTGTCACTTGACCAATCCCAACCATGTTGGATTGACCCGCAAGAATATAGACTTTCACAGTTTTTTCCGCAGCGAGCACTGGGTGGAGCATCGAAACTAGGGCACAAAGGGTAGGAATTTTTTTGTTAACAGAATTCATAGGCGTTGCGATTCTACTAAGCATCCGTGGAAATCTTTCATCGAAGATTGACCGTCGGATAAGATCCCGACATTTGGTTCACAGCGTAAGTCAGAAGAGTAGGTAAACGAATTTACTCGCCTGACTGCGGGGAGCTGAGGTCAAGTCGAGCAAATGCAGCAGGCAGATCGGCGGGGGTGTCCACATCTTCGAGAAATGCAAGCTGGGCGACATCGAGCTGGGCGACTTTTGCGGCGTGGAGAGTTTGCGCAAGAACGCGGCTACTACCCCAGTCGATGCCGGTAAAAAGCTCAGGCCACAGTTGCTGCATGCCGATGAGATAATATCCGCCATCCTCTGCTGGACCTAACACAACATCACTGACGTGCAATCTATCAAATGCCTGCGCAATGGTGGTTTCCTCCAAAGACGGGCAATCCGTGCCAATGATGACGACACGCTGTGCGCCATGGGCAAATGCTCCTGCGGCGGCGGCCTCCATGCGTTGACCAAGGTCGCCCGATGTTTGTGCAATGCATTCAATTTCCCCCAACCACGCACGACCTGCTTCGGGCGTGCCGCCATCAAGATGAACTTCCAGTTGTGCAACCGGATGGATGGCGAGGAAATTTTTCGCGGTGCGCACGGTATGTTTCGCGAGTCGTTCGTGCAGCGCGGTCGCACCCGCAGTACCGAGCGCGGGGATCAGACGCGTCTTGTTTTTGCCTTCGCAAGGGAAACGCGTCATGATGATCAATCTGTCAGGCCCGCTCATTACTTGTTCAATGTCCAATCGTATTTCATGTGCTTCACGGCGAATGCCCCTTTTTGTAAAGACTCACGATCTGCATCGTTGACGTAGGGCGCGATGAATTTTTCCAAGCTGCCGGACTTTTCCACGAAATCGGCTTTGAACCAATCGAAAATCTCGGAGAGGTGAAGGGTGTTGTTTTTGACATCGACTTTATTTTTCGTGGCATCACGTAGGAAAAGGCGGGCTTGTTCGTCCATCTGGGCATCGAGTTTGGTCGCCTGAAACGCCTCAGCGCGCAAGGCTGGGCAGCCGATGGAGGCGCAGTTTACGGCAAAGTGGACGCGGGGTTCCTTGTAATTTGGACGCAGAAGATCATGCTCAAGGTGATCCAAGGTCTGATTTTTCCCGAACAGCCGGACGACAGGTTGTTTCCATGGGCCTTTTTCCCCGCCGATGTCGCGGATGCTTTTCACGGGGTAATGATCGGCGACGAGTTTGAGGGTAACGGCGTTGTAGGTGTTGATGAGGTAGGCCATCTGTTGCTTTTTGTCCCAGCTTTTGAATTCCGACTCCGGCACGGCGGCGAGGGAATCGACGTACGCGTTCAGCGGCGCGCGATTCTTTTTGAGGCCAGCATAGTCCACCTTGTCATTCTTCACGGATTGGGCGAGGAGAGTGGTGAAAGCTGCATGGGTGTGGTCGATCTGCGGTGTCGAATTGGCTTGGCCAGGTGCGCAATTTCCGAGCATGGGCAGCAGCGAAATCATCAGTAGGAATGTCAGTCGTTTCATAAATGAATCTTGGAAGGTATCTATGAGTCGCTGCCTATCGATGAGTCTTAACAAAAATCTGCGTGACGGACGGCGATGCCACCAATTTCTGTTGTAATTTGACCTCAACTTCTCACTCCACATAAGTCCATTCCAAAGAACTCCGCATCTCGTCCAGCTCTTCATCTCCTGCGGAAAAGTATGCGAATCTCGTGTTCATCATTTTTTCAATGCAATTGGTACTTTCAGATGTTGTGAATAACACCATACAAAATTCATTCCTATCGAAGACATGCTTCCCCAGCAATTCTTTATCGTGATTATTTTTCACGTTTGCTGCGGGACTCAAGACGGAGGAAACGTTTCGGATGGCCTTGGGTGCTGGAGTCGTCACGGGTTTCGATTTCCTCGACGATGCCGATGGTCTGGATGGACGGCGTGGTGGTGACGGCGTGCCAGTCGAACAAATCCGTGCTGCCTTGGACTTCGTGGATGCGGTTGGCGAGGGCGGGGAGGCGACGGTGGCGGAGGCCGAGGTAGGTGAGGTTGTTTTCGGTGATCCAAATGGGTTCCGGGCGGGCGCTGAGGATGTTCACGGCGACGGGCGGGCTGGTGGAGGTGGCACCGGTGCTGTCGGTGGCGCGGGCGGTGAGAACGCGGGCACCGGGACCGATGCCGCCGAGGCTGAGGCCGTAGGGGGCGGTGAGGTCGCGGCCGGCGAGCTGGCCATCGAGAAAGAACTCGACGGTGGCGATGATTGCGCCGTTGGCGGCGGTGGCATTGGCGCTGAGATGCAGGGCGGCGGGTTCGAGGTGGGTGAAGTTTGCAGCGGGCGCGGTGAGGGTGACGGTGGGCGGCGGGTTTTCCGAGGCGGGCGGCAGCACGGTGATGATGGCGTGGGCGTTGGCGTTGAGGCGGCCGTTGTCCTGGGCGCAGAAGGTGACGCGGTAGGTGCCGGGGATGGTGAAGGTGTGGCTGGCGGTGAGGCCGCTGGCCCCGGAGTTGTCGCCGAAACTCCAGGCGGTGAGGCGCAGGGTGCCATCGGGATCGGCGGTGCCGTTGGCATCGAAGTTCACGGTGAGCGGCGCGGTGCCGGACAAGGTGCTGGCGGTGAAGGTGGCGACGGGCGGCTGGTTGACGGTTTCGAGGCCGAAGACGTGGCGGAAGAAGTTCACGGCGGTCAGTTGCTCGGCGGTGGCGAAGCCATGACCGCTGCCGATCATGGGGCAAAACAGGGATTTCCCGCCGGCGCGGAGCAGGCGGTCGTGCAGCATTTCGCTCTGGAGAAAGGGCACGGAGGTGTCGGCATCGCCATGCATGATGAGGGCGGGCGGCGCGTCCTCACGGATGAAGATGAGCGGGTTGGCGCTGGCGCTGCGCTCGGGAACGGATTGGATGGTGGAGCCGATGAGGTTTCCTTCGGGCGAGTTGGCGCTGTTGTGATCGATGGTGCTGGGGCCGTGATCCATGCGCAGGAGGTCGGTGGGCGGATACCAGGCGCAGAGGGCCTGGAGGCGTTCGCTTTGATCGAAGTCGGAGCCGACCATGCCCTCCGTGTCGGTGGCGGTGGTGTTGACGACGAGTCCGGGTTCGCCGGCGGAAAGGGCGGCCATGGTCGAGAGGTGGGCGCCGCTGCTCATGCCCCAGATGCCGAAGCGTTCGGGATCCATGCCGTTGGTGGCGGCGCGAGCGCGGAGCCAGCGGATGGCGGCTTTCACGTCATGGATGTGCGCGGGCCAGGTGGCCTGGCTGCTGCGGCGGTGGTCGATGACGGCGCAGGCCATGCCGCCGCCGAAGATGTTGGTGGCGGGGGTGAGGCCGTTGGAGACGGCACCGGTTTGCCAACCGCCGCCGAAGATGAAGATCACACAGGGAACGGGTTGGGCGGGATTGCGCGGGAGGTAGAGGTCGAGCTTGAGATCGCCGGTGCTGTGGCTGGCGAAGGTGTTGCCGTTGAGGCGGATCAAGGTGGCGGTGTCGTTGATGGTGAGGGTGGCGCTGGCGGGCGTGGCGACGGTGTATTGAGTGGTGGCGACGGGGGCGAGGATGAGGGTTTCCGCGCCTTCGAAATCGCGGTCGTCGAGCGTGCCGACGACGAGGGTGGCGGACGCGCTGCCGATGGGGATGCTGAGATTGAGCGGGTATTCCGGATAGTCGCTGCCGTAGCCGGCGGTGCCGGTGACCGAGAGCGAGACGGGAAGCACGGCGGTGGTGGCACCGGTGCGGGAAATGGTGAAGGTGGTGGTGGCACCGGAGCCCTCGACCAGGGTCGCGGTGTTGAGGGAGATGCTGACTTCGGGCAGGGCGAGGCCGTCGTTGTCGAGGATCTCGGCGGTGGCGGAAGCGGGCGAGCCGATATCGTAGCCGCTGCCCGCGGCGAGGGTGAGGGTGACGTTTTCCAAACCTTCCACGAGGGCGTCATCGAGCGGAGTGAGCGTGATCGAGGCGGAATTCGCGCCATCGGGGATGGTCACGCTGCCGGGCAGTGCGGTGAAATCGTCGCCGGACGTGGCGCTGCCGCTGACGGTGTAGTTGACGATGATTTCCCCGGTGGTGGCGGTGCCGCGGGTGACGGTGAAACTGGCGGCATCGAGCC